>JAVBSR010000051.1:0-17553 GCA_031556715.1 Cellulomonas sp.
GCCGCGTTGGCCGGCCCCCGGGCCAGCGCCCGGCTGGTCGGCTGGCTGCCGGTGCTCGGCCTGGCCCTGGGCGTCGTCGTCGGGGCGGATCCGACGGCGGCGCTCACCGACGGCGGCCTCGGCACAGCGGCGGGGTTCGTCGGGGCGGTGCTGTTCGTGGTCGGGCGCACCTGGTCCCGGGCCCTGGTGGACCGGGCACGTCGATGGCAACGATGACGACCCTGCTCAGCGCCCTCCTGCTCGGGTGCGCGCTGCTGCCGTGGACCGTGCGCCGGGGCGTCCGCACTGGACCGGCGGCGCCCGAGGGGCCGCGCGAACCACCCGACCCGGTGCTGCTGCTGGCCCTGCTCGACGCCGCCGTCGGCGCGGGCGCACCGGTACCTCGCGCGCTCCAGGCCGTCGGCGCGGCGGTGGGCGGTACGGTCGGCGACGCCCTCGCGACCGTCGGCGGGCGGCTGACCCTGGGGGCGCCCTGGCCCGAAGCGGTCGCTGCCGCCCCCGGCGGGCTGGCCGACCAGCACGACCCGCTCGGTGCGGCCTGGTCGGCCGGGGCCGCACCCGGCCCGCTGCTGCGCCAGGCCGCAGGACGGCTGGTCCGGGAGCGTCGCGAGCTGGCCCGGGTGGCTGCGGCCCGCCTCGGGGTGCGACTGGTGCTGCCGCTGGGCCTGTGCCTGCTGCCGTCGTTCGTGCTGCTCGGCCTGGTCCCGGTCGTGCTCTCCCTGGTCGGCGGCTTCGTCGGCCGTTGAACCGGGCGGCGGCGAGACCTCCACTACCGGTTCCAGACTCGTCCTGCTCGGCCTGGTCCCGGTCGCGCTCTTCCTGGTCGGCGGCTTTGTCGGCCGGGCGGCGGCAAGACCTCACCACCGGTTCCAGAGCGGCAACCTTGAGGGCGGCGGTACCTGCTGGGCTTCCGTGCCGGTCAGGCCAGGCGCTGCGCCGGCGAACGTCGTGCGGTGACCGCGGGGTCGGTCACCGCCACCTCGGCCAGGGTCTGGTCGATACGGGCCATCAGCTCTGCCGGGATCTCGACCCCGGAGGCGGCGACGTTCTCGGCGACCTGCTCGGGCCGCGACGCGCCGACGATGGCGGCCGCGACGTTGTCGTTGGCCAGCACCCAGGCGACGGCCAGCTGGGCCATGGTGATACCCAGCTCGTCGGCCACCGGGCGCAGACCGGCCACAGCGGTGAGGACCTGGTCGCCGAGCACCCGGGACATGAATCCCCCGCCTGCGGGGTCGGCGGCGCGCGACCCGGCCGGCAGCGGGCTGCCGGGGGCGTACTTGCCGGTCAGCACCCCTTGGGCCACGGGTGAGAACACGATCTGGGACAGCCCCAGCTCGCGGGAGGCCGGCACCACCTCGGCCTCGATGACCCGGGACAGCATCGAGTACTCCGGCTGGTTCGACACCAGCGGGACACCCATCTCCAGGGCCAGGGCGTGCCCGGCCCGCAGCTGGTCGGCGGTCCACTCGCTGACCCCGATGTACAGGGCCTTGCCGGAGCGCACCACGTCGGCGAACGCCCCCATCGTCTCGGCCAGCGGCGTGCTGTGGTCGTACCGGTGCGCCTGGTACAGGTCGACGTAGTTGGTCCGCAGGCGACGCAACGACGCGTCGATCGACTCGCGGACGTGCTTGCGGGACAGCCCGGTGTTGTTCGGGCCCTTGGGGCCGGTGGGGTAGAACACCTTGGTGAACAGCTCCACGGATTCCCGGGGCTGCCCGGCCAGGGCGTTGCCGAGCACCGTCTCGGCGGCCCCGTCGGCGTAGACGTCGGCGGTGTCGAACGTGGTGATCCCCGCGTCGAGCGCGGCGTGCACGCAGGCGGCCGCTGCGGCATCGTCCACCTGACCTCCGTGGGTGAGCCAGTTGCCGTAGGCAACCTCAGAGACCTTCAGACCAGAACGACCCAGGTGTCGGTAGCGCATCGTCCCATCATGTCGCCAGTGCCGTCCCGACCCAAACCGACGGCCGCTGCACGCCCGACGCCGTCGGCCCCGCGCGACGATGTGCGGTCTCGTCGCGCCCGTTGCACGCGCGGGCCGACGACGTGGCCTGCGCCACCGGGTGACGACGTGGGATCTCGCTGGACCTGCCGGGTCGCTGTCGAGCAGGCCGTCGTCTCCCCGACCGTCTTCTCCGGCAGGGCGGTCGCCTCGTGGGGCAAGAACGCGGGTCGAGGCCCCGCACGCGCGTCAGCGCAGGTTGTAGGTGGCGATGGAGACTGCGACGTAGTGGCAGGAGTATCCCGCGACGGTGAGCGCGTGGAAGATCTCGTGGAAGCCGAACCAGCGCGGCGACGGGTCGGGGCGCTTGAGGCCGTAGACCACCGCGCCCAGGGTGTAGGCCAGGCCGCCGGCGATCACCAGCCACAGCACCGCCGCTCCCCCGGCCCGGGCGAACTGCGGCAGGAAGGCGACGGCGACCCAGCCGAGCGCCACGTAGATCGGCACGTACAGCCAGCGCGGCGCGCCCAGCCAGAAGATCCGCATGAGCAGGCCCACCAGAGCGCCGGACCACACGATGATCAGCAGGACCCGCGCCGTGTGGGCCGGCAGCAGGATCACCGACAGCGGCGTGTAGGTCCCGGCGATGATGAGGAAGATGTTGGTGTGGTCCAGCCGCCGCAGCACACCGGCGACCCGGGGCGACCAGGTGCCCCGGTGGTAGACCGCGCTGGTGCCGAACAGCATGACCGCGCTGATGGCGAACACGACGTTGGCCCAGCGTGACGCAGGCGTCGGCGACAGCACCACCAGCACGATCCCGGCCGCCAGCACGAACGGTGAGACCCCGGCGTGGATCCAGCCGCGCAGCTTCGGCTTCAGGGTGGCGGCGACGTGCCCGACGCGGTCGCCCACGGCTTCGACTGCCCCACCGACGGCGCCGACGGCACGGGACAGACCGTCGTCACGCTCGGTTGGTCGTGCGTCGGCTGCCGTCATCGCGCTCCTGCCCTCGTGCTTCGTGGGGAACTTACCTCCCCGTAGGTTACGCTCCCGTAGGTTACACGTCGAGCGGCCTTCTCCCTGGCTTCCCCGCCACCCATTTCACCATGCCGCTGTGCCGACCTGCCCGCCACCTGACCGGGTCAGACCCTGGAAGCTCGCTACAGTTTCGGTACGGCCCCGCGTCCGTCCGTGAGCCGCGAGAGGGAGCATCGCGTGCGTCTGCCGCATCCGCTGTACGGGCTGTACGAACGCCGTCTGGCCGCCTCGCTGCCCCCGGACCGGATGCCGCGCCACGTGGGGGTGATCCTCGACGGCAACCGGCGCTGGGCCCGCGTCTCGGGGGTGTCGTCGGCCAGGGGGCACCGCGCGGGGGCGCAGAAGATCGCCGAGGTGCTGGGCTGGAGCGAGGACATCGGCGTCGAGGTGGTCACGCTGTGGATGCTGTCCACGGACAACCTGGCCCGCCGCCCTGAAGAGCTGGGCCCGCTGCTGACCATCATCGAGGACTCGGTGCGCGACCTCGCCTCGACCCGACGCTGGCGGCTGCAGCCCATGGGATCGCTGGAGCGGCTGCCCGACCGCACCGTCCGGACGCTGGAGAACGCGCAGGCCGCGACCGCGGGGGTCCGGGGGCTGCACGTCAACATCGCCGTCGGCTACGGCGGGCGGCAGGAGATCACCGACGCCGTGCGCACCGTGCTGCGCCAGCAGGCCGCTGCCGGGACCACCCTGGCCGAGCTGGCCGAGGACTTCGACGTCGACCACATCGCCGAGCACCTGTACACCCGGGGCCAGCCGGACCCTGACCTGGTGATCCGCACCTCCGGTGAGCAGCGCCTGTCGGGTTTCCTGCTCTGGCAGTCGGCCCACTCCGAGTTCTACTTCTGCGAGGCCTACTGGCCCGACTTCCGTCGCGTCGACTTCTTGCGCGCCGTGCGCGCCTACGCCCAGCGGGAGCGTCGCCGGGGCCGCTGACGCCCCCGCTGCCTGCCGTCGTGACGGTGCTGTCCCCAGATCGGCCGATCGTCAGTCTCACAGCTGACTCACGACGTTATGCGGCACGACATCTCGCGGGTGAGAGGTCATGCAGGTGCTGCCGCACCGGACGGCCCCCCACGGCTGTTCCCCCCGTTCGCGCACGTCACGACGCTGCCGCCGCACCGCGCAGCACTGGTCATCCCGAGGTCCGACGAGGCGACCGTGTCACCCGTTCGGCCGCGCCGGCTGACCCCGGATCTGGCCGGAGACTCGCCCGAACGTGCGAATCGCCCCAATTCGTCCCCCAGATCTCCCCCAGACGGGGTACCGAGCAGCGACAATAGAGACGTGCTGAGCGCGGAAGATGTCGAGCGGGTCAGGTTCGGGGCCACCAAGTTCCGAGAAGGCTACGACCAGGACGAGGTCGACGACATGCTGGACAGGATCGTGGCGACGTTGCGCCACGATCCCAGCCGGCGTGCCGTCACAGCGGACGAGGTCTACACCACGACCTTCTCCTCGACCCGGTTCCGGGAGGGCTACGACCCCGACGAGGTCGACGACTTCCTCGACAAGGTCATCGAGACCCTGGAAGAGGTCGAGCGCGGTCAGGCACCGAAGGCGCCGTCGGCCCGGCACGAACCAGCCGCCCGGCACGAGCCCGCGCCAGCGCCGCGGCCCGCCATGACGACGACCACCTACACGGCCCCGCCGCAGCCCGCCGAGGCCCAGCAGGCCACCATGATCCGGCCGCCGATCGCCGAGCCGACCTGGACCGATCCCGCCTGGGACGAACCGGCCTGGGAAGAACCGGCCCCGGTCCAGCCGCCCGCTCCGGTCGCGGCCCGTCCGAAGCCGGTCGCTGCCCCACCGGCGCCGCCGGCCCGCCGCCCCACCCAGCCGCGGGCCAACCCCTCGCCGGTCTCGGCCGTGCCGGGTTACAGCACGCCCGCCCGCCCGGAACCGAGCGCACCGGCCATGCCCGCGGCGGCGATCGCCACCCGGCTGCAGCTGGCTCGGGCGACCCTGCCCACCGAGACGCGCGACACCCTGGTGGTCGAGCTGCCCGACGGCAGCCTGCACCCGGTGATCGACGTCCAGACCGGCCGGGAAGGCATCGTCCTGGTCCTCGGCTGACCGGTCGGCGGCGACCGACCGCGCCGGGTGCGGCTCGGGCCTACCGAGGCCCGACCCAGCCCAGGTCGACCGGCAGCCGCAAGACGTCACCGACGACGGTGCGCACGCCCGGCAGCGTCCAGGTCCGGTGCACCGCCCGCAGGCAGGCCCGACGTTCGGCCGGGTCCAGCCCGGCGGCCCGGGCACCGTCGCGCACCGCGCTGTACACCAGGGGGATCTTGCGGGCGTAGGGGAACACCACGTGCGGGCGGTTCGGGTCGACCCAGACCGCCTCGGAGCGTCGCTCGCCCCCGGCTCGCCCGGCGTGCTCGCGGATGTGCTGCACCGCCTCGTCCACCAGACGTACCCGACCGCGCACCGCCAGCGCGGCGGGCATGACGAACTCACCCGAGGTGGACACCCGGATGCCGCCCACGGCCCGCACCACCGAGGTGCGGAACATGCCGAACTGGACGGGCCACAGCAGCCCCCCGAGCAACAGACCGACCCGTTCGTGCGCCGGGCCGACCAGGTCGACGTACAGGTGCTCCGGGTAGCGTCCCTGGTCGGTGCCGGCCTCGTCCAGCCGCAGCACCCGGGGCACCGCCGCGACCGCACCCGGGTCGTCGTCCAGTGCCGCGACCAGGGAAGAGACCATACCCGGGGCGCACACGTCGTCGTGGAACGCCCACTTGAACAGCTCCCCCGACGCGAGCTCCAGCAGGGCGTTGGAGTTGCGGCCGCCACCGATGTTCTCGTCCTGGCGCAGCACGGTGACCCGCGGGTCGCGGGCGGCGAAGTCCGCGGCGATGTCCGGGGTGGCGTCGGTCGAGGCGTTGTCGCTGACGAGGATCTCCATGTCCTCGAAGTCCTGCTCCACCAGGGCTGCGAGCGCCTGGGCCAGGTACCGCTCGCCGTTGTAGACCGGCACGGCCATCGTCACTCGTGGGTTCGTGCTCATCGCTTCTCCAGCGCTCCGTCCAGCTGTGTGGCCACCACGGCCACCTCGGCCCCGACCGAGGCCCGTGCCGCCTGGCACACCCGGTCGCAGGCGGGTCCGAAACATCCCAGGTCCACCCAGGTCGACGCTACCGCTGCCAGCACGTCGTCGGCACTCACCGTCGTGTCGTCCAGCACGAAGCCGTCCTGGGCCAGGGTCGCCGAGGCGCCGAACAGCGCGACGTGCAACGTCACTTCGACCCTCGTCCCTCTGGCATCCCTGGCGGCCCCACCCCGCACACATCCACTGCCATTCTGAGGGCGGTCCGGGTGCGATACGCACCTTGTGGTGGTCTTTCACCCGAAACACCCAGGTTGACGCAGTGCCGCACACTAAGGTGGCGACGAGCAGCCGACCACCTCCGGAGGGGACTTCATGACCGCGCAACCACCTGCCGCACCGATCGAGACCTGGACCGACCGGTGGTCGGGCGAGCCGGGCGGCACCGTGGTGCTGGACCTGGGGACACAGCCCCCCTCCGACCTGTTCCCCGCCCCGGACGACCCGCTGCCCGACCCGGCCTACCCGCTGCGCATGGTGATGAGCGAGGTCAGCGGCCTGCTCCAGCTGGAGGACGACCCCACCGAGCCCGAAGAACCGCTGGGCGTGGAACCAGCCGCGCTGGTGCGCCAGGCCGAGCTGTGCGTCGCCGACGCCACCGCCGCCGGGTACGTGCGCGACGGTGTGCGGGTGCTGGAGTACCCCAGCCCGCACGGCGGGTCGTGGCGGAGCCTGCTGGTCGAGGGCGGCGCGGTGATGGCCGACGAAGGACAGGTGGACCTCGTCGTCGACGTGCACGGCATGATGCACGACCGTGACCAGCACGCCGCGTTCGTCGAGCGCCGCGACCACCTGGGTCCCGACGGCGTGCTCATCATGATGATCCACGACGTCGCGTCGATCGTCCGCCTCGGCATGTGGAACGCGCTCAAGAGCGGCCACTTCGCCTACTACTCGGTGCCGGCGCTGGTGTCGATGGGCGAGCAGATCGGGCTGGTCGGGATCGGCGCCTGGCAGTACCCGCTGTACGGCGACCGCGGCACGACGCTGCTCGCCTTTGCCCGGGCCGGCTCGCGCTGGGGCGGGCAGGCCCAGGTCGTCACCGACCTGGTCGCAGCCCAGACCGCCGAGGGCATCTGCGACCCGGCGCGCGTCACCTCCCTGGCCGACGCGCTGGCGACGTCGGTCACCGCGATCCGCTCCTACCTGGACGGGGCGAAGGCCGCCGGGCTGACGGTCGCCGGGTACGGTGCCGCGTCGCGCACCTCCGCCCTGCTGGTCAGCGCGAAGGTGACCACCGACGACCTGGTCGGGATCGCCGACGCCGCCACCGGCAAGCACGGCCGCACCATGCCGGGCAACCGCATCCCCATCTGGTCGCCCGCCCAGATGGTCGAGGCCCGACCCGACCGGGTCCTGCTGTTCGTCCCCGACCTGCTGCCCGAGGTCCGCGCCACCTACCCCCAGATCGAGGCCGACGGCGGACGGTGGGTCGTCATGGACCCCAGCCCCCGCGAGGTGTGAGCGTTCTGCCTGGGTCTGAGTCGGTGGCGCCCCCCCCACCGACTCCTTGCGCTTCTGTCTCACCTTGGAGGTCTTGAACTGCTGCACGCCTCGGCTTCGCCGTCGGGGAAAACAGCTTGTCGCGTGTGCGGGGGGCTGCCAGGGTGTCGGCTCGTGACTGCGCAGCTGTTCGACACCGTCCTCGGGTCCGTCACGGACACCGAGCCGGTGGCGCCTGCGCTGAGCCTGCCCGCGGTGACCGCCAACGACGGGTCGTGCCTGGAGACCGAACGCTGGGTGGCCGTCGGTTTTGCCGCGGCCGTCGTCAGCGGTCGGGAACCGTTCACGGCCGAGGCGCCGCTGAAGCACCAGTTCGACCGGGCGACGCTGCTGCCGCCCGACGCCGTGGTGCTGCGCTCGTGCGCCTACCTGGACGACGCCGAACGGCCCTACATCTTCGCCCGGACCGCGGTCGGCCACCTCCACATCGGCAACAACCGGGTGACGGTCAGCGCCACCACCCCGCACGACGCCGCCCGGCTGCTCCAGGAGGTCGTCGACCGCGTCCCACCGGTCACCGAGGACGACGATCCCTCCAAGGCCGAGATCGCGATGTGGCAGGCCTCGCAGGCCGGCGGGTACTCCAGCACCAAGGTGATCGACGTGCCGTCCTGGGCTGAGGTCCGCCGCAACTACCCCGGTGCCACCGTGGACCACCTGGCCCGGCTGATGAGGCTCGGTCCGCCACCGGCCGCATCGGGCAAGCTCATGGTCTGGTACGGCCTGCCCGGCACCGGCAAGACCACCGCCATCCGCACCCTGATGCGCGAGTGGTCGCCGTGGTGCACCCACCACTACATCATCGACCCGGAACGGTTCTTCAACTCGGTCCCCTACATGGCGAGCGTGCTCAGCACCGACTCCGACGCCACGGAGGACGACGAGCCGACGCACCGGCTGGTCATCATCGAGGACTGCGACGAGTTCATCACCGCTGACGCCCGGCACCGGTCGGGCAACGCCCTGGGTCGTCTGCTCAACCTGACGGACGGGATCATGGGTCAGGGTTCGCAGGTGATCATCCTGCTGACCACCAACGAGAACGTCACCGCCCTGCACCCGGCCCTGACCCGTCCGGGTCGCTGCCTGGCCAAGGTCGAGTTCCGGCCCTTCACCGCCGAGCAGGCCCGTGCCTGGCTGCCGGACCCGGGGCTGACCCCGCCCAGCGCCACCCCGACGCTGGCCGAGCTGTTCGAGGTGGCCAGCGCTGCCCCGCGCATCTCCACCCAGGACGACACCTCGGCGCCCGGCCTGTACCTGTAGCGCCCGGCCCGGCTGGCCGCCGGCCCTGCCCCCGGGGCGGGTCCGGCGGCCGAGCCTGCCTACACTGCCGACCATGGTCGACGCCCATCTCTCCCCGGCCGAGGTCGCCGTCTCGTTCTCCACCACCGACCCGGCCCTGCGGGAAGAAGCCTGGGCCGCCTTCAAGCCCTTCCAGCCTCTGCTCGCCACCATCGGCGAGGAGAGGGTCGCGCTGCGGCTGGCGATGCTGCGCCCGACTCCGACCGACCAGGGGTGGCGGGTCTGGCCGCCGAACCGCAACCTCCTGGCGGCCACCTCCACCTGGATCACCTCGGTGGCGGCGGGAACCCTGGGCAGCCGCCCGGTGCTTGCCGCCGTCGGTGCCGACCGGGGCCTGGACCTGGGCACCACCGTCAGCCTGTGGGACCTGGACACCGCGGAGCCGGTCGGCGGGCCCCACCTCGTCGGCAGGTCGACCGACAGTGCCGCCGTGACGGCCTTCGGGCAGGTCGACGGGCGCGACGTCATGGTGGTCCGCTGCGGCACCACCGCTCAGCTGTGGGACTCGCCGACGCCGCCGCCCGGTGCGTCCCGGACCCTCCCGGACGAGCCTCGGGAGGCGGCGTTCGGCATGCTCGACGGTCGTGTCGTGTGGGCCGTCGGTCGCGTCGCCCAGCGTGCCGGACGACCGTCCACCGTCCAGCTGTGGGACGTCGTGGCCGCCGCACCGGTCGGCTCGCCCGTCGACGTCGGGCCCGGTCAGATCACCGCGATGGCCGTGGGGACGATCGGCGGGCGTACCTGCATCGCCGTCGGTCTGGACGACGGGACGGTGCGGACCTGGGACGCGGCGACACGACAGCCGGCCGAGGTGAGCCTGAGCGGCCTGGGCGGGCCGGTGCGTGCCATCGCCCTGGCGACGGTCGACGACCGTCCCCTGGTGGCCACCAGCCACGACGGCAGGACCGACCTGGAGACCTCCCGGCACCAGGTGGTGCGCCTGTGGGACGGTTCCACCGGCCGACCCCACGGTCGCCCCCTCACCCGACGGGTCGACTGGACGACCTGCCTGGCGTTCGCCCACCGTGCTGGACGACCCGTGCTGCTGACCGCCGGCACCGAGTCGCTGGTGCAGGCGTGGGACCTGACCGCCTGGGACCCGCCCGAGCCGGTGGACGACCAGGGCGGCGTGATGGCCGTCGCCCTCGGCGCCGTGGACGGTCGGCCCCTGGTGGCCGCCGGCGGCCGGGACGGGACCATTCGCCTGTGGGACCGCATCAGCGGCCAGCCGGTGGGTCGACCCCTGCGGGGCCATTCCGGTCAGGTGTGGTGCGTGGCCTTCGGGACGGTCGGGGGCCGCACGCTGCTGGCCTCCGGGAGCGACGACACCACCACCCGCCTGTGGGACGTCGCCACCGGGCGAACCGTCGGCGAACCGTTCGCCCGCCGCCGGATCGTCGAACCGGGGCCGGTCTCCTCGGTGGCGTTCGCCCAGGTCGACGGACGGGCTGTCCTGGCCGTCGTCAGCGACCAGCTGGACCTGTGGGACGTCACGACCGGACGCAGGTTCAAGCCCCGCCGCGCCCTGACCACGGTGCCCACGAGCAGCGGCGGCCCGAGCCCCGCCCTGCTGCAGCTCGACGGGCGTGCCGTCCTGGCCGCCTGGCACGACACGACTCTGCGTCTGCGCGACCTCGAGACGGGACGGCCCGTCGGTGACCCGCTGACCGTCGACACCGCCAGGGGGACGACCATCAGCGGCGGCCAGGTCGACGGCCGCACCGTCCTGGCGACCGTGGCCTCGGACTCCGTCCAGCTGTGGGACGCCACCACCGGGCGCCCCCTCGGGCCGCGGATCAACCCCCTGGTCCCGATGCTGGGCGTGGCCGTCGGCGACGGCGTCGTCGCCCTCGGGACCGAGGCGGGCATCGCCGTCCTCACGCCCCGGTTTCTCGCCGACGCGGGCATCGGCTGACAGCGGCAGCGGCCGCACGGCCGGCGACCATCGACACGTACCGGTGCTCATACGTGCCACTATCCGCTATAGTGGCACTTCTGAGTGTCGTTGTATGACTAAGGAGCGCCTGTGCGCGTCACGTCGGTGCGCACCCAGCGGGACCTGCGGGTGCTCGGCGAGCACGTGGCTGCCATGCGCAAGATCCAAGGGCTCACCGCGCAGGTCCTGGCCGACCGCGCCGGGATCACCCGCACCACCTTGCGCAACCTCGAACGCGGCGAAGGCAGCCCCCGGGTCGAGGCGCTGCTCGCGGTGCTCCGGGTGCTCGGGCTCAGTACCCAGGTGGTCGCCGCCGCGGACCCGCTGGACACCGAGATCGGTCGCCTCCACGCCGGGCGGGCCAACCGACGACGAGTGAGGTCCTCATGAGCACCACGGTGGTTGTGCACTCCGACCTGCCGGACGGACGCACCATGCCGGTGGGTCTGCTGGACGCCGAGACGAACGCCGGCGGCGCCCTGGTGTCCAGCCTGTTCCGCTACGCCGATGCCTGGCTGTCCGACCCCGCTTCGTACTCGTTGTGCCCCGAGCTGCCGCTGGGACGCACACCCGTGCGGCTGACCGGCCTTCGGGTCCTGCCCGGTGCGGTCGCCGACACCGGACCCGACCGCTGGGGCCGCACCCTGCTGTTCTCCGCAGAACGTGCCGCGGCGGCACGCGAGGGCCGGTCGATGCGCACCTTCACCGACATCGACTTCGTGCTCGGTGTCGACGACCGCACTCGCGTCGGCAACCTGCGGTTCACCGCAGCGGGAGGCGGCGCGTTCCTGGCCGGGCCCCGCGACGACGTCCCCGCGCTGGTCGACCTGCCGCGCCTGGTGCTCGCCGCCACCCACCAGCAGGACGACTCACCCACCGATGCCGACCTGCGGCTGCTGCTCGCCGCCGGCACCTCGATGGGCGGCGCTCGTCCCAAGACGGGCGTCCGCCTGCCCAGCGGCGCACTGGGACTCGCCAAGCTGCCTGAACGTGACGACCGCTGGGACGTCGAAGCGTGGGAGGCCACTGCCCTCGAGCTGGCCCGGCGGGCTGGTCTGAACACCCCGCGCTCCACCCACCACCGCTTCACCGACCAGACGTCTGCACTGGTGGTCGAGCGGTTCGACCGGGCTGACGGCCGACGGGCCGGGTTCATGTCAGCTCATACCCTGATGATGGCCGGGCCGGGCGAGGTGGTGTCCTACGTCGAGCTGGCCGAGGCGCTCGGCGACATCACCGACGACCCCCACGCCGAACGGGCCGAGCTGTTCGACCGCGTGGCGTTCACCCTGCTGGTGAGCAACGTCGACGATCACCTCAAGAACCATGCGTTGTTGCGCACCCGCACCGGTTGGCACCTGTCGCCCGTGTTCGACGTCAACCCGTTCCCCACCGTCCTGCCGGTCGAGTCCACCCCGGTCGCACCGTCAGGACCGCGCACCGGGCGCAGCCTGGCCGAGCTGGTCGAAGCCTGCCGCGCGTTCGGCATCAGACCCGACGTCGCGACAGCACGGATCGCTCAGATCGAACAGGCGACCCGCGGCTGGCCGGACGTTGCCCGGTCGTTCGGCATCGACGACCCCCGGCACAGCATCCTCGCGACCGCGTTCGACCACGACAACCGCCGTCTGGCTCAGCAGTGGTAGCGGCTACCGCAGACCCTCGATCCCGAGGTTCGTCGCCTTGACGGTGGCCGAGACGAGGCTGCCCGGTTCGAGCTCGAGCTCGTCGGCCGCCTCACGGGAGATCAGCGAGACCATGCGGAAGGGACCGGCCTGGACGTCGACCTGGGCCATGACGTCGTCTCGCACCACCCGGGTGACGATGCCGCCGAAACGGTTGCGGGCCGAGACCTGACCTGTCGGCGCGGGGAACGGCGCGTCGGGCGCCTCCTCCGTGGCGAGCCGGGCGACGTCGACCGCGGCGATGGTCTGCACCGGGTCCTTCTCCAGGGTCAGGCCGACCGCGGCGGCCCGGCGTCGGACGGTGTCCGGGCTGACCCCGAGCAGGGCGGCCGCTTCTGAGATCTTGAGGCTCCGTGCACTCATGGGCCGATTGAACCATCTCCGGCTGCACGTCCGAGGCGGGGCGCGCCAACCCCGTCGTCCCTGCCGCACCCTCCGCCCGGGGCCCATCCGAGGCGGGGCCCCGGTCGGCCCGGCATCAGGCCACTTCCGAATGTTTTTGTTAAAACAATGGGGCTCGCGACCAAGGCTGGCAGGGCACTGGCGCTGACAGGACTCACCCCATCTCCTCTGGCACGTGCGTGATTGCTGTCGACTATCCGACTCAGATGCGCCACATCGTCTGCGACAAGGCCGCATGCTCCACCCCATCTTCGACTGAACCAGTGCGCGGTAGTTGCGCCCGCGGGTCCGATACCCCTAGGGTTGTCACGATTCATCCTCGTTCAAACCATTCGGACGCTGATGTCCGATCCTCGGAAGGGCCATGGGCATCCAGAGCGCGCTGCGGCGCCGCACCCAGCCGACGGGCACCAGTGCCGGGCCGGACCTCCTGCTCCGCGGGCGGCGCACCGGCCCGACGTTCACCGTCCTGGGCGTCGGGCTCGTCGTCCTCGTGGTGCTGTCGTTCCCGTTGGGCCGCTTCTCGGTGCCCGCGGGGACGGTGCTCGAGGTGCTGGCCTCCCGCGTCGTCCCGATGGATGCGACCTGGACGCCGGCCGTGGAGACGGTCGTCACCCAGATCAGGCTGCCGCGCATCCTCGGTGCGCTGCTCATCGGGGCGGCACTGTCGGCGTCGGGGGCGGCCTACCAGTCGATGTTCCGCAACCCGCTGGTCTCCCCGGCGATCCTCGGGGTGTCCGCCGGGGCGGGCTTCGGTGCGGCGCTCGGCATCCTGCTCCACACACCCTGGTGGACCGTGCAGATCCTGGCGTTCGCCTTCGGACTGGTCGCGACACTGATCTCGGTGGGGATCGGCAAGACCCTGGGGGACGGCTCTCTCGTCGTCCTCGTGCTCGCCGGGATGGTCGTCTCCGCGCTGTTCCAGGCGTTCATCTCGCTGACGCAGTACGTGGCGAACCCCGACGACACGCTTCCGGCGATCACGTTCTGGCTCATGGGCGGGCTGGGCAAGATCCACATGGACGACCTGCTGCTCCCGGCTGTCCTCTCGCTGGTCTGCCTGGCCGCCTTGTGGGCGCTGCGCTGGCCGATCACCGTGCTGGCGGCCGGAGACGACGAGGCCCGCACTCTCGGGGTGAACCGTGCCCTGGTGTGGACCGTGGTCATCGGGTCGGCGACCGTCCTGACGGCCGACGCTGTGAGCCTGGCCGGGATCATCGGCTGGGTCGGTCTCATCGTGCCGCATGCCGCCCGCATGATCGTCGGGCCTGGCTTCGACCGGCTGCTGCCCGCGTCCGTCCTGCTGGGGGCCGGTTTCCTGCTGGTCGTGGACGACGTGGCGCGCACCGCGTCGGCCGTCGAGCTGCCGCTCGGCATCCTCACGGCGGTGATCGGCGCCCCGTGCTTCCTGGTGCTCCTCGCCCGGTCGCGGCGGCAGTGGGTATGAGCGCGCCGGCTGTCGAGGTCCAGCACCTGACCTTCGCCCACGACAAGACCCGCCACCAGCTGCTCGACGTGTCGTTGTGCATCGACGTCGGCCAGGTGTGCTGCCTGCTCGGTCCCAACGGCACCGGGAAGACGACGCTCCTGCGCTGCCTGCTCGGGCTGCTGCGCGCCGAGAGCGGGTCGGTGCGGGTCGCCGGCCGCGAGCTGTCGACCATGTCGAACATCGAGCGGGCCCGGCACGTCGCCTACGTGCCTCAGAGCACAGCGACGGCCTTCCCGTTCAGCGCCCTGGACATCGCGGTCATGGGCCGGACCCCGCACCTGCTGCGCGCCGCCACCCCGTCCCGCACCGACCGCCTCCTGGCGGTGCAGGCCCTGGACCGGCTCGGGGTCGGGCACCTGGCCGACCGTTCCTTCACCTCCCTGTCCGGCGGCGAACGCCAGCTGGTGCTGTTCGCCCGGGCCCTGGTGCAGGAGTCGCCGGTGCTGGTGCTCGACGAGCCGACCGCGGCGCTCGACTACGGCAACGCGGTGCGCATCCTGCACCTGGTGCGCGAGCTCAGCCGAGACGGCCGCACCGTCCTGATGAGCACCCACCAGCCCGACCACGCCTTCGCCTGCGGCGACCGGGCCGTGCTGCTGTCCGGCGGGCACGTCGTCGCCGACGGGCCGCCGGCCCAGGTCGTCACCGGCGGACGACTCAGCCAGCTGTACGGCGTGCGGGTCCACGTCGTGCCCACCGACCTGCACGACGGCGAGGGGCGGGCCCTGTCCGCCTGCCTGGCGACCGACGGGCCGACCGACCCACCGACCCCCGCGAGAGACCTCGCGGTGGGCACCCGACCGAGGCGAGAGGCGGACGAGCCGGCGCGTCCGACCGAGCCAGCCGCGGGTGCTGACGTGCGCCACGAGGAACCCGCCCTCGCAGCGCTGCCCACAGCCGCAGGACCCCCTGCGGTACGACCCTGAGGAGACCGTCCCATGTCCCTGTCCCTGCGCGCGCGCCCCAGCCGCACCGCTGCCGCGCTCGCCCTCCTGACCACCGGCGCGCTCCTGCTGGTCGGCTGCAGCAGCAGCACCCCGTCCGACGGCGGGTCGAGCCAGGCTGACGCGAGCACCCGCACCGTCACCGACATGCTCGACCGCAAGGTCGTCGTCCCGCAGCAGGTCGACCGTGTCCTGGCCCTGCACCCGATCCCCACCACGCTCATCGCCCGTCTGGCCCCGGACGCGCAGGTCAGCGTCGACACGGTGTACCAGAACCGGTACCTCACCGACACGTCGCTCCAGGTCTACACCCCGGACCGTCTGACCGCGCTCAAGGCCCTCCCGGTGACCAACGTGTACTTCAAGGAGCCCAGCGACGAACAGCTGCTGGAGCTGGACCCGGACGTCGTCATCACCATGGTCGGCGACCAGCAGATCGACGAGCGCCAGGACCAGCTGGGCATCCCGACGGTCGCGGTGTCGAAGTCGCCGATCGCGGTGTACGAACAGACGATCCGCCTGGTCGGGCAGGTCGTCGGCAACGAGAAGGACGCCGACGCGATGGCGGACTTCTGGCGTGACACCGCCGCCGCCGTGCAGACGGAGACCGACAAGGTCCCGCAGAGCGAACGGCCCACCGTCATGTACACCGGCCAGAACGGCAACCTGCTGGTCACCCCGGGGAGCAGCACCGTCTTCGGCACCAGCATCACGCAGGCTGGCGGCAAGAACGTGGGCGACAGCCTCTCCGGCACCGACGTCGAGGCCAACGAGATCAGCATCGAGCAGGTCATCGCCTGGGACCCTGACATCATCATCGCCGCGTCGCAGGAGGTCAAAGACCAGATCATGGCAGCGCCCGAGTGGGCGCCGCTCAGCGCGGTCCAGAACGACAAGGTCGTCGTGCCGCCCGCCTACGCCAGCATGGACGGCCTGACGGCGGTCGTCGGCATGGTCTGGGCTCAGGGCGTGCTGCTGCACGGCGACGACGCCGACGCCCAGGACCACCTGGCCGAGGTGATGCGCGAGTACTACACGCTCTACTTCGAGCGTGACATCACCGACGCGGAGATCGCGCAGGTCACGCCGTGATGCGTTTCGGGCTGTCCGGCTCGGCCGGCGGCCTGGACTCGGTGGGCACGTCCCCCGTGACGCACGCCCCGCTGGTGGAACGCCTCGGCTTCGACTGCATGTGGTTCAACGAGGAGCACTTCGAGCACTCGCTGACCAGCGGTTCGCGTCAGGTGATGTCCTCGATCCCGCTGGCCACCGCCGTCGCGACCGCGACGACGACGCTGCGGGTCGGCTTCTCGGTGATCCTCGTGCCGCTGCACCAGCCGCTGCGCCTGGCCGAGGAGATCGCGACGCTCGACGTGCTGTCGGGCGGGCGGGTCAACTTCGGCCTCTCCCGGGCGCAGAACACCCGGTACGCCCAGGCCTTCGGCTACGACCCGGCGGACGGGCCGACGCTGGCGCAGTGCCTGGACGACATCCTCGGGTGGTGGTCGGGCACGCCGCTGACCATCGAGGGTGAGGACCACCTGGTCACGCCGGACGTGGTGCAGCGCCCCCACCCGCCGGTCTTCGTCGCCGCGTACTCGGAAGAGACCATCGCCTGGGCCGCCGAGCGTGGCTACCCGATCATGCAGCACGGTATCCAGTCCCCCGCCTCGGTGGACCGCTGCCTGCGGTCCTACGCCGGGCACGGCGGGGACGTCTCCCATGTGCCGGTCGGACGGTTCTGCTATGTCGCCGAGAGCGACGAGCAGGCCCGCCGCGAGGCGGGCGAGGTCGTCGAGCAGCAGGCCCGCCGGCTGTACGACATCGGCATCTGGCGCAAGCGCGGGGGCGAGGTGATGACCGAGGCCGACCTGGAACCGGAGCGGTTCTACCACGAGACGGCGATCGTCGGCGGGCCCGAGACGGTGGCCGCCCGCATCGCCGACCTGCGCGACACCTACGGCGTCCGCTACGTCAACCTGCTGTCGTCCTTCTTCGGCTTCCTGCCCGAAGACCTGCTCCTGCGTTCCCTGGAGCTGTTCTCCACCGAGGTCATGCCCCGGCTAGGAGGGCGCAGCTGACCCGCGCCTGGTTCACCAGCCGACGGGCTGGAGCCAGGCGCCGTCAGACGCACCCACCGGACAGCCGTCGGGGGGGGGAGAGATTGTGTGTGTTGGGTGTGGAGTGA
>JAVBSR010000055.1:0-2860 GCA_031556715.1 Cellulomonas sp.
CCCGCCGATCGCCTCACCGCGGTCGGCTACGGCCAGACCAAGCCGCTCAAGAGCCCCGAGACGACCGACGAGGACCGGGCGGCCAACCGCCGGGTCGTCGTGGTGGTCACCGGCGGCTGACCGCGCCCGCGTCGAGTGCGGGCCCGTGCGCAGCACGGGCCCGCTCTGGGCAGTCCTGATGCCCTTCGGTGGCGTAGGCTGCCGCGGGTGGCTCTCTCGCTGATCTGGGCGCAGACGCCGGACGGGGTGATCGGTGCCGACGGCACCATGCCGTGGCACGTCCCGGAGGACCTGGCGCGGTTCCGGCGGCTCACCCGGGGACACCCCGTCCTCATGGGGCGGCGCACCTGGGAGTCGCTGCCGGAGTCGGCGCGGCCGCTGCCCGGCCGGGAGAACATCGTGCTGTCGTCGCGTCCGGGGCTCACCGCCCCAGGGTCGCCGAAGCAACCACCACCGATGGTCGTCGGGTCGTTGGACGACGCCCTGGCCGTCGTCGGCGACCGGACATGCTGGGTGATGGGCGGTGGCCAGGTCTACGCAGCGGCGCTGCCCTACGCCGACCGGGTCGAGACGACCGTCATCGACCGGGGGGTGACCGGCGACACGTTCGCCCCGGTGCTCGACGAGCGCCGCTGGGCGACGGTGGCGTTCGAACCGGTCGAGGGCTGGTACACCTCGCGCTCCGAGGGCACCCGGTTCCGGTTCGTCTCCTATGCGCTGCGCCCCGAGTCGTCCCCAGCACCTGACCCGCGTCTGCAGGCCCCGCACCGGGTGCGCTGCGACTGGGGTCGCCCCGGCGCCCGGGCGGTCGCTGCCGGGGCTGACAGGCTCACGGTCGTCGTCGACGTGCTGACCTTCACCACGACCACCGCGGCCGCCGCCGCCCAGGGCATCGCGGTCGCCCCGTTCCGCTGGCACGACCCGCGGGCCGAAGCGTTCAGCGCCGAGCACGACGCGGTCCTGGCCCGGGACCGTGCCACCGGCGGGCCCAGCCTGTCTCCGGCCTCGGTGACCGGCCTGGGCCGCACCCGGCTGGTGCTGCCCTCGCCGAACGGCGCGACCACCGCGCTGACGGTCGCCGCCACCGGGGCGCAGGTGGTGGCCGGCGCCCTGCGCAACGCCGACGCCGTCGCCCGGTACGCCGCTGCTGCCCTGGCTGCCGACCCGGCGTTGGTCGTCGCGCTCGTCCCGTCGGGGGAGGGCTGGCCGGACGGCGCGCTGCGACCCTGCGCCGAGGACCTGTGGGGCGCCGGTGCCATCGCCGACGCCCTGGTCCGCCACGGCGTCACCGACCTGTCCGAAGAGGCCGCCCTGGCCCGGGCGGCCTGGCTCGCCGTGGCCGACGACCCGGTGACCCACCTGCTGGCCGCGGCGTCCGGCCGCGAGCTGGTCGAACGCGGCTGGGCCGACGACGTCCGTGCCGCCGCCCGGCTCGACGTCGACGACGTCGCCCCGGTGCTGGTCGACGGCTGGTTCGAGCCGCGGTGACAGCCGGCGACGAAGCAGCCGG
This sequence comes from Cellulomonas sp., assembly GCA_031556715.1. GTDB lineage: Bacteria > Actinomycetota > Actinomycetes > Actinomycetales > Cellulomonadaceae > Cellulomonas. The sequence goes on from JAVBSR010000055.1 coordinate 1,511, forward strand.
CCGGCCCGACCGAGGCCGCCAGGCGGCACCGAGCCGATCCGGCCGCTGATCTCACCGGTCGGTCTCGCAGGCTCGGTCTCGTGCGGCGGTCCCGCTCGCGCGGCTGGTCCCTCAGCAGCGTCCGCTCGGCTGGTGGTCGTGCACGCCGAGCACCCCTCACGCGGTACCGTGATCCCATGCCGCAGGTCACTTCATCCACCCGCCCGTTCGGAGCCGTGCTCACCGCGATGGTGACACCGATGACCGTCGACGGTGCCGTCGACGTCGCCGCTGCGGTGCGCCTGGCGAAGTGGCTGGTCGAGCGCGGCAACGACGGGATCGTGGTGAACGGCACCACCGGTGAGTCGGCGACCACGCACGCCCCGGAGAAGTGCGAGCTGGTGGGCGCTGTGGTCGAGGCGGTCGGTGACGAGGCGTACGTCGTCGCCGGGGCCGGGTCCAACGACACCCTGCACGCCGTGCGGATGGCCGAGCAGGCCGCTGAGGTCGGGGCGCACGGCCTGCTCGTCGTCAGCCCGTACTACTCGCGGCCGTCCCAAGAGGGCCTGGCCCGGCACATGGAGGCCGTGGCCGACGCCACCGACCTGCCGGTCATGCTGTACGACGTGCCCGGCCGGACCGGGGTGCGCATCGCCGCTGACACCATGGCCCGGCTGGCCGAGCACCCCAAGGTCGTCGCCGTCAAGGACGCCACCGGTGACGTCGTCAGCGCCGGGCGTCTCCAGGCCCGCACCGGGCTGGCCTGGTACTCCGGGGACGACGCCATGTACCTGCCGATGCTGGCCGTCGGCGCCGTGGGCGTGGTCTCGGTGGCCGCGCACGCCGCCGCGCCGGTGTTCGCCCAGCTGACCCGTGCCTGGGACGCCGGTGACCATGCCGGCGCCCTGGCCGCCAACCGTTCGATGGCACCAGCCGTCGAGGCGCTCAACGGCGCCGGGATGCAGGCCGCTGCTTCGAAGGCCGCCTGCCAGCTGCTCGGTGTGCTCGACTCGCGCGCCACGCGGCTGCCCATCACCCCGTTCACCGACGACGAGGTGGCGGAGGTGCGGGCCGGCCTGGTCCGCGCCGGACTGCTCGACTGAGACGACGACGGTCGTCGGAGGACACCCCTGTGAGCCACCCCCACCCTGATCTGACACTGCCCCCTGCCCTGGAGCAGGGCACCTTGCGTATCGTCGCCCTGGGCGGCCTGGGCGAGGTGGGTCGCAACATGGCCGTCCTGGAGCTGGACGGGCGGCTGCTGGTCATCGACTGCGGGGTGCTGTTCCCCGAGGACCACCAGCCCGGCGTCGACCTGATCCTGCCGGACTTCGACCACATCGCCGACCGGCTGGACGACGTCGAGGCGGT
>JAVBSR010000103.1:0-10830 GCA_031556715.1 Cellulomonas sp.
GCGTCGTCGGCGAGGTGGCCGTCGAGCTCGACGCGCTGGACCCGACGACCGCCGCGCCCGCCACCACCGCCGCCCGGGCCGCCTGGCGGCGCGGCGACCTGGCCGCAGCCGTCGCCCCCGCCCCGGCCGGGTCGGCCCTGCGACGACGCCTGGACGACGAGCTGGCCCTGCTCGAACCCCACCCCCCCCCCGAGCCCGTGACGGCCCGGCCCCGCCCCCGGGAGAGCGCCCCGCCCGGGCTGCCCCAGCTGGTGAACTCGGTGCCGACCACCTCCTCGGGCTACGCCCTGCGGTCGCACGCCGTGCTGCGGGCCCAACGCCGGAGCGGGATCGACGCCGTGGCCACGACCCGCCTGGGCTACCCGGTGAACGTCGGCCTGGTCACCGGGCGCGACCTGCACGTCGTGGACCAGGTGCCCTACCACCGGCTGGTCCGCTGGTCAGCACCACGGCTGCCGTCCGGACGGCTCGACGCGCAGGTCGTGGCGACGGCCGACCTGGCGGTGCGCTGCGGGGCCGACGTGGTGCACGCCACCACACCGTTCACCAACGGCCTGGTCGCCCAGCAGGTGGCGGCGAGGCTCGGGGTGCCGTGGGTGTACGAGGTGCGCGGCCTGCTGGAGGACACCTGGGCCGCCAGCTTCCCGACACCGGCCGCCCGGCACGCCGCCGGGGCCTCGCAACGGCACGCCCTGGCCCGGGCTCGGGAGGCGGAGCTGGCCGCGGCAGCCGACCATGTGGTGGTGCTCGGTACGACGGTGCGTGACAGCCTGGTCTCCCGCGGGGTGCCCGCCACCCAGATCACCGTCGTCCCCAACGCCGTGGACGACGCCCTGCTGACCTGCGACACCGACCCGCCGACCGCCCGGGCCCGCCTGGGCCTGGACACCGGCGGGTTCTGGGTGGGCACCGTCGGCAGCCTGGTCGACTACGAGGGTGTCGGCACCCTGCTGGACGCGGTCGCGACGCTGCGCGCCCAGGGCGCCGACGTGCGGGTCGCCGTCGTCGGCGACGGGGTGGCCCGGGCCGCCCTGGTCCGTCAGGCCGCCGACCTGGGGCTGGGGCCGGCCGCCGTGCTGCCGGGCCGGGTCGGCGCCGACCAGGCCGAGACCTGGTACCAGGCGCTGGACGTGTTCGTCGTGCCGCGGCGGGACACCGCAGTGACCCGGACCGTCGTGCCGCTCAAACCGATGCAGGCCATGGCGCTGCGCCGCCCCGTGGTGGCCAGCGACCTGCCCGCGCTGCGCGAGATCGTCGGCGACCCGGGGGCCGGTGTCATGGTGCCGCCCGACGACCCCGCCGCCCTGGCCGCCGCCCTGGCCGCGCTGGCCGACGACCACGACCTGGCCCGGCGCCTGGGCGCCGCGGGCCGCCGGTTCGCCGCCACCAGGACCTGGTCGGCCGTGGGCCAGGCCTACCGCGCCCTGTACGAGAGGCTGGACGTCGGCGAAGGACTGGCCGCATGACAGCGACCATCCAGGCAGGCACGGCCGACCAGGCCGACATCCCCCGGCCCGCACCGCACCAGCCCCCACCGCCCAGGCCCGCGCCTCCGCGGCCGGCAGCGACCCGACCGTCGCGCCCCCCGGTGCCGACCCGGGCCGAACAGCTGGTCCCGGTCGACTGCGGCGGCCTGCACCCGGTGGTGCAGCGACCGCCGCTGGACGAGTACCTGCGCCTGCTGTGGCTCCGGCGGCACTTCGTCTGGGCCGACGCCCGGGCCCGCACCCTCCACGAGTCGCGGCACCTGCTGCTCGGGCAGGTCTGGCTGGTGCTGCACCCGGTGCTGGACGCCGGGGTCTACATGGTCATCTTCGGCCTGGTCATGCGCTCGGCCCGGGGCATCGACAACTTCCTCGGCTACCTCATCATCGGGGTGTTCCTGTTCCGCTTCACCACCGGCGCCATCAGCTCGGGCTCCCGGTCGATCACCACCGGCCGGGCGCTGGTGCGGTCGTTCTCCTTCCCCCGGATCGCGCTGCCGGTCGCCGACGTCACCCGGCAGCTGCTGCGGTTCGTGCCGACGCTGTTCGCCATGCTCGTCCTGCTGCTGGTCATCCCCCCGGGGGCGCGGCTGAGCTGGCGGTGGTTGCTCCTGCCGCTGGTGCTGGCCCTCCAGGCGGTCCTCGTCACCGGTCTGGTGCTGCTCACCAGCCGGCTGGTCGCCAAGGTGCCCGACCTGAACCAGGTGATCGGCCTGGTCTGCCGGTTCTGGATGTACGGCTCCGCGGTGATGTTCTCGTTCGAACGGTTCGTCCACCACCCGACGGTCCTGGCCGTCGTCGAGCTGAACCCGATGTTCCAGGTGCTCGACATCACCCGGGACTGCCTGCTGTACGCCCAGACACCGAGCCTGGCCTCGTGGGCCGTCCTCACCGGCTGGGCAGCGGTGACCCTGGTCGGGGGCCTGGTGTTCTTCTGGCGCGGCGAGGAGTCCTACGGTGCTGCCTGACCTGGACGCACAGGACGTCCAGGTCGTCGTGGACGACGTGCACGTGCGCTACTCGGCACCGTCGTCGGACGTGGCCGCCCGGTCAGCCTCCCGGGTGCGACGCGTGGCGCACCGCGTGGTCGGCCGAGAGCCGACCGTCGTGGTGCGGGCGCTGGCCGGGGTGTCGCTGGTGGCCCGCTCCGGGGAGGCCGTCGGCCTGGTGGGGCTGAACGGGTCGGGCAAGTCCACGCTGCTGCGGGTCATCGCCGGGCTGGAACGGCCCAGCCGGGGCCAGGTGCTGGCCGCGGACACGCCCGTCCTGCTCGGCGTCAACGCCGCCCTGGTACCCACCCTCACCGGTCAGCAGAACGTGCGGCTGGGCTGCCTGGCGATGGGCATGACACCGGACGAGGCCGCCGAGGCCTACCCCGGCATCGTCGAGCTGGCCGGACTGGGCGCCGCGATCCACCGCCCCATGAAGACGTACTCCTCGGGGATGGGTGCCCGCCTGCGCTTCGCCATCGCCCTGGCGGCCCGGCCCTCGATCATGCTCATCGACGAGGCGCTGGCCACCGGGGACGCCGCCTTCAAGGACCGCTCCGAGCAGGCCATGGCCCAGCTGCGGGCCCAGGCGGGCTGCCAGTTCCTCGTCACCCACGCCGCCAAGACCGTCGAAGACATGTGCACCCGGGCCATCTGGCTGCACCAGGGACGGATGATCTGGGACGGGCCCGCGGAGCAGGTCGCCCTGGCCTACCGCAAGTGGGCCTGGAGCCTGGCCCAGGGCGAGGCCGACGAGGCGCAGCGTCTGCTGAACGAGGCTTTCGTCGCCGGGACCGACACGACCGTGCACCTCATCGCCGGGCTGCGCGCCGACGCGGTCGCCCGCCACGCCCGCTGAGGGTCCCTTCCGCACGAGGCCACCGGCGCCACCGCGCGCGACGGTCCCGCCCGTCGGCACGAGGTCACGGCGGTCGAGCACCAGACGGGTCCGCCGCCCGACCGACGCCGGGCGCCCGACACCGGACTCGCGACCGCCTCGTAGCCCACCCCCGCCGGGTGGGCAGCCGTTGGCGTCCCAGCCCATCGGGTAGACACCTCAGCGCCGCGCATGCGCCGGTAGCGGGCCACGACGTCGGTGCGGGTGGCAGGATCGGCAGGTGCTGCACATCGTGTTCGTCGAACCCCGCATCGCCGGCAACACCGGCGCGACCATCCGCACCGCCGCGGCCACCGGGGCGACCCTGCACCTGGTGGAGCCGCTCGGGTTCGAGATGGACGAACCCCGGCTGCGCCGGGCCGGGCTGGACTACCACGACCTGGCCCACGTCGTCGTGCACCCCGGGTTCGACGCGCTCCTGGCCGCGCTGCCCGGCACCCGGTTCGTCGCCTTCACCAGCCACGCGACCCGCTGGCACACCGACGTGGACTGGCGCGACGGCGACGGGCTGGTGTTCGGCCCGGAACCGACCGGCCTGGACGAGGCGGTCCTGTCCCACCCGCGGGTCGAGGCGCAGGTCCGCATCCCGATGCTGGCGGGCCGACGCTCCGTGAACCTGGCCAACGCCGCCGCCGTCGGCCTCTACGAGGCGTGGCGTCGGCTGGGCTTTCCCGGCGGTGCCTGAGGGTGCGGAGCGGTCGGGGTAGTACGGATGGTGGACGTCTGTCCGGTTCGCTCCACATTTACCCCGATGTGCCGTAACCTCTCCGTTATGACGACCGTCGGAGAGCACCCCGGAGTCGGCCTGTCCGGCTCCGCGACCCTCACCATCAAGTACGGCCTGCTCGACACGAGCGTGCTGGTGGCCGAGGAGAACGCCTGGCCGCTGATGGCTGAGCGGTTCCCCGAGTTCCTGTACGTCTCTCCGATCACCCTGGCCGAGCTCGAGGCGCGGATCCTCTCGGCGCCCGACGACGCGACCCGCGAGGTCCGCCAGCGCACCCTCGACCTGGTCTCAGGCATGACGGTGCTGGAGATCAACGAGCAGGTCGCCTCCTGCTGGTCGTCGCTGCTGGTGCAGCTGGCCTCGGCCGGACGCCGGGTCGACTCCAACCACCTGTGGACCGCGGCCATCGCCTACGCCTACGGCGTGGGCCTCATCACCACGGACACCGACCTGCACGCCCTGGACGACCTGGACGGCCCGATCATCATCGACGTCTGACCGATCGACGTCCGAACCGATCCACGTCCGAACCGATCCACGTCCGAGCCGATCGGCGTCCGAGCCCGGACGACCGCCGCACCTGCCCTGCCACCTGCGGCGCTGTCGGCTGCACCAGCCTCCGACCTACCACCTGCCCCGCCGCCAGACAGACGTGAGCCGGGTCGTGGAGTCGGCAGCAGGTCGTGGAGTCCTCAGACAGACGTGAGCCAGGTCGTGGAGTCTGCGCCGGGTCGTGGAGTTCTCAGACCGGCGTGAGCCAGACCTTGGCGTCGGGATGCACCGCCACCGGGACACCGTCGAGGTCGAGCACCGAACCGTCGAGCGTCACCTGCGCCTCCTGGGTCCGGTCGTAGGTCCGCACCGTCCACAGCCGGCGGGTGGCCAGGCGCACCAGGACCGGGTGCGCCACGACCAGCCGTAACCAGTCGTCGCCCGACCATGTGGTGCCGGTCATGGCGGCCTGGCACAGCCGGGCCTCCTGCTCGCTGACGGTGGCCCGCAGCTCGCGCCGGGCCTCGACCAGCAGGCGACGCGCCTCGGTGGCCTTGACGACGTCGTCGGTGATCACCGGGGTGGGCAGCGACCGGATCCGGCGACCGTCCGGGTCGTGCAGGACGAAGGCGGGCGAGGCGTCGAGCGTGGCGACGAACACCCGGTCGCCGTAGGACAGCTCGAGCACGCCCTGCTCGTCGGTGCCGGCCGTGGGGACGGTGCGGGCCAGCAGGTCTTCCGTGGTCCACTCCCGCCGCTCTGCCAGGGCGGCGACCGCCCGGTTGGCCTCGTCCTGCACCTCGGTGCTGCGGAACCGGGAGTGGGCCTGGAGCAGCAGCTCGGTGGCCGAGGGGTCTTCCACCCAGCCCAGCATCGCGACCAGCGCCGCGCTCTGCGACGTGCGCTCGGCGTGCCAGGACGACAGGTACGCCGCCACGGTCGGCGCCACACCGGCCCGGCCGGTCGCGGCGACCAGGGCGAGCACCCCGCGGGAGGCCAGCGCCGACCCGGCCGGGGTGCGCAGGTGCCGGGGCAGCACCGCGGCGGTCAGCTGTTCCACCGAGCCGTCTTCCGACCCGGCCCGGGTGGCCGCCTCGGCGCGGGCCCGCCGGACGGCCTCGGTCGAGGCGATCGGCACCAGGTCGGTGTCGATCCAGCCGCGCAGCAGCCACAGTCCCAGCTCGGTGGCGTCGTCGACGTCGAGCAGCCGGGCGTGCGCGACGATGCGGGCGTTCGGCTCCGGCGCGCCAGCCTTGGCCGCGACCACCACCAGCCACTGCAGCACCGCCGGGTCGACCCGCCGGCCCGTCGCCCAGCGCACCCGCGGCACCGACGACCAGTCGACCCAGTCCAGCTCGGTGGGCATCCCCTCGGCGATCAGGGCTTCGGCCCGGTCGGTCAGGGTGCGCAGCCCCAGGTAGCGTTCCAGGGGGCGGCCGAGCACCAGCAGGGCGTCGAGCATGGCGACCGCGGCGTTGTCGTCCCGTTCGGCCACCAGCGCCCGTTCCAGGAGCCGCACCGCGCTGCGGGCCGGCACGCGGGTGAGCCAGTGCGCGGCGGCGAGCCGCACCAGGGGCCGGGAGGAGCCCAGCGCGGTGACGACGATCTGACGGTGGGTGTTGCCGCGGGCGTCGAGCGCGTCCTGGACGGGGCGGCGCACGTCGTTGGGGCCGCCCAGGGCGATGGCCGTCAGCCGGACCTGCCAGCGACGGGGCCAGGTCTCGGTCCGGCACAGCACGTCGAGAGCGTTGACCTCACCTCGCGCCAGCCGTGCGAGGGCTGCCTCGGTCTCGATCGGCGCGTACGTGTCGACGAGGGACGTCATACAGCCTGCGACCTGCCTTCACCCATAGGTGGGACCTCCTTGCCGCGGACCAGCACCGTCGGCATAGCCCAGACGCAGCGGCGCTAGATTACGACGCGATCACGCCCATGTCACGATCTGGTCCGTTTTGCACCTGGAACGCACCATCTGCTGAGCGTGGACTCTCGTAAGATGATCGACGAGTCTCGCCATACGACGGGTGAAGACCGGATGTTCAGGGTGAACTGTCACATCGTGAGCGATACGGTGCGGTGGTGCGAGACGCCCCCCCGTTGATGCCCATCTTCCGGTCGCCGCTCCAGGCGGAAGTGCTGCTGCACGTCCTGGTCCGCAGCCCGGCCGACCCGGCACCGACAGCCGCCGACCTGGCCCGACGCCTGGACCGCCCCGAACCGAGCGTCGCCCGGGAGGTCCGCCGCCTGCTGGGCACCGGCATCATCCGTGGCGAACGACGCGGCCGCCTGGCGCTGCTGCACGCCGACGAGACCAATCCGGCCACCGAGCCGCTGCGCCAGCTGCTCACTGTCACCTTCGGTCCGGCCGTGCACCTGCGGCACGCCCTCACCGGGCTGGCCGGCATCGAGGCTGCCTACGTGCACGGCCCGTGGGCTGCCCGGTACGCCGGGCAGCACGGCCCGGTCCCGCAGGAGATCGGCCTGGTCATCGTCGGCTCCCCCGACCGCCACGAGGTCGACCAGGCGCTGCGCGACGCCCGGGCGACGCTGCACCGCAGCATCGCTGTCACCTACGTCACCCCGCGCCGCTGGGCCGCGGCCGACGTCCCCTTCCTCGCCCAGATCAAGTCCGGACCGCTCACCACGGTGGTCGGCTGACAGGGGCACTGGCCTGCCGGTCCTGGTGTACTTCACCGCCACCCACGGTGCCCGTCGGGCTTCCTGCCTGTCGCCCAGCGGTCGGCGCGCCGACCGCCACCGTCGCCAGGGCGCGAGCGCTACCCTCGTGCCTGTCGCGCAGCGGTCCGAGACGGCGCATGCTGCTCCGAACCGAATTGCAGGTAGCGAATGTCGTCATCTGGAGGCCGACAGCCTCAGCCCGGCCGCCAGCCCTCCGATCAGACCCCAGCCGACCAGACCCCGGCCGACCAGCTTCAGCCCGGCCGCGGGGCAGGCGAGCAGACCGCCTGGCTCAAGCAGACCGTCAGGCTCAAGACCGGTGCCGCCGTGGGGATGGTCGCCGGCGGTCTCGGGCTGGCGGCCGTCGCCTGTTCCTTCCTGCCGTACTACCGCCTCAGCGCCAGCCTCCTGGGCTACAGCGACACCCACAGCACCACCGCCTGGGACTCGTGGGCCAGCACGGTCGGGGTCGCCCTGCTCGCGGCGGGCTCTGTGGCCGTGGCGACGTCGGGGCTGCTCGACGGTCGGCTCCGGGCGGTGTCGCTCGTCGGCGGGACGGCGGCGTCGAGCCTGGCCCTGCCGTTCCTGCTCGTCTCGATGCTCTACTGGCCCGACTACAGCGCGTGGAAGGACGCGGTCAGCGGTACCGGGGTCGCGATGAGCCAGGCGCGGGGCGCCGGGTGCTGGCTCGTCCTGCTGCTGGCGGTGGTCGTCATGGGGCTGTGCTGGACCTGCCTGCGAATGTCACGGCCCACCCGGAAGAAGGCAGGGAGCGACAGCCCGCCAGCCTCCTCACCATGACCCGTCTCGACGGCGGGGACGACATCGGTGCCGGCGTCCGCGAGCGCCGGCGTGCCGGGCCTGCCGTGGTGCTCCGCGCCGCGGGCACCGGGTGCGGCTTGCTAGGCTGGCGTCCGTCGTGCAGACGCGCGAGCAACGGTGCGGCTGCTACTCACCGAAATGAATGCAGGTGACCATGTCGTCATACGACCCCAACCAATTCCCGGGACAGCAGCCTCCCGGCCAGCCCGGATACCAGGGGCAGCCTCAGCCTGGATATCCGGGGCAGCCACAACCCGGCTACCCGGGGCAGCAGCCTCCGGCCCAGCCCGGATACCAGGGACAGCCCCAGCCGGGCTACCAGGGGCAACCCCAGCCTGGCTACCAGGGTCAGCAGCCTCCCGGCCAGCCCGGCTATCCGGGGCAGCCTGGCTACCAGGGCCAGCCGCTGGCCGGTTTCGACGCCAGCCGGGCCGCCAACCAGGCCGTCGCCAAGTTCAAGGCCGTCCCTGCCAACATCATGGGCCTGGTCGTCGGCGGTCTTGCGCTGCTGGTTCTCCTGGCCTTCTCCTTCATGCCGTACTACCGGGTCAAGGTCTCGGCGGGTGTCTACGGCAGCGCCTCCCGCAACACCAACGCCTGGGACTCCTGGGTCAGCATCGTCGGCATCGTCCTGCTCGTCCTGGGCGCCGCAGCCGTGGCCGCGGCCGCTTCCGGGCTGCTCAACAGCCTCGGCCGGAACCTGGCGGTGGTCCGCCTCGCCGGTGCTGCCGTTACCAGCCTCGCGCTGCTGCTCTTCCTGGTCTCGGCGCTCTACTGGCCCGACTACGCCGACGCCAAGAGCCAGGCTGACAGCCTGGGCGTCGACGCGGGCCTGAGCCAGATGCGCCACGTCGGGTTCTTCTTCATCCTGCTGTCGGCCCTCGCGATCGTGGGGCTGTCCTGGTACGTGTGGCTGAAGACGAAGGACGCCGTCCCGGCAGCCCCGGCCGGTCTCGGCCAGGCTCCCCAGGGCTACGGCCAGCCGCAGGCCGCGTTCGGCCAGCCCCAGGGCGGTTTTGGTCAGCCCCAGGGCGGGTTCGGCCAGCAGCCCCCGGCGCCGCCCGCCGCCCCGGGTGGGTACGGCCAGCAGCCCCCGGCACCGGGCGCCCCGGGGGGGTTCGACCAGCAGCCCCCGGCACCTCCGGCGCCTGGTGGGTATGGTCAGCAGCCCCCGGCGCCGCCGGCTCCGGGCGGCTACGGCCCGCCCCAGGGCTAGAGGTCACGGCCGAGACTCGGCTCCACAGACACGAGGCCCGCACCGGGATGGTGCGGGCCTCGTGCTGTGACCAGCGCCGTCAGGCCCGACGGGGCTGGGGGACGTACGACAGGCGACGGCCCAGACCGGCCCACGACGGCTCGGTGGTCGCGGGTTCGACGGCCAGGCTCGGACGGGAGGCGTCGCGACGCTGCACCAGCGGCCGGGTCGAGGCCCGCACCTCGGGGTCGGGCGACACGGCCATGGCGTCGATGACGTCGGCGTAGACCCGCAGGGTGGTGTTGGCGGCCCGGGCCAGCATCCGGTCGGCCCGGCACTGGGTGGCAGCGTCGGACTGGGCGATGTGCACCCGCATCACGGCGGCGTGCCGCAGCAGCGCCCCGTCGTACCCGTGCATGGCGCACAGCGCCAGGCAGGCCTTCGACGGGATCGGGTCCAGCGAGTCCGGGCCCATGGTGAAGGCCGAGCGCAGCACGGAGGAGACGGGCAGGCCCAGCTCGACCGCCATGTCCTCCAGCACCGACACGTCGATCCCGATGTTGTGGTGGCGGGCGTCGAACACCTCGGCCATGTCGTCGAGCAGGGCTTCGAACAACCCGCCGGCCAGCGGCATCATCGTCCTGGTAGACGGCGGGCGGATCGACGCCAGCAGCCGGGCCCAGCGCACCGCGACGACGGGCGGGACGTCAGCAAGGCCGGCCAGCACGGTCCGGTGCGCGGCCTCGTAGCCGCCCAGCGCCTGCTCCCGGGCGCGCCCTCCGTCGAACGTCGGGGGGGTCGACGGGGTGCCGGTGAGCACGTAGTCCACCGCGTCCTCGACGTCTTCCCACCGGCGCGGGCCCAGGGAGCCCAGGAGGGTGGCCACCGCGTCGGTCCACCGGGCCGGAACCTGCGGGGTCGCGAAGGCAGGCTGGGCGGCGGCCTTGGCCGACGGGGCGGCGGCCTCGGCGAGGGTCCCGGTCATCTCTGGCATCATGCCTCCTGGCTCTCGGGGCGCGGTCCTCGCGCCCTGTTTCGTCCTTCGCGACATATCCAGAGTGCCCCCCAGAACGAGTCATGCCAACCCATGACACCTAGTCAGCCTAACTGTGACAACACTGGTCAGGGACATACTCCCTGGTCGCTGAGATGCCTCAGAAGGGGTTCGTGACAGACAAACCGGGCGGTGTGACCGAGATCCGGACGAGACTGCCGGCCTGACCCGCAGCCACGAGGTGCCGCCTCGGCCCTGTCCCCGGGCGGACCCGTAGCACGACGCTGGCTGCCATCAGGGGATGCCGACAGGATGCCGACAGGGTCGTCGGAGCCGGCCAGCACCACGCACAACCTGGCGCGGTCACGTGGTGGCGTCGACGCCGCTGCACCGGGCGGCGGCTGGGCCTCGTCAAGACGCTCGCGCCAGGCGATTCGATACTTCGGTCGCCAGTTCGAGAGGTGTACGCGCGAACTGGCGACCGAAGTATCGAATAGGCCAGTGGGGTGTTGGCCGTGGGGTGGGCCGTGGTCGGGTGGAGCACCGCCCC
>JAVBSR010000108.1:0-22519 GCA_031556715.1 Cellulomonas sp.
ACGTCGGTGCGCATCGCCTTGAGCGTCTCCTTGTGCTCGACGCCGAAGCGCTGCTCCTCGTCGACCACCACCAGCCCCAGGTTCTTGAACCTGACCTGCCCGGTCAGCAGCCGGTGCGTCCCGATGACCACGTCGACGCTGCCGTCGGCCAGGCCTGCGACCACGGCGGCGGCCTCGGCGTCGGACTGGAAGCGCGACAGCGCCTTGACCGTCACCGGGTAGGGGGCGTACCGCTGGGTGAACGTCTCCAGGTGCTGGTTGACCAGCAGCGTGGTGGGGACCAGGACGGCCACCTGGGTGCCGTCCTGCACCGCCTTGAAGGCGGCCCGCACCGCGATCTCCGTCTTGCCGTACCCGACGTCGCCGCAGACCAGCCGGTCCATCGGGACGGTCTTCTCCATGTCGGCCTTGACCTCGTCGATGGTCACCAGCTGGTCGGGGGTCTCCACGTAGGCGAAGGCGTCCTCCAGCTCGCGCTGCCACGGGGTGTCCGGGCCGAACGCCCGGCCGGGGGTGGCCATGCGCGCCGAGTACAGCCGGATCAGCTCACCGGCGATCTCCTTGACGGCCTTGCGGGCCCGGCCCTTGGTCTTCGCCCAGTCGGAGCCGCCCATCTTCGACAGGGTCGGAGCCTCCCCGCCGACGTACTTGGTGACCTGGTCCAGGGCGTCCGTCGGCACGTACAGCCGGTCGCCGGGCTGGCCGCGCTTGGACGGCGCGTACTCGATGACCAGGTACTCCCGGGTGGCGGCCGCCGCCCCCGAGCCGATGGTGCGGGCCACCAGCTCGACGAAGCGACCCACCCCGTGCTGCTCGTGCACCACATGGTCACCAGGCCGCAGCGACAGCGGGTCCACGACGTTGCGGCGGCGCGACGGCATGCGGCGCATGTCCGAGGTGGAGGCGCCCGCCCGGCCGGTCAGGTCCGACTCGGCCAGCACCGCCAGCCGCAGCCCCTCATGGACGAACCCCGACCCGACCACCGCCGGGACGACCGAGACCAGCCCCGCCTCGGGAGCGTCGACCAGCTCGTGGACCAGGCGCGACGGGACGTCGGCGGCGCGCAGCTGTTCGACCATCCGCTGGGCCGACCCCAGCCCGTCGGTCGCCAGGACCAGCCGCCAGCCGTCACGCTGAAGAGCCCGCAGGTCGTCGACGGCCCGGGTCAGGTCACCGCGGTAGCGCTCCACGTCCCGGGCCGCGACCACGACGGTGGACGCAGTCCCGGCTGCGCCCAGGCCTGGAAGCACCTCGGAATCGTTCTCGCCGTCCCGGGCCTCGACGTCCAGGGTGAACGGCGAGACCGTCCACCAGGGCAGGCCACGGGCGTCGGTCGCCTCGCGGGTCTGGGCCAAGGTCGCAAAGCTGGCCGCCGACAGGTCCACCGGGGTGCGGGCACCGTCGGCGACCGACGACCAGGCCGCAGCCAGGAACTCCTGCGTCGTGGCCACCAGGTCGTGGGCCCGGCGCCGGATCCGTTCAGGGTCGACCAGCACCACCTGGCTGCTGCGGTCCAGCAGGTCGACCACCGGCACCATCCGGTCCACCAGGACCGGCGCCAGCGACTCCATGCCCTCGACGGCGATGCCCGCGGCGATCTTGTCCAGCATGTCCACCGCGGAGGGCAGCACCGGCACCAGCGCCGCGGCCCGGGCCCGCACCTGCTCGGTCAGCAGGATCTCCCGGCACGGCGGCGCCCAGAGACGGTCGGCCGCCTCCAGGGAACGCTGGTCGGCCACCGAGAACCAGCGGATCTCCTCGACGGTGTCGCCCCACAGCTCCAGTCGCAGCGGGTGGTCGTCGGTGGGCGCGAACACGTCGAGGATCCCGCCGCGCACCGCGAACTCCCCGCGCCGCTCCACCATGTCGACCCGGGTGTAGGCCGCGTCGACCAACCTCACCGCCAGGTCGTCCAGGTCCACCTGGTCACCGGGCCGCAGGTCGACCGGCACCAGGTCGCCCAGGCCCGCGACCACCGGTTGCAGCAGAGCCCGCACCGGCACGACCAGCACCCGCACCGGGCCGGCGGGACCGTCAGGCTCTGGGTGGGCCAGGCGCCGGAGCACCGCCAGCCGCCGGGCCACCGTGTCCGAGCGGGGCGACAGCCGCTCGTGCGGCAAGGTCTCCCAGGACGGCAGCACCGCGACGTCGCCGCCATGGCGATCGGTGGCGTCACCCTGCCCCCCACCTCCGCCGGGCACGCTCCCCGGCAGGTAGCTGCGCAGCGCTGCGGCCAGGTCGTCCGCGTCCCGTCCGGTCGCCGTGACCACCACCAACGGCCCGGGGCTGTGCGTCGCGACCCCCGCCAGCAGCGGCACCCGCAGGCCCGGGGGTGCCACGACGTCCTCCACGCCGGCACCGGGACGGTCTGTGCCGGGTTCGTCGCTGCGCCCCAGCACCCGCGCGACGGCAGGGTCGGCGGACAGCACAGACACGATTCCGGTGAGATTCATCAGTCCCTCAAGACGAGCACGGCGCTGTCCCATTGTGGGCCACGGTCCGTCGCACGACACGATCGACGCCGACGCGACCCTACCGCCCCGCAGCAGCACCCCGGCTCGTCGTGCCGCTGGTGCCACCGTCCGTCCAGCCCCGCCGGCGGCAGCCGGGCTCTCGGGGTTTCGGCCGCACCACCGCTGCCGCCTGGATTATCCTGGGGCTCTGGCAGACCCGACCGGCAGAGGGGTGAGCGCGATGTCCTTCCCCGGCCTGGACCCGACCTTCCCGGGGCAGAGATCGTCCTCCCCGGCTCGGCACCTCGTCACGTTCAACGACGGCAACATCAAGCCAGCGCTGGACTCGCACGACGAACGGGCGCTGCACGACGCCCGCCACAGCGACCCGGTAGTGATCAGCGACGACCCTACCCTCGGCCAGAAGGTGCCGTTCGGGATCAGCCAGGCCTCCGCGGTGGTGGTCGGCAGCGCCTGCGCCGCCATCGCCGTGGTCTGCGCTCTGGCCCTGGTCACGGGCGTGGTGCACAGCTGGTTCGCGCGGTTCCTGCTCGTCGTGGGGGCGCTGGTCGCCGTGGTCCCGGCCGTCCAGACCCTGCCCCGACGCTTCTGGCACCGCGACGGTGCCATCGCCATCGGCAACGCCGGGCTGACCGTCCACCGCCGCAACGACGAGCTGCACCTGGCCTGGGTCGAGATCAAGGGGATCAAGGTCGACGTGACGACCCACCACCGTCGGTTCGGTCGACCACCGGAGGTGCTGTCGGGACGGACCAAGCTGCAGGCCCGCAGCCAGATCCTGCTCGCCCCGGCGGTCCCTGGCGGGTTCATGACCCACCAGGCATCGCCGCTGCTGAAGGATGTGTCGACAGGCGGTCTCGTCGGGCCGCTGCTGCGGGCCCTGTCACCGCGCGCCGACGACGCGCTGGTGTCGGCGGCCATCACCTACAGCCATGCCATCCCGCTGCGGCACCGGCTGCTCGTCGACGACGACCACCTCCCCGAGACGGTGGTGCTGGTCGACACGGCGCTGCGCCGGTTCGCCGGGAAGCGGCGCGCCCGTCCCAAGGTCACCCGCCGGCAGCGACCGTTCCTGTGGTAGACCGCACGCCCCGGGCCCGCCTGGTCTGGCTGGTCGCTGCCGTGGTGGGCGCTGTCGCGCTGTTCACCGTCATGGCGGTGCTGACCCGCCACGGCGGCAACCCGGGCTGGGACCGCGCGCTGTTCGGGCGCGTCCACGAGAGCCCGGGCGAGGTCGGCACCGTCGGCGAGCTGGCGCGGTACGTCACCCGGCTGGGAGAGCTGCCGGCGATGCTGCTGGTCACCGTGGTCCTCGCGGTGTGGCTGGGGCTGGCACGACGACCGCGGGCCGCCGTCTTCGTGGTCGTCGCGCCGAACGTCGGCACGGCGCTGGCCAACGGGCTCAAGGTGGTGTTCGACCACCCGCGCCCCGACGTGCGTCTCCACTACGTGCCGCTGAGCACCAGCAGCTTTCCCTCTGGCCACACCGCCACGGCCACGGTGGTGTGGCTCACCGCGGCTCTCGTGCTCGTCCGCTACCTGACGACCCGGGTGCGTTACGCCCTGGCTGCGGTCTGCGTCACGGTCCCGCTGCTGGTCGGCGCGAGCCGCGTCTACCTCGGGGTCCACTGGCCGACCGACGTCGTCGCCGGTCTGGCCTTCGGTGCGGCCTGGGTGGTCGGGTGGTACCTGGTGGTCTTCGAGATCGTCCCCGAACCTCAGCGGCCGGGGACGGCCTGACCCTCCAGCACGTCGAGCGCCTGGCGCAGGCGCGTGCTCGACGTCGTCACGGTGTACGGGAAGTACTCCACCCGGACTCCCACCTCGGCGAACCGGCGTTCCAGCTCGATGCCGCGCGGGGTGCCCTTCCAGTCGTCGCCCTTGAAGAAGATGTCGAACCGCAGCTCGGCCCAGGTGTCGAGCTTGTCGGGCACGGTCTCGGCGTGCGCCCGGTCGACCACGTCGATGTGCCGCACGATCTCCAGGCGTTCGGCCAGCGGCACCACCGGGCCCCGACCGCGCGACAGCTCGAGCATCTCGTCGGACACCACCCCGGCGATGAGCACGTCACAGTGCTCCTTGGCATGCTTGAGGATGTTCAGGTGGCCGATATGGAACAGGTCGTACGCGCCAGCGGCGTAGCCCACCTTCTTCGACATGACACTCCCCAACTCGCCCTCGGCGGGCCTTGTGGTCGCAGTCCGGACATGACAACCTCACGGAATACTAGGGCGTCAGCTCACGGAGGCACACCGCCGCCTGGGTGAAAGCCCAGGTGATGGGTGTACTGGCGACGTTCGACGATCCCGAGGAGAGCATGACGATGGCCGAGCCCTGGGCGGTGGTCGTGGTGAACTACCGGTCCCACCGCCTGCTCGAACGTCACCTGGTGCCGCTGGTCGCGGAGCTCGACCCGCCCCCGGCCGTGGTGGTGGTCGACAACTTCTCCGACGACGCCGAACGGGCGGCCGTGCGGCGCCTGGGCGAGGCGCAGGGGTGGCAGGTGCTGACCGCCCCCAACGACGGGTTCGGTGCCGGGGTGAACCTCGGCGCCGCCGCCGCCCTGGCCGACGGCGCCCAGGTGCTCGCCGTGCTCAACCCTGACCTGAGCATGACCGGTGCCGGGCTGCTCTCGCTGGTCGACGAGGCGCAGACCGACCCGGCGGCTCTCGTCGGGCCGCAGGTGGTCGACGGCGCAGGTCGACGCAGCCGGGCCGGCGGCCTGGACTGGCGGCGGGGCACCACGGTGCCGCTGACCGGCGACGGTCCCGACTGGCTCACCGGCGCCTGCCTGGTCACCTCCGCCACGCTGTGGCGCACCCTCGGAGGGTTCGCCGACAGCTACGGCATGTACTGGGAGGACGTGGACCTGTCCGTGCGGACCACCGTCGCCGGGGCACGGCTGGTGCTGCGCACCGACGTCGAGGCGGTGCACGACGCGGGCGGCACCCAGCAGCACGCGGGTACCCGGCGCAAGTCCGACCTGTACTACCGGGCGAACTGCCGCTCCCGCCTGGTGTTCGCCGCCGCGCACCTCGACACCTCGGGCCGGCTCCGCTGGGCGCTGCACGCCCCGGCCTACGCCCGGGCCGTGCTGCTGCGCGGCGGACGCCGCCAGCTGCTGCGCACCCCCAGACCGCTCGTCGCCGCCCTGGCCGGAACCGTGGCGGGGCTGTGGTACCTGCTCAGGGCGCCCCGCAGCACCCACCCCCACAGCGAGCCGGCGGGGGTCGGCACCCGATAGGCTCGCGGCGTGCGACCGGAACGACTCACCGTCATGCTGTCCGTCCCGGACGGTCCGCACCCGAACCCGTTCGTGCCGCTGCTGGTCGCGGCGCTGCGACCGGGCGTCGACGTGCGGATGTTCACCTGGCGCGGCGCGCTGTTCGGCCGGTACGACGTCTTCCACGTGCAGTGGCCCGAGTCGCTGGTCGGCTGGCGGCCCTCGGCCCGCGCCGCAGCCCGCTGCCTGGCCTGCGTCGCGCTGGTCGTGCGCTGGAAGCTGACCCGCACCACCGTGGTCCGTACCGTCCACAACCTGACCCCTCACGAGCAGCAGGCCTGGTACCAGCGGGCCGCCGGGCGGCTGCTCGCCCGGGCCGAGGCGACCCGGATCTACCTGACCGCGTCGTCCCTGGCCACCGTCGACGACCCGCGCGGGCACGTCATCAAGCACGGCCGGTACCGGGAGTGGTTCGACGCCCTGGAGGTCCCGGTCCCGCCGCGGGACGACCCGGACGGCCCCGACGGTCCGACGGTGCTGTTCTTCGGCATGGTGCGCCCCTACAAGGGTGTCGAAGAGCTGCTCACCGCCTTCGGCCAGCTGGGACGGCCAGCCCGGCTGCGGGTGCTCGGGCGTCCTCTCGACCAGCAGTACCAGACCCAGATCGAGACCCTGGCCGCCGCCCACGAGCACACCGAGCTGGACCTGCGGCACGTGCCCGACGACGAGCTGTGGGCGGCGCTGCACAGCGCGACGCTCGTCGTGCTGCCGTTCCGGAGGATCACCAACTCCGGGTCGCTGATCCTGGCGCTGGACGCCGGGGTGCCGGTCCTGGTGTCGTCCTCCCCCACCACCGAGGAGCTGGCCGACGAGGTCGGCGACCAGTGGTTGCGGACCTACGACGGCACTCTCGACGCGGCCGTCCTCGACGAGGCGCTGACCTGGGCGACGACTGGGGCCAGGCAGGCCACAGGCCCGGACCTGTCCTCACGCGACCAGCAGACCATCGGCCGCGAGTACGTCGAGCTGTACACCCGGTCGAGGTAGGCCGCTACCAGCAGCTGACCGCCCCGTCCGCGGCGCTGCAGAACCATCAGCCGGGCGCGCCGAGACCGCACCGCTGGAGGGCCGGTCCAGCGACCGTCGATCAGCGACGGTTGCGCTGAGGGGTGAAGACCGTCGGGGTCTCGGCCGTCTCGGTCGCTGCGTCCAGGCGTCGCCCCGCACGGATGGCGTCCAGCCGGGCCTGACGCCGCTCCTGGTCCTCGGCGGTCTCTGGTCGCGAGCTGTAGCCGTAGGCCGACGCCCCGACAGACCCGGCCTTGGTGCGGTTGAGCACCGCCCCGATGACGCGGCCGCCACCGAGCCGGACGGTCTCGACGGACTGCACCACCTGGGCCCGGCGGGTCCTGGTGACGTCGACGACGAGCACCACCCCGGTCGCGACCCGGGAGATGGCGATCGCGTCGGCCACCGGCAGCAGCGGCGGCGAGTCGATGATGACGACCTCGAAGTGCTGGCTGACCAGGGCGACGAGGTCCTCGAACGCCCGCGACGCCAACAGCTCGGCCGGGTTGGGCGGCACCGCCCCAGAGGCCAGCACGGCCAGGTTCGGCGCGTACTGCTGGCACAGCTCGGTGAACCGGGCCCGGCCCAGCAGCACCTCGGTGAGCCCGGCGTGACCGCTGATGCCCAGGTACTTGGCGACCGTGGGGCGACGCAGGTCGGCGTCGATGAGCAGCACCCGCGACCCGGAGGCGGCGAAGGCCGAGGCGACGTGCGTGGCACAGAACGACTTGCCCTCCCCGGGCAGCGCCGAGGAGAACACGAAGACCTGGCACTCGTCGACCCGCCCTGCCATCTGCAGGTTCGCCCGGATCCGTCGGATGTCCTCGGACTGCGGGCCGTCGATGCGCAGCACCCGGGTCTGCGGCCCCTTGCGCTTGCCCCCGCTGCCCACGACGGAGCCGAACAGCGGCACGTCGACGGCGGACTCCAGAGCCTGCTGGGTACGCACCCGGGTGTCCAGCACGTCGCGCAGCACGGCGGCCATCAGGCCGATCAGCAGCCCGGCGAAGGCCGCCGCCGCGACGTTGCGCTTGGTGTCCGGCGCGCTCGGGTAGCCGGGCACCGCAGCCCGGTCGACGACGCTGGCCTGCACCGTCGACTCGCCGTCGGTGGTCTTCGGAGACACGTCCTCGATGGTCTTGGCCAGCTGCTCGGCGACAGCGTTGGCCAGCCGTGCCGCCGTCTGCGGGTCGCCCGCCTGGGCCGAGACGTTGAGCAGGACGCTCCCGGTCGGGGAGTCGACCGTGATGTAGCGCGCCAGCTTGCGGGCCGACATGTCCAGACCGAGCTCTTCGACCACCGGCTCGAGCTGGGTCGGGGTGGCCAGCTTCGCGAACGACGCCATCTGGCTCTGCGTGTACTGCGACCCCTGCGCCAGGTCGGTCGCCGAGCGGCTGGAGTTCATCGAGATGAACAGCTGGGCCCTCGAGGTGTAGACCTTCGGTGCCTGCATCGACAGCACGCCCACGGCCGCGGTGATGAGCAGCATGGGTACTACCACCCACACCCAGTGCTTGCGGATGGACGTCACGTAGTTGCGGACGGACATACGTCTCCTGTCGTCGTCAGTCGCGATTGTCCCACGCCCAGGGGGCGGCGACGTAGGTGCGACATGGGTGAGGTCACCCGGTGAGCTCACCCAGCCGCCCTACCATCTCGGTCCGGCCCGGTCGGACGGGACGGTCCGGCCCGGCTGCCCCTGGGAGGCGGGCTGCCGTGCCGCGCCTGCCCGCGCCCCGGCATGCGCCGGTACGCCGGCCTGCTCGAGGGGGACGTCACCTGCCCCGGCGTCGGCCCGAGCCCGGTCGGCCTTCTTGCCTGTCTTGTCCTGATCGGCCAGCTCGCTGACCCCGATCCCGACGGCGAACCAGAAGAACGCCGTGAACTGCGTGATGAAGGCCACCGAGGTCAGCCCGGGCAGCATCACCATCGCCGCGATCAGGGCTGGGTTCGGCCGCCGCACCATCATGACCACCCCCACGGCGGCGGACAGCAGCAGCAGGCCCAGCGGCAGCAGGCCGAACCGCACCCCGGTGAGCACCAGCTCGTTGTCGATCGAGGCCAGCAGCACCGTCGGCGACGTGGCCTGACCGAACACGGCCAGCTTCGGCAGCAGGCCGATGAGGAAGACCCGGTAGTCCGCGCTCTCGGTCGCCTCCGTGCCGGCGTCGTCGAACACCCGCATCACCGTGGGCACCAGCACCGCAGCGATGATGCCCCCGACCACGAGGATCGCCCACCTCACCCGGGCCGGCATCTGAGCCCGCAGCAGCAGGAACGACGCGACCAGAGCCATGATCGTCGTGAGGATCCCGATCCGGCTGAAGGTCAGCATCACGGCCACCGCCACCACACCGATGGCCGTCACCCGGAACCACGGCCGCCAGCGGCTGGCCCACACCATCGGCACCGACATGCCGAGCACAGCCCCGAGAGCGATCGAGTGCCCGAAGGCACCCTCGACACGGACTCTCCCGCCGCGGTACTGCAGCTGCGCCCACTCGCTGCCCATACCGAAGCGGGCGGTGAAGAAGTTGTAGTTCATCACAGACTCGACCACAGCCAGCACGGCGACCACGACGATGAGCACCGCGACCACGTCGTAGACCGTCTGTGCCTGGCCGCGGTTGGCCAGCGTGCGACCGACCAGATAGGGCAGCGCCCACCACAGGACCAGCCAGTACAGGCTGTTCTGGTTGATCAGCCCTTGCATCCAGATCAGCCCGGAGATACCGGCAAAACCCAGCAGGATGAAGTCGAACGTCACGGGCCGCACCACGTCCAGACCGAACATCCCGACGACGATCCCCAGCCCGACGACCATCACCGGGGCCAGGTCGACACCGAACGAGACGACCAACCAGGTGGGCACCAGCATCAGCACCGTGACGTACCCGACGACAGCCAACGTCGGGTACCGCCGCACGAACAGCACGGCCCAACCGCCCAGTGCAAGCGCGACGAGGCCGACGACCAGCGTCTCCACCGTCACGGCCGACATCTGCTGCCTTCCTGGCACGGCACCGTCGCGGCGCCGTCAACCCTCTGCTGGAGGGTACAGGAGCAACGACGCACCGACCGAGCTTTCACCCTCGTGCTGGTCCGGCCCAGCGACCTGGTCCAGCCCAGCGACCTGGTCCGGCCCTGCGACGCAGGGACGTCTGACGACGAGGGCCGGGCCGCAGCAGCGACCCGGCCCTCAAGGTTCTCAGATCAGGGCTTCACGGCCACGTCCGAGTACACCGCGGAGATCATGCCCTTGTCGTTGGTGACGATGAGGACCACCCGGTAGGTACCCGGCCGCGCGTAGAGGTGGGTGGCGGTCGCGCCCTCACCGGTCGTCCCGTCGCCGAACTCCCACTGGTAAGAGACGATCTGGTTGTCGCAGTCGCACGACCCGGAACCGTCGAGGTTCACCTGCATCCCGCTCACCGTGGACTCGTACCAGGCCACGGGACCGCCGGCTGCCGGCGGCGCCGGACGGTCCTGGCCCCCTGGGGTCCCGGCAGCCACGGTGACCGACTGGGTGGTCGTGCCGACCGCTCCCTCGTCGTCGGTGACCGTCAGCGTCACCTGGTACGTCCCGGCAGCCGCATAGGTGTGCGTCGCCGTTGCACCGGTCGCCGCCGCCGTCTTGTCCCCGAAGCTCCACGAGTACGACGCCACCGCCGAGTCGTCGGTCGAGGCCGTGCCGTCGACCGAGACCTGCAGGCCGTCGGGAGTGGCTGTGAACGACGCCACCGGCTCGAGGTTGCGGAACGTCCCGGCCACCTTGACCTGCTTCCAGGCCGAGGCGAGCGCCTCGCCGGTCGGCACCGAGCTGCCGTCGGCCTTGGAGACCGTCACCAGGTAGCTCATCGTCGTCCCCGGCCGCGCCTTCGAGTCGGTCAGCGTCACCGTGGAACCGACGGCCTTCGTCACGTCTTGCGAGGCGACGAGAGTCGCCTCAGCCGGATCCAGCCCGGCCGCGCCAGCCGGAGCGCGGTACATCCGGTAGGTCAGCGTCTCGCCGTCCTTGCCCCAGCCGGTCGACACCGCTGCCTTGACCTCACCGTCGGTGACCGAGCTGTACGTCGCGTTGACGTCGTCCGTCTCGACCGCCGCGGGAACTGCGAACCGGACCAGGCCCTGCTGGCTCTTCTTGTTGTTCACGGCCTGGAACTCGCCGCCGTAGGAGACGTACTGGCCGTTGCCCGCCACGCTCCACGGGCCCTGGCCCTTACCTGTGTAGTAACCGGTCGTGAACGAGGGGAACCACTGGAGCATCGTGGGAGCCGGCTCGCCCTTGTGGCTCCAGCCGTACCCGTGGGAGCCGCTGTCGACCCCGGTGGCGTCGACCGTGTACGAGCTGGCGTGGTGGTACTTGCCCTCCTCCGCGAAGCCGCCCGGGGTGCTGGCGCAGTTGTGGTGGTGGCTGGCGTCCCACACCACGCCGCCGGACTGGAACACCGAGTAGGTGTCGCCGTAGCAGTCCGCCACCCACAGCATCTCGCCAGAGCTCGGGTCGGCCCGGAACGTGCCCTCGAGGTTGCCCGGACCGCCGTAGTTGAAGGCGGTCCCGTAGATGCCGGTCGAGTCGGCGTACAACGACATGATCCCCGAGCTGCTGCCGTAGGCGTAGACCTTCGTGTTGACAGGGAAGTCCTGGACCGCTCCGGTGTCCGGGCTCACCGAACCCAGCCCGCGGGCGGTCGTCCCGTTCAGCGTCTCGAACCGACCGCCCACCGCCAGCCGGTCGCCCGCCTTGGTGACGGCCAGCGCCGTCACCGCAGTGTTCGCGTCGGCCTGGAAGCCGGTCACCGCACCGTCACCGGCAGCGAACGCCGCCAGGTGGGCACGCCCTGCCATCTCGGCTCCAGGCTTCTGGCTCACCTTGGTGAAGTTCCCGCCGACGTACACGGTGGAGTTGGTCGCTGCCACGGCCAGACCCGAGGCCCCCAGGACCGGGTGGAAACCGGCGACCAACGAACCGTCAGCCGTGCTGAACGCCGCGATGCGATCCCGCTGCTGGCCGTCGACCGAGGTGAAGTCACCAGTGACGTAGACCCGCTGGCCGTCCGGCGAGGCCGCCACCCCACGCACCTGACCGTTCAGCGTGTGGTTGAACGACAGCAGGTTGCCCGTCGTGATGTCGTACGCCAGCAGGTACGTCCGCGGCACCTCGTCGACGCCACGCTTGGCACCAGCCGGACGAGCCGTGGTGAAGTCACCACCGACATAGACGGTGTTGCCGACCACGGCCTGCGACCAGACGACAGCGCCGTCGGCACCCGAGGAGCCCTTGTCGACCTGCACGGTCGGCAGAGCCTCGGTGGACGGGTCCGGCACGGCGGCCGGGACGAGGGCTGCCGGGCTGGCTGCCGCGGGCACGGCCCACAGACCTGCCGCCACCAGGGCGGCAGCAGCAGGCACGGCGGCCCGACGAAGGAAGGGAGGGGTCAACGACACGAGAAGCCTCACTGATGCCGGAATCGGACGATTCCGTACAGACTACCCATGCCGGACACCCGGAGGTGAGCAGTTTGGGCATCTCAGACGGCATTACAGGTCACGACCTGGTAACGCCGGACCTCCGCGCACCTGGCCGTCCCGTGCTGCTGACCACCGCCTGCCGAGGGCAGGCGGGCTCGCAGACGTCGCCCCGAGCACCGGACGGACAGCCGTCCGGTCGTCAGGAACCGACGGTCGCCTGGAGCGAGTAGGTGCTCTCACCGAGGAGCACCTGGACCGCCACCGGGGTCCCCGCCGCGTTCGGGGTGGCGAACACCGCGGTGCGCTCCGCCGACTCACCCTTGGCGAGCGTCGCCTTGGGGAACGGCGAGTTGTGCCCGTCGAGCGACATCGGCACGCCCGGTCGACCTTCGGCCCCGGAGTACAGGTTGACGTCAGAGGTCAGGTCCAGCGGGGCGTCAGAGTTGTTGGTCACCACGAAGGTCACCGCCAGGCCGGGGCCGCTGGCGTCACCGCGCTCGTAGGCCTGGGTCTCGATGGGGCGCAGCGAGACCAGCCGCACCGTCACACCGGCGGCGGTAGCGCCGTCGTCCGGACCCGCCGTGACGACCGTGTCGGTGATCGGTGCCACCGTCACCTCCGCGGTCGGCGCCGGGCCGGGTGCCACCGTCTCGACAGGGATCGGCGTCGGCGGGGGCAGCTGGTCGTCAGGCATCTCGGACGACGAGGCCGACGCGGTCGGAGACCCGCTCCGCCCGGTCACCATCACGACCGCCACCACGATGGCGACGACGACCGCCACGACGGCACCCAGCACGATCCACAAGCTCCGGCGTGAGTACGGCCACCGGTCCAGGACGCTCGACACAGACTTGCCCTCTCTGAAGCACGACTCGATTCGGCAAGTGTAAGGACTTCCAGGACCGTTCCTGACCTCCGGCCGGGTGATCCCCCTCGATCCGCCTAGTCGGCGCCCCGGTCGTCAGACCAATTACACTCGCCGCATGCCGAACCTTGGTCCGCCGAATTCGTGGCGGCGGTCCCAGTGACCGAGGAGGGGCTCGGCCGCAGCGCCGCCCGGGGCGCAGCCTCGACCGGCGCCGGCCTGGTCGCCCGCATCGCGCTGCAGCTGGTCACCGTCGTCGTGCTGAGCCGCCTGCTCAGCAAGTCGGACTACGGCCTCATCGCCATGGTCCTGGCCGTGATCGGTATCGGCGAGCTGCTGCGGGACTTCGGGCTCAGCTCGGCCGCCATCCAGGCGCCGAACCTGTCGACCCGGCAGCGGTCCAACCTGTTCTGGTCGAACACCGCCATCGGGCTGACGTTAGGGCTGGTGGTGCTGGTGGCGGCCCCGCTGGTGGCCACCGTGTACGACCAGCCACAGCTGGCCGCGATCACCCGGGTGCTGGCAGTGACGTTCCTGCTGAACGCGATGATGACGCAGTACCGGGCGAGCCTGCTGCGGGCCATGCGGTTCACCGCCGTCGCCGCCATCGACGTCCTGGCGCCCGCGTCGGCGCTGGCCGTCGCGGTCGTCGCGGCCGTGGCCGGGGCGGGGTACTGGGCGCTTGTCGCCCAACAGCTGGCACAGGCCACCGTCGCGCTGGTGGCCTGCGTCGTCGTGGGCCGGTGGCTGCCCGCTCCCCGCTGGTACCGCAGGCAGGGGATGAAACGGTTTTTCACCTTCGGCGGGTTCCTGCTCGGCTCGCAGATGATCGGATACGTGGCCAACAACATCGACTCGTTCATCATCGGCCGCCGCTTCGGCCCGGCGTCCACCGGGTTGTACAACCGGGCATTTCAGCTGTTGATGAACCCGCTGAACCAGGTCCGCACGCCGAGCACCACCGGGGCGCTGCCGGTGCTGTCCCGGGCCGGCTACAGCCCGCAGTTCGACCGGATCGTGCGCACCGGCCAGCTGGTGCTGGGGTACCCGGTGTCGGTCGGCCTCGGCATCGTCGTCGGCACGGCGTACCCGCTGGTCGACGTGATGCTCGGACCAGGCTGGTCGGGGGTGCAGCCGATCCTGCGGCTGCTGGCCGTCGCCGGGGCGATGCAGACCATGGCGTACGTCGGGTACTGGGTCTACCTGGCCCGGGGCCTGACCCGCCAGCTGATGCTGTACACGACGGTGACCTCGGTGGTGAAGGCCGGGCTGGTGGTCGGCGGGTCGACCTGGGGCATCAACGGGGTGGCTGCCGGGTACGCCCTGGCCGCGACGCTGGAGTGGCCGCTGTCGCTGTGGTGGCTGTCGCGGGTCACCCCCCTGCCCACGCGCGCCCTGTACGGCGGGGCCGGACGGGTGCTCACCATCGGCACCGTGGTCGGGCTGGCCGCCGCCGGGGCGACCTGGGCGATGCGGTCCACACCCTCGTGGACCCAGGTGCTGGCCGGGGCCGTCGCCGGCGCCGCTGCCGCTGGCGCCGCCACGCTCGTCCCCCGGGTCCGGCGCGACCTGGGCGAGCTGGTCCACGCCCTGCGCTCCGCGCTGTCGCGCCGCCGCTGACCTGTCGGGCCGCCGCTGACCTGCCGGCGCGTCCCGTCAGAGCCCGCCGACCACCAGGGGTCTCGACGACCGCGCAGGACGACGACCCTCGCTCACGACCGGGTGTACTCGGCGACGACGGAGCCGGTGGCCGCACCGATCATGCCCAGGCCGCGCGCACAGCTGCGCCGCCCCCGGGCATCGTGCTCGGTCGACCCGGTGAGACGGCCCACCACGGCGCGCCCGGCTCCCCCGACGACCCGCACCGTGCCCCGACCCACCCCGGCGGCCCGCACCCACCAGCGGCGCGGGCCCGGCGGTGCCAGGGCCACCTCGACCCGGACGGCAGAGTTGCCCGAACGGCGCGCCCGGGCCAGCACCCACGAGCGGGTGAGCCGCGAGACAGGCACCCGGTCGACCACCACCGCCTCGTCGCACCACACCATGGCGACGCCCCGGCGGTGCAGGGTCCGGGTGAGCATGGTGTCCGAACCGCCGGTGAGGCTGAACGTCTCGTCGAACCGCACGTCGCCGGGCAGCTGGGTGAGGTCCAGCAGCAGGTTGTTGGTCGCCGCCACGTCGATCGGTGTGCCTGTGGGCAGCCGACGCCGGTCGAAGAAGTGTCCCGCGGCCAGCCAGGCGTCCGGTTCGACGTCGAAGGCCGAGATCACCGCCCCGGCCACGACACCCGCACCGGTCCGCTGGTGGGTGTCCAGCAGAGCGGCCAACCACCCGGGCTCGGGGTGCTCGTCGTCGTCGACGAAGACCAGCAGCTCGGCGTCGGAGCTGTCGTCCAGCGCCCGGTTGCGCCCTGCGGCGATCCCCGGGTGCGGTTCGTGGACGTACCGGACCCTGTCGTCGGCGAACGCCGCCACAGCCGCGGCCGCCGAGCCGTCCGGGTCGTTGTCGACCACCAGCAGGCGGGCCGGACAGTCCACCGTGCCCAGCTCGGCCAGGAAGGCCGGTACCGCCTGGGTCAGGTCGTCCGGCCGCCGGTACGTCAGCATCGCCACCACCACCAGACCGTCCACCGCCTGTGCCACCGCTCCTCCGTGCTCGTCGGCCACGCAACGGCCCGAGCCTACCCACCACGGCCCCGACCCGTCGCGCGGTCGACGGCGCCGAGACGGCCGACTGCGATCTCAGGCGGCGCTTCAGGGCCGCGAGGCGAGTGCGGGGTTCGTGCTGCCGGTGCGGGGGGGGGTGGCCCGCCCCGCCCCGGCAGGGCAGACCCCTCACCCGACCGGCGGGTGAGGGCCTGACCGACTGCCCGGCTCGCCGCGACGGCACAGCAGGCACGGACAGGCGGCTCGGTAGGCTGGGTGCGTGAGGCACGTCGTCATTGCGCACCCGTCGCCGGACCTGTACGGGTCAGACCTGCAGATGCTGGAGTCGGTGACCGCCGCGGTCGACGACGGCTGGCAGGTGACCTTGGTGATGCCGACGGACGGGCCGTTGGCACCCCACGCGGCCGAGGCGGGGGCCCAGGTGCGCATCGCGACCTTCCCGGTGCTGCGCAAGTCGCTGCTGCACCCCCGGCGGCTGTTCGGGTTCCTGGCCTCAGCGGTCCGGGCGACGTTCGCCGCCCGGCGCTGGTTGCGCGAGGCCGAGGCCGACGTGCTGTACGTCAACACCCTCACGCTGCCGACCTGGGTGTACGCGGCGCGGCTGGCCAGGGTGCAGGTGCTGGTCCACGTGCACGAGGCCGAGGAGGACGCCCCGCTGGTGGTGCGGGCCGGTCTGACCGCGCCGCTGCTGGCGGCGCACCGGGTGGTGGCGAACTCCCGCACCGCCGCCGCGGCCCTGGCCCGACCGTTCGGCTGCCTGGCCCGACGTACCCAGGTGGTCTACAACGGCGTGGCCGGCCCTCCCTCCCCCCCGTCGTCACCGGCCCGTGGCGGCACGGTGCGGCTGCTGCTGGTCGGGCGGCTGTCGCCCCGCAAGGGGTCTGACGTCGCGCTGGAGGCGGTGGCACGCCTGGTCGCGGACGGCCGGGACGTGACGATCGACCTGGCCGGCACGGCCTTCGCCGGGTACGAGTGGTTCGCCGACGAGCTGGCCGCACGGGCCGCCGAGCCGGACCTCGCCGGGCGGGTGCGGCTGCTGGGGTACGTGGCCGACCGGTGGTCGGCGCTGGCGGACGCCGACGTGGTGCTGGTCCCGTCCCGGGTGGAACCCTTCGGCAACACCGCGGTCGAGGCGATGCTCGCGGCCCGGCCGGTCGTGGTGTCGGCGACCCAGGGTCTGGTCGAGATCGTCACCGACGGCCGCACAGGCCTGCTGGTGCCGGTCGCCGACGCGGAGGCCCTGGCAGGCGCCGTGGCCCGGCTCGTCGACGACCCGGCGCTGGCGGACCGGCTGGCGACCGCAGGCCGCCAGGAGGCGCTGCGCCGGTTCGGGGTCGCCCGCTACGCCCGCGAGCTGACCGCCCAGCTCGACGCCCTCGTCGGGGCCGAGCCGGCCGACGGGCCCTGACAGGCACCGACGCTCCGGCCACCCGGCGGCAGACCGGACGGTGGCGGCCCTGGCGGGTCCGGCGAGGCTAGCTCCGGTTGACGGAGACGACCTCCCCGTCCTCCCAGGACGAGCCGTTCCACGACGCCCAGCGGTTGTCGCTCAGCGACACCACGGAGTAGGACGCCGGAGAGACGATGACCGCGCAGGTGTACGTCGAGGTCCGGGTGAACCGGTTGCTGCGCAGCTGGACGTCACGCAGGGCACCCTTGCCCTTGTCAGCCAGGTTGAAGGAGCAGCCGCCACCGCCGACGAGGTTGCGGTCCACGGAGAGCTGGCCCACCGTCCCCATGTCCTGCGTCACCTGGAGCGCCGCGTTGTGCGACGACTCCAGCGTGTTGTGGAACAGCGTGATGTTGGTGCCCTTCTGCACCTGGATGTTGTCGTCGTGGGTCGGCCCGCCGCCCTGCGCCGGGTCGCTGGAGTAGTACAGGTTGCGGTGCAGCCAGGAGTCACGCACGGTGACGTTGTCGCCGATGATCTTCATGTTGTCGACCACGTCGTGGATGTCGACGCGCTCCAGCGTGACGTTCTGCGCGACGACACCGTCGACGTACACCGACGGCTCCGCGGCGTAGATCTCGCTGTCCTGCACCGTGGCCGAACCGGAGCCGGCGATGTACAGCAGCGCGTTCGACGACCCGATGTACCGGCCCGTGATCTTGCTGTTCCTGATGATGACGTTCTTGGCCTCGACCCGCACCAGACCGCGGATCTCCAGCCCGTCGAGCACCGTCCCGTCGCCGACGACGGTCAGGAGGCTGCCCGACCACGTCGTGCCTGCCGGGGCGCTGACCGGTCCGTCGACCACCGACAGGCTCGTCCCCGCCGGCACACCGGTGTTCGACGCTCCCGGCCAGCCCGTCGTGGGCAGGGGCGGTGCGTCGGTCGGCCTGGTGGACTGCGACGGGCTGGCCGTCACCGAGGTCTCGGAGATCGACGGCGTCTCCGCAGAGGTCGCGTCCGGACCGACCGTGCCCGACCCGTCCGTCGATGACGACGACGACGAGGAGGAGGAGGTGGAGTACCCGACGAGGCTCACGGTGACCCGCGCCGCGCTCGCCGTGGAGTGCAGCGTGATGGTGCGGTCGGCGTCGGTGAGGTCGACCGTCGTGGTGAAGGCCCGGTACCTGGCCGGGGTCGGTGCGGCCTTCTTGCAGGCGGTCGTCACCGCAGGGCCGCTGCACACGGCCACCCGCGTCGGGTCGGCGGCGCGTTGCACCACGACCCGGAAGGTGGCCGTCGACGCGTTCCCCGGCAGTGCGCTGACCTGCATCGTCACGGCGCTGGAGTCGCCAGGGGCGACCCACCGGGTCTGCGACCAGGCGGACGACGAACGCTTCGGGGTCCACGGCGTCGCCCCGGCGACCGCCGCGGAGACAGACAGGGCCACCACGCCGACTGCCGCGACGAGCGTCGTCGCGAGGGCGCGTCGCGACCTGCGACGTCCTCCCGAGCGCTCGGGAGGTCCGAGCCGGCTGTGCTGCATTTGTTGCCCCTTACAGACCGATGGTCCGGCGACGATCAGATGTCGAACGGGTCACGACTCTATAACGGCCGTCGCTGGGCTCGGGGCAAGTCGGACGAATGACCCCCCAGAGACATGGTGCATCCACAGGCGACCGGCCGAGGAAACCTCCGACGATCAGGCAGGACACCCGTCGAACCCTGCAGTGTGCGATAAGTCACATTGCTCCTGTCCCACCGGTGCTGGTACTGGGAGCCTCAGGCAGCGTCCGCATCTCCCCGAACCAGCGCACCAGCGCCGCGGCCAGGAACAACGTCGTGGCCGCCACGACCAGCGTGTACCCGACGAGGAACACCGACGTCGCCCCGTACAGCAGGAACAGCAGGCACAGGAGCCCGTAGTCGGTCGGGACCACCAGCACCGAACGCAGCCACGGCGCCCGACCCCCGGTCGCCGCCTTCGACACCACGCCGCGCGAACGACGCAGCTGCTCGGTCAGGATCATCGCGAAGAACAGCACCGACGAGACCACGGTGCTCACCAGCGGCACGACCAGCCACCACCGGGGCCCGATCTCGAACCGGTAGCTGGCGACCAGCAGCGCCAACGGCAGGGTGACCACCTTCACGGCGTCGACGGCATGGTCCAGCCACTCCCCGGCCGGGCCTCCGGTCCCGGTCAGCCGGGCGACCTGCCCGTCGGCGGAGTCGAAGGCATAGCCGAGCACCAGCAGCAGGCCCACCACCAGGCCCAGCCACCACGACGGCCGGACCAGCACCAGCAGCGCGATCCCGCTGAAGGTGAACACCGCCGAGACCCCGGTGACCTGGTTGGGCGTCAGCCCCAGGCGGACCGCCCCGGCAGCCAGCAGCCGCCCCAGCCGACGGTTGACGAACCTGGAGTAGGCCGGGGCGCTGCGCGCCGCACCCTTCTGCGCCGATGCCAGCGCTCGCAGGTTCTCCCGATAGGTACCCGTCACCGTGCCTCCGTCCGTGGCCCTGGAGCCTGCGACCCGTGCCGTCGTGCCTGTGGTCTGTGCCGGCGCCCCTGCGACGCGGGTGCGCCCGGCCGGCGGCGTCCGGACGCGCTGGGTCGCAGCCGTCGCGCCGCCAGGTCGTGCGCCAAGGCTTCGTAGGCCGTCGCGACGTCGTCCCAGTCGTAGTCCCGGGCTCGCTCCACCAGCGCCCGACCGCGGGCAGCAGCCGCGTCGACGTCGGCCTCCGCCTGGACCAGCAGCCCGGCCAGCGAGGCCGGGTCGGCGAAGTACCAGCCGTCGTCGCGCAGCACCTCGCGGTTGAACGGGACGTCCCAGGCCGCGGTCGCGGTGCCCGCCCCGATGGCGCGCAGCAACGACGGGTTCGTCCCGCCGACCGAGTGCCCGTGCACGTAGGTCAGGGCGTTGGCGTAGAGCTGGTCCAGCAGCGCCGCGTCCCACACGCCGCCCAGCAGCCGCACCCGCGGGTCGTCGGCGGCGCGGGCCACCGCCTGGGTGTACCCCGTCGAGTAGGGTGCCGACCCGACGACGACCAGGGGTTTGCCCGCTGCGCTCGCCACGTAGCCCTGGACGGCCTCCAGCACGTGGTTCTCCGGCTCGAACCGGGCCACGACCAGGTGGTAGCCGCCCGGGACCAGGTCCAGCCCGGCCAGCGCGTCGCTGCCCGGGTCGATGACCGGCGCGCCGTAGGCGATCTGCCGGGTGACCGCGCCGAACTCGTGCGTGTAGTAGTCGGCGATGCCCTGGGCGTCGGCGATGAGGGCGTCCGACCAGCGCACGGCCAGCGCCTCGGCGGCCCGGTAGTAGCGCTGCCCCGCCGGCCCCCACTTGCTGCGGCGCCACTCCAGCCCGTCGACGTGCGTGGCCACCGGGATCCGGGCCAGACGCACCGCCGGCAGCAGCGGGGCGTTGGCGGCGTTGAACACGAACGCCACGTCGGTACGGTGACGTACCAGGTGGCCCACGGACAGCGCGGTGTGGCTGAGCGTCTCCAGGGACCGGCGGCGGGTCGCGGGCAGGTGCACCAGCTCCATGCCCAGGTAGCTCTCGGGCGCCGCGGCCGGTTCGTCGCGACCACCTGCCGGCCGGCGGCAGTACACGCGCACGTGGTGCCCGGCCTCGGCCAGCCTGCGACCGACCTCTTCGACCGCGGTCTCGAAACCACCGTACCGGGCGGGGACACCGCGAGTCCCTACCATGGCAATGCTCAAGGGCACTGTCGGCACCTGTCCCTCGTGACGTCGTCGGCCAGCGGTGGCTGGTTTCCGACGACCTACACCGCTACGCCAGCCATTCTATTCCCATGCCCCGCCACCGCACCGACCGAAGCTGCCGTGCCGCGACCTCGCCGCCGTTCTCGGCCGAGAGCTGACGTTCTCGGCTCGGCTAGTAGGCACCGTGGCCCTTGAGCACGGCCCGGCCGGTCTTCCACAGGATCATCAGGTCCATCGTCACCGACCAGTTGTCCACGTACCGCAGGTCCAGCGCGACCGAGGAGTCCCAGTCCAGGTCGGAGCGGCCTGATACCTGCCACAGACCGGTCAGGCCCGGGCGTACGTGCAGCCGACGGCCGACGTGGTCGGGATAGGCGGCGACCTCTTCCAGGAGCGGTGGCCGCGGGCCGACCAGGGACATGTCGCCCTTGACGATGTTCCACAGCTGGGGCAGCTCATCGATCGAGGTGCGCCGCAGGAACCGTCCGACCGGGGTGATCCGAGGATCGGAACGCATCTTGAACAGCAGCCCGGCACCCTCAGAGGCGTCCTTGAGCTTCTCCTTGCGGGCCTCCGCGTCGACATACATCGTGCGCAGCTTCCACATGGTGAACGTCTTGCCGTCGAGCCCGACCCGGGTCTGCCGGAAGAACGGCCCACCCGGCGAGGTGATCGCCACCGCGATCGCCGCGACGGCGATCGGCACCGCAGCGACGAGCAGCCCGACCGTGGCCAGGGTGCGGTCCATGATGGACTTCGTCAGCAGCCGGCGGCGCGGCGCCTCGACCTCCACGTCCAGCAACGACACGCCGGCCGCCGGACGCAGCGTGAGGCGCGGACCGGCCACCTCGACCAGGTCCGGAGCGACGACCAGGTCAGTCTTGGCCCGACCCAGCGCCCAGGACAGCCGCCGCAGCGCGTCACCGGACAGCGTCGACATCGACAGCACCACGACCTCGATGCGACGGTCCACCGCCACCTGCACGATGTCCGCCAGACCACCGGCCACCTCGATGCCGTTGACCTGCGCCAACGACTCCGGGTCAGGCAGGCACACCGCCACCGGCTCGAAGCCGTGGTACGGCGAGGCGTGCAGCTTGTCGACCAGCCGGACGACCTCGCCGACCCGTCCGACGACGAGCGTCGGCGCCATGGTCTCGCCCCGCTCACGTGCCCGGTGCAGACGCCGACGGCGGCCGTGCCGGTCCGCCCAGCTGAGCACCCACAGCAGCGGCAGGCCGACGAAGACCACTCGTCGCGGCACGTCCAGCTGCCAGGTGAAGGCCGCCGCCATCAGGCCCAGCCCGAGCAGCAGCACACCGCGCAGCGCGGACTCGAACTCCACGGTCGCCGACCCCAGCGACTTGCGGACGTACCCGCGCGAGGCGGCGACCAGCACGACGAAGCTGGTACCGGCGATCGCCCCGAACCAGAGGCA
Source organism: Cellulomonas sp. (assembly GCA_031556715.1). Lineage (GTDB taxonomy): Bacteria > Actinomycetota > Actinomycetes > Actinomycetales > Cellulomonadaceae > Cellulomonas. Next base: position 22,330 of record JAVBSR010000108.1, read on the forward strand.
GATCCAGCCATACTGCTGGGTCATCGCCGCCGCGATGGCGAACGCGAGGACGAAGTCGGACAGCACCGTCGAGCGGATGTAGCCCGCTACCGACGCCCGCCACCGACGCTTTCCGTCGTCGGGTGCGACCGCAGGCGCGACGTCCGGCTGGGACGACGCCCAGGAGCGACGGGGTTCCCGCGAGGGTGCC
>JAVBSR010000170.1:0-25379 GCA_031556715.1 Cellulomonas sp.
CTCGCGGTTGCGACACCTGCCTCTGTGCGACGCTTCCCCGCCGTAACCACCCTTCAACGGGTCGTCCGGGGGTGAAAGCGTCGCACAGGCAGGGCGTGTCGGTGGGCCCACTGGGTGTCAGGCGGAGGCGGCCGACCGAGCGGTGATCTGCCGGGCGACCTTCGCCCCACCACGGGTGGCCAGCACCCGGACGATCGCCACGACTGCACCGGTCAGCGCCGCAGCGGCCAGGACCTCGCCCAGGCCGATGCCGGCGTCGGCGTCCTTGTCGACCGGCGGCTTGTGCCCCTTGGCGGCCTGCCAGCCCGCGGTGATGGCCTTCTGGGCCACTGCCGACGCCGCCAGTGCGGCCAGGGTGCCGACCAGCTTGACCATCCGGGTGTCGGACTGCTTGTCCACGGGACCTCCAGGTGCGGATCGCCAGCGGGTAGGGATCGCTGCTGTACCCACGCTATCGCGCCCGGCCGCCTCCCAGCACCGCCAGGGCGCGCACGGCAGCCAGGTTCGCCAGGACGGCGGGTCGCCCGACGGGAATCTCGGGCTGGCGCGCAGTGTTGGACTGCGCAACCACCCGGTGTGCCAGGGCGTCGCCCCGGCGGAGAGGAATGCTCATGCAGACCACGTTCTCGGTTGACGGGATGACCTGCGACCACTGCGTCCAGCACGTCACCACCGAGCTGGAGGCGCTGCCCGGCGTCACCGGCGTCAGCGTCGACCTTCAGGTCGGCGGGTCGTCACCGGTGGTCGTGACCTCTGACGCTCCCCTGACCGACGCGGCCGTCGCGGCCGCCGTGGACGAGGCCGGATACTCCCTGACCCCGCCCCGGTCGCTGCTGTGACCCAGCCGCCGACCGCGCAGGCCGTCCGTGAGGCCGACCTGGCTGTGGTCGGCATGACCTGCGCGTCGTGCGTCGCCCGGGTGGAGAAGACGCTCGGTCGCCTCCCCGGGGTCACCGCCACGGTGAACCTCGCGCTGGAGCGTGCCCACGTCACCGTCGACGCCGACGCCGACGTCGACCCTCAGACCCTGGTCGACACCGTCCGCGCCGCCGGCTACGACGCCACCGTCCTGGTCGCCACCCCCAAGGACGTGCCGGTCGACACCAAGGTCGACCAGACCGCGGCGGCACCAGCTCAGGCCTCCCGAGGCGAGACGGGAGTGCCGGGGCTGGGCGGTGACGTCACCGGTGACCCCACGGCGCACGAGGTCGTGCGCGACGGTGGGGTGCCGGGGAAAGACAGCGCCGGCGGCTCGGTGCCGGCCAGCCCGAGCGGAGACTCCGCCGACACCGACCCGGGCGAAGGCGCGGCGGCTCCTGCCGCCCCGACCGTGCGACGGGCGTCGGCTCCGATTGCACGACGGGCGCTGGTCTCCGCGGTGCTGACCGTCCCGGTGGTGGCCGTCTCGATGGTCCCGGCCTGGCAGTTCCGGGGCTGGCAGTGGTGCGTGGCGCTGCTGTCGCTGCCGGTGGTGACGTGGGGGGCGTGGCCGTTCCACCGGGCGGCGGCGCGGGCGGCCCGGCACGGGGCGTCGACCATGGACACGCTGGTGTCGGTGGGTGTGGTCGCGGCGACCGTGTGGTCGTGGTGGGCCCTGCTGCTCGGCGGGGCGGGGCAGCTGGGCATGACGATGCACCCGTCGCTGTGGCCGGCGGCCAGTGCCGGGCACAGCGGGACGCCGGAGCTGTACTTCGAGGTCGGGGCGGTCGTCACGACCTTCCTGCTGGCCGGGCGGTATGCCGAGGACAGGGCTCGGCGTCGCGCCGGGGGCGCCTTGCGGGCGCTGCTGGACCTGGGTGCCAAAGACGTCACGGTGCTCGGCCCGGACGGTGCCGGCCGCCGGGTCCCGGTCGACACCCTGACGGTGGGGGCCCGGTTCCTCGTGCGGCCGGGCGAGAAGGTGGCGACAGACGGGCTGGTGCTGGACGGCACCTCGGCGGTCGACGCCTCGCTGCTCACCGGGGAGCCGGTGCCGGTCGAGGTCGGTCCGGGCGACACGGTGACGGGGGCGACGGTCAACACCACCGGTGCCCTGGTGGTCGAGGCCACGGCGGTCGGCGCGGCCACCCGCCTGGCGCAGATCGGCCGCCTCGTCGCCCAGGCCCAGACCGGCAAGGCGGCGGTGCAGCGCCTGGCCGACCGGGTGTCGGCGGTGTTCGTGCCGGTGGTGGTCGTGCTGTCGCTGCTCACGCTGGTGGGGTGGCTGGTGGCCGGCGGCGGGGCGACCGCGGCGTTCACCGCGGCGGTGGCGGTGCTCATCATCGCCTGCCCGTGCGCGCTGGGCCTGGCCACGCCGACGGCGCTGCTGGTCGGGACGGGCCGGGGCGCCCAGCTGGGCATCCTCATCAAGGGCCCGCAGGTGCTGGAACGCACCCGCAGCGTGGACACGGTGGTGCTGGACAAGACGGGTACGGTCACCGCCGGTCAGATGGCGGTGGTCGACCTCCTGCCGGTCGAGGGGGAGGACCCCGAGCGGGTCCTGGAGCTGGCGGCGGCCGTCGAGGCGTTCTCCGAGCACCCGGTGGCGCGGGCCGTCGTCGAGGCGGCGACCCCGGTGGTGGGTGGCGCCGAGACCGAGTGGGACGTGCACGACTTCCGGTCCGTGCCCGGTGGTGGGGTCGCCGGGGTGGTCCGGGTGCCTCACCAGGGGGTGGGGATGAGCCAGCGGGTGCTCGTCGGCCAGGTCGCCTGGTTGGCCGGCGAGGGGGTCCGCACCGACGCGGTGGCGGCCCTGGTCGAGCAGGTCGAGCAGGAGGCTGCCACGACGGTGGTCGTGGCCTGGGGCGGGTCGGCGCGGGGTGTCGTCGTGCTCCAGGACCCGGTGCGCGACTCGGCGCCGCAGGCCGTGGCCGAGCTGACGACCCTGGGCCTGCGGACGGTCCTGCTCACCGGCGACAACGCCCGCACCGCCCGGGAGGTGGCCGCCCAGGTCGGCATCGACGAGGTGCTGGCTCAGGTCAGCCCCGAGGACAAGCAGGCCGAGGTCCGACGGTTGCAGGCCTCGGGCCGGTCGGTGGCCATGGTCGGCGACGGCGTCAACGACGCCGCAGCCCTGGCCCAGGCCGACCTGGGCCTGGCGGTCGGCACCGGCGCGGACGTCGCGGCCCAGGCCGCCGACGTGGTGCTGGTCCGTGCCGACCCGATGCTCGTGCCTCAGGCCGTCCGGCTGTCGCAGGCGACCCTGCGGATCATCAAGCAGAACCTGGCCTGGGCGTTCGGCTACAACGTCGCCGCCCTGCCGCTGGCCGCGGCCGGCCTGCTCAACCCGATGATCGCCGGCGCGGCCATGGCGATGAGCTCGGTCCTGGTGGTGACCAACTCCCTGCGCCTGCGCCGCTTCTCCTGACCGACGGGCACGCCGGGCCACGACACTCCGGCGCCACGGTGAGCCTCGGGTGCTGGTCGCGGTGCCGCCGGCCGTGCCGTGCGCCTGGGCTGAGGCTGCCTCGCCTGCGGTGAACGACGGTGCGTCATGGTCGATCAGCAGTGCACGCCGCGTCGTTGTGACCGGGCGGTGACGTCGTCGAGGTCGCGTGTGGCTGCGAAGCATCAGCACAGGAAGCGACGTCCTGTCGGGGTTCACCCCGGTCAATACCTTCCTGTTGCGAGCCGTGACGACTCCTGCTGGGATGTGCCCGACGGGAACCGATGTCTCCTGTCATCAGACGACGACGTGAGGCTGTGATGGGAGTGACGGGGATGGAGAGGTCGCAGAAGATCGTCTTCAGCGTGCTGGGTGTGGTGGCCATCACGGCCGCGCTGCTCGTCGGCTGGTGGTTCGGAGGGACGAGCGCGTCGAGCGCCGACGCCCAGGGCATCGCTCCAGGCATCACCGTCGACCAGCCTGTGATCGTCAGCGAGGAACAGCTGCTCGAGGTCGCCAACGCGCACTACCCGCTCTACTGGGCGGGCGAGCGGCCCGACACGGACATCGAGCTCACGGTGACCAGCGCGGGTGGCGCTTTCGTCCGCTACCTGCCGGACGGCGCCACCGCAGGCGCCGACAGCGAGTACCTGACGGTCGGGACGTACTACGCGGTGGACGGGTACTCGTCGCTCGCCGCCGTGGACCCCAGCACCGCCGAGATCTCCGAGGCCCAGAGCGGCGCGGTCATGGTGACGTTCAACAGCGATCCGAAGTCGACCTACTTCTCGTTCCCGCGGGCCGCGTTCCAGGTCGAGGTCTTCTCCCCGACGGCCGACGAGGCCAGCACCCTCGTCGGTGACGGGTCGATCACCATCGTCGGAGGTGCCAGGTGAGCCGGCGGCACAACCGGGAGAACCGGCGTCGGAAGCCAGGGAAGATCGGCGCGGGCATCGGGGTCGGTGCCGCGTTCTTCCTGCTGCCCACCGGACCGGCTGTGGCCGACGGCCCGGAACAGCCGTGGTACGGCAGGCTGCCGGACGGGCTCCACGGTCCCTACCGTCAGATGTCGGCGCCGGCGACCGGCACCGACAGCACGACGGGCACAGACAGCGCGACCGGCACAGACACCAGCACCGGGACCAGCGCCGGCGGTCCCGTCGTCGCAGACGTCCCTGGTCCCCAGGGACCCCAGGGCCGGGACGGTCGTCAGGGACTTCCTGGCGTCCAGGGTGCCACCGGCGCCTCGGGCGCCACCGGTGCCGCTGGCGCCACCGGCGGGACGGGCGCCACCGGCGCGACCGGTCCCGCTGGACCTCCGGGGCTCGCCGGCCTGGCCTCGGCCACCGGCCCCACCGGCCCCACGGGTGCCACCGGGGCGACCGGTGCCGATGGTGCTACGGGCGCGACCGGGGCCACTGGCGCGACGGGTGCCGCTGGAGCGACCGGGGCGGATGGTGCTACGGGTGCGACCGGCGCTACGGGTGCGACGGGTGCCGCTGGGGCGACCGGTGCCACGGGCGCGACCGGCGCCACGGGTGCGACCGGCGCTACGGGTGCGACGGGTGCCGCTGGAGCGACGGGTGCGACCGGGGCCACGGGTGCCACTGGAGCGATGGGTGCGACAGGCGCCACTGGGGCGACGGGCGCCAACGGTGCAACGGGCGCCACCGGCGCGACGGGCGCTAACGGTGCGACGGGTGCCACGGGTGCGACGGGCGCTACTGGGGCGACGGGCGCTAACGGTGCGACCGGGGCCACGGGTGCGACCGGTGCCGATGGTGCGACGGGCGCGACGGGTGCCGCCGGCGCGGACGGTGCGACGGGTGCGACGGGTCCGCAGGGTCCGCAGGGGCTTCAGGGCCCTGTGGGGCCCCCCGGACCGGTCGGGCCGACCGGCGCGACGGGTGACACCGGTGCGACGGGCCCGCAAGGGTTGCAGGGTCTGGGTGGTCCGGTCGGACCTCAGGGCCCGGCCGGTGCCACGGGTCCGCAGGGCCCGCAGGGTGACACTGGTGCGACAGGCCCGCAGGGGGCGCCCGGAGGTATCGGGCTGGGCGGAGCTCCGGGCCTCCAGGGCGACACCGGCCCGACAGGCCCGATGGGTCCGACAGGTCCCCAGGGTGAGACCGGCAGCACGGGCGCGATGGGTGCCACCGGTCCCCAGGGTGAGACCGGCAGCACGGGTGCGACGGGCGCGACGGGTGCGACCGGCCTCCAGGGTGAGACCGGCAGCACCGGGGCACAGGGCGCGACCGGTGACACCGGGGCCCAGGGCCCGACCGGCCCGCAAGGCCCGCAGGGTGCCACCGGTGCGACCGGTCCGGCTGGCGTCACCGGCCCGACCGGCCCCGCAGGGGTGGCGGGACCCGCAGGCTCGACCGGCCCGGCTGGCGCGACCGGTGCTACCGGGGCGACCGGCACGCTGGGTGCGACGGGTGCCACCGGTGCCACGGGCCCGACAGGGGCGACCGGTCCCACGGGCGCGACGGGTGCGACGGGTGCCACTGGTCCGTCGTACGCCACCCAGTGGGCGTACTACTACCGAAACTTCACGAGCACGTCGGACAACCCCACGGTGAACAACAACTCCGCGGTCACGTTCACGGGCAACTACACCTCGGGTGGTGGCGCCATCACGCTGAGCGGAGGAAACACGGTCACTCTGACGACAGGGACGTACGTCATCAGCTACTACCTCCAAGGGGAGATGGGCAACGGGTCGTTCTTGTCGGCGGGTCTGCACTCCCCGGCGGGGACGGAGATCGTCGGGTCGGCCGTCCAGGGCTCCGACACGTGCGACGAGGTCAGCAACACGATCACGCTCACGGTCACCGCCGCGACCAGGACCGTGCAGCTGGTGAACACGTCGTCGGGGCAGCTCAACCACAACAGCAGCGCCAGCCGGGTCGCAGGTCACACCTGGGCGAGCCTCAACATCGTCAAGATCGCCTGATCGCGCGGCGGTCGTCGGGGAGTGACGAGCGCGACGAGGAGCCACCATGCCACGGATCGTGCTGTGCATGATCGTCAAGGACGAGGCGCACGTCATCGAGCGCTGCTTGACGGCGGTACGCCCGTACGTGGACGCGTGGCTGCTGGTCGACACCGGTTCGAGCGACGGCACCCCGGATATCGCCCGTCGGGCCCTGGCGGGACTACCGGGAGAGCTGGTCGAACGGCCCTGGGTCGACTTCGGGCACAACCGCAGCGAGGCGCTGGAGCTGGCCCGCGGGCTGGGTGGCTGGAGCCTGGTGATCGACGCGGACGAGGTCTTCCATGCGCCTGCGGGTTTCACCTGGCCGTCGCTGACCGGTGACGCCGCCTACGTCGAGCACCAGCACGGCGACATCCGTTACCAGCTGGTGCGCCTGTTCTCGAGCAGCGCGCCGTGGCGGTACGCGGGGGTGCTCCACGAGTACCCCGACCTGCCTGGTGGTCCGGCCCGGCTCGGACGGGTGCCGGGGCCGTGCGTCGTCGGGCACTACGACGGCGGGCGCAGCGTCGGCCTGTCGACGGTGGCGAAGTACACCCGTGACGCCGAGACGCTGGAACGGGCCCTGCGCGACGACCCGGGCAACACCCGCTACCAGTACTACCTGGCGCGCAGCTACCGCGACAGCCAGCAGGCGGGCAAGGCGTCGGCCGCGTTCCGGCGCCGTGTCGAGATGGGCGGCGGTTTCGACGAGGAGGTCTACGACTCGCTCCACCAGATCGGCCAGCTGTACGAGGCGCTGGGTGCCTCCGACGACACCGTCGTCGGCGCCTACCTTGCGGCGTTCGAGCAGCGCCCCGCCCGGGCCGAGCCGTTGTGCTCGCTGGCACGCTACTTCCGAGAACGCCGGCGCTGGCCGCTGGCCCTGATGTTCGCCGCCCGCAGCATGGGCATCGACCGTCCGGACGACCTGCTGTTCGTCGACGAGTCGGTGTACGGCTGGCGCAGCCAGGACGAGTACTCGATCGCCGCGTACTGGACCGGAGACTGCGCCGAGTCGGCCCGTGTGTGCCGGGCCCTGCTCGACAGCGACGACCTGCCAGCCGACCAGCGCGCTCGCGTCGAGGAGAACCTGCGGTTCGCCCGGTCTGGTGCGGCCAGGCGTCCAGAACCTGATCGGACGTCCGGCGCCTCGACCAGACCGGCACCGGCGCGGGTCTAGCGGCGTGCCCGGGCGCGCGGTGCCGGCCCGGGGCGGCACTGTCCTGTGCCCGTCGTCACGACACCGGGATGTCGCGCCGTCGGAAGCCGACGAAGGCCAGGGTGAACAGGGCCGCTGCCAGGGCGGTCAGGATCAGGACCGGTGGCCAGGAGAAGTCGTCGGCCGGCATCTGGGGGACCCACCACAGGGGTGACAGGCCCGAGACCCAGTCGGGCAGGTTGAGGGCCTGGCCGAACATCCCGACGACGAACGCGATGACGAGGAACGCCCAGGGCACCGACCCCCAGCGGGGCACCCAGGCGAACAGGGCCGCGGTCAGGCCCAGGACCAACCCGAGTGCGGGCAGGTAGACCAGCGAGGCGACGACGTACGTGCCCAGGCCGGGGTCGGTGGCGCCCGTGGCGTAGGCGCCCGCGGCCAGGGTCAGGCCGCCGACCATCATGAGCACGGCGGTGCCGACGCCGGCCACGCCCAGCTGGGCGCCCAGCCAGCGGGTCCGGGACACGGGGGTGGCCACCACCAGCTCGGTGCGCCCCTCGGTCTCCTCGGCCCGGGCGCGCAGCACGGCGGAGATCCCGTAGCCGAGCGCGATGAGCGCGGCGAACAGCAGCATGATGTACACGAAACCGTCGACCACTGCCTGGCCGCCGTCGCCCCCGAACACCTCGGAGACGACGGGGCTGTCGGCGGCCATCTTCTCGACCATGTCGGGGATGTCTTTGAGGTAGGTCCCGGAGGCCAGCCACATCAGGCCGGTCCCGACGGACCACCACATCAGCGACAGGCGCTGCTGGCGCCAGGCCAGCGCGGTGGGGGAGCGCAGGGAGGCGCGGGCGTCGGCCCGTCCGGCCCGGTCGGCGAACATCCCGGCGCCGTAGTCGCGGTGCGACCCGAGCACCGACGCGACCACGAGCAGCACCCCGACGGCGACGACGCTCAGCGCCAGCGGCCACACCCGGGTGTCGACGAACACCCGGGTCTGCTGGGCCCAGGCGATCGGCGACAGCCACGACAGCGCCGAACCGTGCTGACCGGCGTCGGCACCTCGGATGTCGCCGACGGCCCGCACCGCGACGGCCAGCCCCAGGGCGGCCACCGCCAGGCCGGAGGCGCCGCGTCCGTGGGCCGTCAGCTGGCAGGTCACCGTGGCGACCGCACCGAAGACGACAGCGGTCAGCCCGGCGCCGGCCGCCAGGACGATGCTGTCGGAGATGTCGTACCCGCCCGCGGCCAGCAGGCCCACGGTCAGGGCGGCGATGACGGTGTTGGCGATCACCACCAGGGCCATGGCGGCCACGGCTGGGGCGTGACGGCCGACGATCCCGGCCCGCATCAGCTCGGACCGGCCGGACTCCTCCTCGGCGCGGGTGTGGCGCACCACCTCGAGGATGCTCATCACCGCCAGGGCCATGATGACCCACAGCAGCATCTCGTTGGCCATCATGGCGCCGACGGTGTAGTTGTCCAGGCCGTAGCCCGGGCCGGTCATCATGATGCTCGTCGGGGTGCCCATGAGGTCGGCGCGTGACTGACGTTCGGCCGGGGTGCTGTACAGGGCGCCGAACGCGACGACGACGTAGCCCCACAGCGCCGAGACGGAGGCGGCCCACACGACCAGGCGCACCCGGTCACGGCGCAGCATGAAGCGCAGCATCAGCCCGGTCCCGGTGAGGTTGCCCCCGTCGGCCCTCGCCGCGGCGCCGGGTGCTGCGGTGCCGGGGGTCGCGGTGTCGACGGTGGCGCTCACCGGTCGGCCCCCCCGTCGGGCACGCCGGCGGCTTCGAGCTCGTCGCCGTAGTGGCGCAGGAACAGCTCTTCCAGGGACGGCGGTGTGGCGGTGAAGGCGCGCACCCCCAGCGTCCCGGCGGTGCGCAGCACCTCGCCGAGCCGGTCGTTGTCGACGGTGAAGGCGACGCGGGTGGCCGCACCGTCGGGGGTCGTCCGCAGGTCGTGGACCCCGGGCAGCGCGGCGAGCCCCGCCGGGTCGCGGTCGACCACGGCGGTGACGGCTGACCGGGTCAGGTGGCGCAGGTCGTCGAGGGTGCCGGACTCCACGGCCTTGCCGGCCCGGATGATCGTCACCGTGTCGCAGACCTTCTCGACCTCGCTCATGATGTGGCTGGACAGCAGCACCGACCGGCCCTGGGCCTTGACCTCGTGCAGGTACTCGGTGAACACGGCTTCCATCAGCGGGTCCAGGCCCGAGGTCGGCTCGTCGAGCACCAGCAGCTCGACGTCGGAGGCGAACGCCGCCACCAGGGCGACCTTCTGCCGGTTGCCCTTGGAGTAGGCGCGGGCCTTCTTCGACGGGTCCAGCTCGAAACGTTCCAGCAGCTCGGCCTTGCGCCGGGGGTCCAGCCCGCCGCGCAGCCGTGCCATGAGGTCGATGGCCTCCCCGCCGGTGAGGTTGGACCACAAGGAGACGTCCCCGGGCACGTAGGTCAGGCGGCGGTGCAGGGTGACGGCGTCGGCCCACGGGTCGCCGCCGAGCAGGCGGACGGTGCCCGAGTCGGCCCGCAGCAGGCCGAGCAGCACCCGGATGGTCGTGGACTTCCCCGAGCCGTTGGGGCCGAGGAACCCGCTGACCTCCCCGGGCTGGACGACGAGGTCCAGCCCGTCCAGGGCCTTGGTGGTGCCGAACGACTTGTGCAGGTCGTGGATCTCGATGGCGGTCATGGCTGTCCTCGGTCGTCGGGATGGTCGTCGGGTCGCTGGTCCGGCGGCAGCGCGGACGGGCGCTCCGTCGGCGTGCGCCGGAGGGTCAGGGGGCGGGCTGCAGGAGGTCGTCCAGGATGTGGTGCGTGGTGAGGAAGCCCTCGGTGAACAGCTCCAGCATGGGCAGGTACGACTCGACGAAGAAGCGGCGCAGCGCGGCGACGAGGTCGGCGGGATCGTCGGGCGGGTCGAGGGAGACCGACAGCATGAGGGCACCCAGCGCGGACAGCACCAGGTAGCGCACCCGGGCTGACTCGTCGCGGGAGGGGCGGGCGACACCGGCGGTGACGGCCTCGGCGATGTAGGCGCCGGCGTCGGTGATCAGGTGCTCCACGAAGTCGCGCCCCGGGGCCCCGCCGTTCTGCAGGGAGTGCAGGACGTAGCCGACCAGCGGGGCGTACTGGTCGGCCGAGGCGAAGACTTCCAGGAAGCTCTCGCCGGCGGCCGCCCGGCCGATGTTCTGCGACTTCGCCTCCCTGACCTGCGCCAGCACCCAGTCGTCGCACTCCTGGCGCAGCCCCGCCTTGGAACCGAAGTGGTGCATCACCAGGCTCGGGCTGACACCGGCGTCGGCGGCCACCGTCCGCACCGGCGCCCCGAACCCGTCGGTGGCGAACCGCAGCACCGCGGCGTCCCGGATGCGTGCCCTGGTGGTCAGATCATCGACTGAACGCATATTCAGCATGCTACACACGCGTTCAGTCCTCGGCAACGGGCATCTGCTGCAGGTCTGGCGTCTGGGTGCGCCATGGAGGTGCGGAACCGCTGCCTCGCCTCGTCTCAGCGGTGCCCGGCGCGCAGGTCGTCGACGTGGATGAGGAAGTCGGACTCGTCGGCGACCTCGCCGTCGAAGGCGTCCCACAGGGCCACGGTGACGGAGTTGACCAGGGCCACGGCCCGGCCGCGGGCCACCCGGTGGGCGGTCGACGGGCGTTCGAGGTAGAGCTCGTCGGCGTCGTGGGGGTACCAGCGGACGCGCAGCGCGGTGACCCCGGCCGCCGCCCACGGGGCGGCGCGCAGCACGATCGGCGGTTCCGACAGCGGTTCGGGCACGACCTCGATCATCCCGTCCAGGCCCAGGTCGACCTCGATGCCGTACAGGTCGGACGGTTCGCCCATGAGCTCTTCGTACGCCTCGGCCTCGGCCCGCAGCGCTTCGCGGCGGCGTTCGTCGCTGTTGTGCCGCCCGAACAGGTCGCGTGCCGCCTGGCCGGTGCGCAGGGGACGGGCACCGCGCAGGTGCCGACCCTGCCGTTCGGTCAGGGCGGGCTGGGCCGTGCCGGTGGTGAGGGGGTCGAACGACCAGGAGTGGTCGTAGCCGTCTCCGGCCAGGCGGGCCCGCGGCGCCGCTTTGCGCACCTGGGCGAGGACCTCCTGCGCTGACGGCCACCGGGTCGTCAGCAGGGCCAGGTCGACCGCGCCGTCCGGGTCGGGGGTGAGCACGACCGACGAGTCGTTGACCCGCACGGCGCCGCCCAGCCGCCGGGCGGCGGCGATGAGCCACAGCACGACCCGTTCTTCTTCGCGGATCGGCAGCCCCTCGGGGAACGCCCGTGCCAGGCCCTCCCGGTCGCCGGTGCCCGGGAACGGGGGTTCGCCGCGTTCTCTGGGACCCTCGGCCAGCCAGGCGGTGTCGGCCGAGGCGGGCAGGCCGAGCGCCACCGCGCTGGTCGTCGTCAGCCGGTACGGGCCGACCAGCGCCGTGCGGCGGCCCAGCCGCAGCCGGGCCATGGTCGGTGCGACCTTGCGGATCCCCAGTGCCGCCGTCACGGCGGGCAGGATCCCGGTGCGCGGTTTGGCCTCGGGTGTCTCCTGCTCCCACGACGCCCGGCCGAACCGGGACACCGCCAGCACCTCGAGCTCGTCGGGCACGACGTTCGGCGGCAGCGCCAGCAGGTGCCGGGTGCGGACGACAGGGTCGTCCGGGTCGAGGGGCGGCAGGTGGACCGACACGGCTACACCGCGGTCCGGTGGAAGCCCTGCCAGGAGCGCGACGCCGTCGGGCCGCGCTGCCCCTGGTACCGCGAGCCGTACCGCGCCGAGCCGTAGGCGTGCTCCGCCGCCGACTCCAGCCGGAAGAAGCACAGCTGGCCGACCTTCATCCCCGGCCACAGCAGGATCGGCAGCGTCGCCACGTTCGACAGCTCCAGCGTCACGTGCCCCGAGAAACCCGGGTCGACGAACCCCGCCGTGGAGTGCGTCAGCAGCCCCAGCCGCCCCAACGACGACTTGCCCTCCAACCGGGCGGCGACGTCGTCCGGCAAGGAGACCTGCTCGTACGTCGACCCCAGCACGAACTCCCCGGGGTGCAGCACGAACGGTTCGTCCGCGCTGGCCTCCACCAGGTGCGTCAGGTCGGGCTGCTCCGCGGAAGGGTCGATCACCGCGTACCGGTGGTTGTCGAACAGCCGGAAGTACTTGTCCAGCCGCACGTCGATGCTGGACGGCTGGACCATCTCCGGGTCGTACGGGTCGAGCACCACGCGCCCAGCGTCGACCTCGGCGCGGATGTCACGGTCAGAGAGCAGCACAGTGCAACGGTAGTGCCCCACGGGCGTCGTTGGGACGCCTCCGTGATGACGCCTCCAGTCGTGCGAAGGTGAGTTTTCAGCCAGGCGTAAGACGCCTGACGCGGGGCCGATCGAAATATCGAACAATAGATCGAAGTTTCATGCGCTGAAGCGCCTGGCGGTCCGGGTCGTCCCGACCCGCCCCCGGCGCCGTCGAGCAGCAGGCCTGCCGGTCAGACCCGCTCGACATCCTGGTGAGCGACCCGCCGCCGACCAGGTGTCGGCGAGCGACGCCAGAGCCGGTATGCTGGTCAGTCGTCCCGCCCTCCAGGGCGCCGGACGACCACGCGGGTGTAGTTCAATGGTAGAACATCAGCTTCCCAAGCTGATAGCGCGGGTTCGATTCCCGTCACCCGCTCCGACAGAAGCGCAGGTCAAGGGCACAGGCTGCGCGTCGTGAGGGGTTTTCCCGGCACGGTGTGGTCAGGCCGCGGTAGTGCGGGTGATCTGGGAGACACGGCCCGGTGACAGGTCGAGGACTGTGGCCACGTCGCGGGCCGACCATCCCTGGCTGACCAGGTCGAGGACCAGGCGGCGGGTCTGGGCGGCGAGCTGGCGGCGGGTCTGGGCGTTGGCAGCGCGGGCCTGGGCGGTCTGGGTGGCTTCGACGGCGCTGTCGGCGACGTCGGACATGTCCCACACCAGGTCGACGGTGGCCTCGGCGCCGTCGGGAAGGTCGGCGGCCAGGACGATGACGTCGCGCATGGCCCGGTCGAGAGCGCTCAGACTCGCGGCGAAGGTGTGGGCGCCCGGCAGGCCGGGCACCTCACCGAGCCAGGTGCGGTCCTCGCGGGTGACATGAACGGTGTAGGTCATCGCAACCACCTCTCTCCAAGGACGGGCACCAGGTCGCGCTCGATCGCCCGCAGCGTGCCGACAGGGATGTCGCCGCCGTGCTGGGGTACGACGGTCTGGGCGGTCGTGCCGTCCGCCGCGACGACCCGGTACAGCCGGTGTGAGCCGCGTTGACGGACCAGTGCGCCACCGGACCGCTCGATCACGGTGTTGACCTGGCGCGCTCGCACCGACACAGTTTAGCGACTTAACAGAGGGGTGTCTATCTGCTAGACACATTGGTGCGACGCGGGCGGCCTCGGGCGTCTTCGGAGGTCGCCGGCGAGCAGGCTGGGTCGGTCGGCGCGCCGCCGTGCGGTCCAGCGCCAACCGGACGGGTGAGTTGTCCACGTTTTTAACGATCAAGTTGTGCAAAATGCCCTCGCGTGCTGACAGGACGTGGCACGATGTCACCATGCCCAAGATCATCGGCGCCACGCTCCGTGAGCATCGCGAGGAGGTCCGCCGTCGGCTGTTCGGCGCGCTGTCCGAGCTGATGAAGGAGCAGGGGTTCGACGCGGTGACGTTGTCGCAGGTCGCAGCCAGGGCCGGGGTGGGGCGGACCGCGGTGTACAACCACTTTCCCGACAAGGAGGCGCTGCTCGTCGGGCTGATCATGCACGAGACCGCCAGCTGGGCCACCGCCCTGGAGGCCGCGCTGGTCGGCGTCGACGACCCGGTCGACCAGCTGCGCACCTACATCCACGCCCAGCTGGTGCTGAAGCCCGACTACTACTACGCGCCCGGCGAGGACCTGCGCCAGCTGATCTCGGCCCAGACCATGGCCCAGCTGCGCGGCCACGTGGTCGTCGTCGAGAGGGTCCTGCGGGGAGTCCTCGAGCGGGGTATCGCCGTGGGGGCCTTCCCCGCCCAGGACATCGACGTGACCGTGCGGCTGGTGCTGTCGTGCCTGTCCAACCGGGTCATCTCCCAGGCCGGCCACGACCACCGTTCCCACGTCGTCGCCGAGAGCGAGGCCTTCGTCATGCGGGCCGTCGGGGCTGACGTCCACGCGACCGTCTGACGACACGGTCGAGCCCGGCGGTTACGGCGTGGGGTGCAGGGCGATGTACATGGCGGCGCGCAGGGCCGACGTCACCTGGGGGTGGTGGGAGGTCTCGATAGACGCACCGACGTCGATCCGGTAGCCGTCGACCGTGACCGTGACCGTGCGGCTCGGGTCGTCGTCGCCGGACGGGCTGCCGCCGCGGGCGACGACCATCGGGGTCGTCGAGGCGCCGTCGTCGTGCAGCACCGTCCACTCGCCGCCGCCGAGGGTGTCGGCAGCGGTAGCGGCCAGGGCGCAGACCCGACCCAGCTCACCCCGGCCCGCGACCACCGCCGGGATGGCACGGCCGAGCAGCTGCTGGGCCGTCGTCGCCGGGTCGGCGCCCTGCGGCAGGGCCAGCTGGCGACGCCGGGCCCGGGCCCGTTTCACGTGGTACTGGGCGAAGTCCGCCGCCCGGAACAGGCTGGACACCCCGGTGTGCTCCCCGACCGAGCTGGCCACGCCCCAGGAGATCGCCGCACCGTGCGGCAACGGGTTCGCGGCCAGCGTCTGCGACATCGCCTGGGTCACGGTGGCCTTCGACCAGCCCGGCACGACGAGGCAGAACTCGTCACCGCCGATACGGGCCGCGGTGCTGCCCGGCAGCGCCTCCGCGGCCCGGCGCAGCACGTCGCCGACCAGGCGCAGCAGCTCGTCACCCTCACCGTGGCCGAGCTGGTCGTTGACCTGCTTCAGCCCGTCGACGTCGCACATCACGATGACCGTCTCCGCGCCGGACTCCAGAGCCGCCTCGGCGGCGGCGTCGGCCACCCGCCGGTCGGCCAGCCCGGTCAGCGGGTCCTCGACCAGCATGTGCTGCACCTGGTGGTCGAAGTCCAGCCGGACCAGCGTGGCCGCAGCCAGCGCCGCGACCACCTCGACCAGGGCCACGTCGTCGTCGTCGAACGCCTCGCCGGTCACCGTGACCAGGCCCCACACCGCCGCGTTGACGACGACCGGCACGCACATCGCATCCGGGCTGTCGGCCAACCCCTGCGGGGCGGCCTCACCGGCGCCGACCGGGCGCCGACCGTCGCCCCAGGACCGCCAGGTGGTGCGGTCGTCGAGGATCTGACGCAGCGCCGGCCAGCTCGACGTGGTCCACACCTCGTCGGACGGTTCCCCGGCCGGCCGGACCGACCACAGGGTGCGGGCCCGTTCCTCAGCCACCCGGGAGACCACCACCTGGTGCGGGTCCACCAGCTCGACGACGCACTCGGCCACCACCTGGGCCAGCTCGCCCATCTCCTGGCAGCCGCGCAGCCGCCGGGCCACCAGCGCCACCAGCCCGATGCGGGACACCGCGACCGGGACGCGCCGGGGACGCGCCCGGCGGTTCACGGCGCCGTCGTCCACGACCGCTCCTCGTCGTCAGGCCGGGCCGTCACGACCGGCCGCGGCGCCTGCTCCAGGTCCACCGACCTACTTTCCCACACCACCGATCGGGCGCGAGGTCGTCCTGTTCATCTCCTGGTACAGCGTCTCCTGGTACAGCGTGCACCAGACGTCAGCGGCGGCGAAGGTTCTCGCGTCACCTGGTGTCGCCGTAGACCCCTCACCCACTGCGGTGCTGGCGTCCGGTGCGCTGAACGGTGACGTCAGGCGCACCCGCCGGGACACGACCGCTGGTGCCGGTCCCGGAGTCAGCGCCTCCCCGACCTGCCGCGCGGCGATGCGGCCGGTGCGCGACGGCGTCGTCACGGTCCGGGACCGCCCACGGTGCTGCGGGCTTCACCCCCAGACGAGGGCCTGGGCGGGGTCGGCGAGGACGGCGGCGACGTCGGCCAGGACCCGGGAGCCCAGCTCGCCGTCGACCAGGCGGTGGTCGAAGCTGAGCGCCAGCTGGGTGACGTCGCGGGGCCGGACCTTGCCCTTGTGCACCCAGGGTTGGCGGGTGACCGCACCGAACGCCAGGATGGCCGCCTCGCCGGGGTTGAGGATCGGCGTGCCGGTGTCGATGCCGAACACCCCGACGTTGGTCAGGGTGATGGTCCCGTCCGCGGTGTCGGCAGCGGTGGTCCGTCCCGCCCGGGCCCGGGCGGTCAGGTCGGCCAGGGCCAGGGCCAGGTCGTGCAGGCCCAGCCGGTGGGCGTCCTTGACGTTCGGCACGACCAGCCCGCGCGGGGTGCTCGCGGCGATGCCCAGGTTGACATAGTGCAGGTAGGCGATCTCCCGGGCGGCGTCGTCCCAGCGGGCGTTGATCTCCGGGTGGCGCTTGACGGCCAGCAGCAGGGCCTTCGCGGCGACCAGCATCGGGGTGACCCGGGTGTCGGAGAACTCCGGGTCGGTGCGCAGCCGGGCGACCAGGCGCATGGTCGCGGTGACGTCGACCGTGTGGAACACGGTGACGTGCGGGGCGGTGAACGCGGAGGCCACCATCGCCTCGGCGGTGCGGCGGCGCACCGACCGCACCGGGACCCGGGTGATCCGGCCGTCGGGGGAGACCACACCGTCGGCCAGCCACGGCTGGTCGGCCAGCTCGCCGCGACCGCGGGTGCGGGCGACGTGGGCCAGCAGGTCCTCGCGGGTGACGATCCCGCCGGGCCCGGTCGCGGCGACCGCGTCCAGGTCGACACCCAGGTCTTTGGCCAGCTTGCGGACCGGCGGCTTGGCCAGGGCGTGGACTGCCAGGGCGTCGACCGCCGAGGCGCTGGGTGCGGACGTACCGGGCAGCGGCGCCGTGCCGTAGCCGACCAGCACCGGGCCCGACGCGTCCGACTCCGGGCCGGTCTGGTCGGGGCTGGTCGAGGGTTCGTCGGTCGGTTCGTCGTCGGTGACGATCTCGACGATGGCGGTGCCCACGGCGACGGTGTCGCCCGGTTCGGCCAGGAGCGCCGCGACCACCCCGGTCGTCGGTGACGGCAGCTCGACCAGGGACTTGGCGGACTCGACCTCGACGAGGGGCTGGTTGACCTCGACGGTGTCACCGGGGGTGACCAGCCAGGCGACGATCTCCGCCTCGGTCAGGCCCTCACCGGGGTCAGGCAGGTGGAAGCGCATCAGAACCTCACCGCCCGCTCCACGGCCGCCGCCAGGCGCTGCGCCGACGGCAGCCAGTCGCGCTCGGCGGTGGCCACCGGGTAGGGCGTGTGGGGCCCGCCGACGCGCAGCACCGGGGCCTGCAACGAGTAGAAGCACTCCTCGGTGACCCGGGCCGCCACCTCGGCGCCCGTCCCGTACAGCACGGGCGCCTCGTGCACGACGACGCACCGCCCGGTGCGCCGTACCGAGGTCGCGACCGTCCCGACGTCCAGCGGCGACAGGGCGCGCAGGTCGACCACCTCGATCGACGTCGGGCTGGCGTCGGCCACGGCCAGGGCTGTGGCCACGGTCGGGCCGTAGGCCACGACGGTGACCTCCGACCCGGGCCGGACCACCCGGGCGGTGTCCAGCACCGCCGGGTCCACCGGGGTGTCCAGGTCGACCTCGCCCTTGGCCCAGTAGCGCCCCTTGGGCTCGAAGAACAGCACCGGGTCGGGGCAGGCGACCGCGGCCAGCAGCATCCGGTACGCCTGGTCGGGCGTGGCCGGGCTGACGACGCGCAGTCCCGGGGTGTGGGCGAACAGCACCTCCGGCGACTCCGAGTGGTGCTCGATCGCACCGATCCCGCCGCCGTAGGGGACCCGCACCACCACCGGCAGCGTCAGCCGCCCCTGCGACCGGTAGTGCATCTTGGCCAGCTGGGTGGTGATCTGGTCGAAGGCGGGGAAGACGAACCCGTCGAACTGGATCTCCACCACCGGCCGCCACCCCCGCAGGGCCAGGCCGATCGCGGTGCCGACGATGCCCGACTCGGCCAGAGGGGTGTCGACCACCCGGTCGTCGCCGAACTGGGCGTGCAGGCCGTCGGTCACCCGGAACACCCCGCCGAGACGGCCGACGTCCTCGCCCATGACCAGGACTTTCGGGTCGTCGGCCAGGCTGCGCCGCAGGGCCTCGTTCAGGGCCTTGGCCATGGGCAGGGTCGTCGTGGCGGTGGGCGTGGGGGCTGGGGCGGTCGGCCAGGCGACGGTCATCGGGCACCTCCTGCAACGGTGGCCCGCCCGGCGGTGACCTGGGCGTGCTCGGTGGCGTAGACATGGTCGTAGACGGCCGCCGGGTCGGGGCCGCGCAGCGCCTGGACACCCGCCCGCAGCCGGGTGGCCAGCGCCTCGGCCTCGGCGTCGACAGCAGCCAGGGTGGCCTCGTCGAGGGCCAGGTAGGTGCGCATCCGGTCGAGAGGGTCGCGCTCGCGCCAGCGTCGTTCGACGGCCGGGTCGTGGTAGCGGGACGGGTCGTCGGACGTGGTGTGCGCGCCCATCCGGTAGGTCAGGGCCTCGACGAAGGTCGGCCCGCCGCCGGCACGCGCCCGTTCCAGGGCCCACCGGGTCACGGCGTAGCAGGCCAGCGGGTCGTTGCCGTCGACCCGCACGCCAGGGATGCCGAAGCCCGGGGCCCGGTCGGCGATCGGCACGACCGCCTGCCGGGTGGTCGGCACGGAGATGGCCCACTGGTTGTTCTGGCAGAAGAAGACCACCGGGGCGGCGTTGACCGCGGCGAACACCAGCGCCTCGGACACGTCGCCCTGAGAGGTCGCCCCGTCGCCGAAGTACGCCACCACCGCGCCGTCCGCTGATCCGTCCGCTGATCCGTCCGCTGTGCCGTCGGTCAGGCCGGCGCGGTCCCGGGCCATGCCCATGGCGTAGCCGACCGCGTGCAGCGTGTGCGCACCGACCACCAGGGTGTACAGGTGGAAACCGTGCCCCGTGGCCGGGCTGGTGCTGGCCGGGCGGGGGTCCCAGCCGCCGTGGTCCACGCCGCGGAACAGCCGCAGCAGGTCCACCGGGTCGACCCCGCGCACCAGACCCACCCCGTGCTCGCGGTACGACGGGAAGACGTGGTCGTGCGGGGCCAGGGCGTGGGCCGACCCGATCTGGGCGCCCTCCTGGCCCTCGGCCGGGGCGAACAGCGCCAGCTCGCCGGTGCGCTGCAGCGCGGTGGCCTCCCGGTCGAAGCGTCGGGTCAGCACCATGTCCCGGTACAGGGCGAGCAGCGCGGCGTCGTCCAGGTCGGCGGCGTAGGCGTCGAACCGCGGGTGCGAGACTCGCTTGCCCGCGGGGTTCAACAGCTGGACCAGACCGTCGTCGGACAGCGGGCCTGGGGTGTCGAGCATGGGTCCCTCCTTCGCAGCACCGGGCGCCGGACCGGCCGGCGCAAACCTACGCCAGCGTAAGCTACGCCCGCGTAGGTTCCGGCGCGGGGTGCCGACAACGACAGCGCCGCGGTGTTGTCGTCGTCCGACAGGGTCGCGTCGGCAGCCGTGAGGGTCGCGACGTCCCGGGCGCGCCGCGCACCGGCGGTGCCAGAAAGGCCCCGTCGGGCGAGCTGACGTGGCACGATACGAAGGCCCGACGTCCAAGGGGGACGACAGATGACCGTGCCGGACCCGACGCACGCAGGCTCCGGCCTGCTCGCCGACGGTCAGGCGCTGGTCACCGCGATCAGCAACGGCTCCTGGGTCGAGGGCGGGCTGTCTGCGTTCGCGTTCACCCCGGACGACGGCCCCGACCCGCTCGACGCGCTGCACCAGGCCGGCCTGGGCTGGTTGACGCCCTACCTGGCCCCGCTGCCGGGCTGGTGCTCCGACCTGTCGACCGACACCGAGCAGGTGCGTGCCTTCTCGCAGGACTGGGCGGACGTCGCCCGTCAGCTGTCCGCCGCGGCCGCCCAGATCCACCAGGCGGTGGTCGGCGACCTGACGGCCGCCGCCGGGGACGCCGCCGACGCCTACCGTGGCCTGGCCGCGGACGTCGTCGTGCACGTCGAGGGTACCGCCGCCTGGTCTGAGGGCCTGGCCTCGGGCCTCCAGACGGCCGTCACCGTGCAGGACGCGGTGCGTCGCACGGTCCGCGACGCGCTGGGCCGCGCCGTCGGGTCGGTGCTGGTCCAGCAGGCCCGGGGCTGGTCGGTGCTGGGCCCGGACTCCCCGGCGCTGGTGGCGCACGCCACGACCGTCGCAGCCCAGGCGGCGCAGGAGGTCGGCGCCTCGGTCGCCGGGCTGCTCGGTTCGCTGCGTACCCTCGGCGGGCTGATGGACGACCTGGGCGGCGTGCTCCACCGGGCTCAAGGCCTGTTCGACGGCATCCCCGAGCTCGGCCGCCGGGCCTTCCACGAAGGGCTGGGGCAGACCCGCACGGCCCTGCCCGACATCGCCGACGTGCCCCACCCGCGCGACGGGGGCGACGTGGACCGCTGGGCGCGCACCGTCGCCTCCCGGCACGGGACGCTCACGGCCGAGGGCGTCGCCGCGGTGTACCGGTACACCGACGACGCTGCTGCTCCCACGGTCGGCGCGGTTCCCGCCGTGTCGGGCAAGGCTGTCACCGAGACCCTGTCCGAGCTGGCCCGGCTGCCCCTGGCCGACCTGCGCTCCGTCCACGTGGCCGCGCTGCCGGAGGCGGAGACCGACGGCGTCCGGCTCGGCCAGCAGCTGCCGGCCGGGCTGCTCACCCCGGCGGCCGACGGCAACGCCCAGGTCCACGTCGACTGGCAGCGTCGTACCGACGCCAGCGCCCTGTCGCACTACCGCGACGAGGCGGCCTACACCGGGGCCTACCTCGAGGTCGTCGGCCGGCAGTGGAACCCTGCGGAGGGCCGCTGGGAGATCTTTGCGAGGCAGCGATGACGTCGGCGACGCTGCTGGCCGCTCTGGACGTCTTGCCGCCCACCGGCGGGATCGTGCTGCGGGGGCTGGACGACTCCCCGGCCTCGGTCGCACCGCTGGGTGTGCTGACCGGGCTGGTCGCGGCCTCCCGCGAGGTGCTCGTGGCCACGGAGAACCTCACCGCGCGGACGTTGCTGGTGCTGCTGGTGAGGACCGGTCGCGACCTGTCGGCCCTGTCCGCGCACCCCGAGGAGGCCGAGGTGGTGCTGTGCCCCGGTACGGCGTGGCGGCGGCTGCCCGACCCGACGGTGCACGGCGCCCCGTTGCCCGTGGTGGCGCTGGAAGAGCTCGATCCGGCCGGGTATTCCCAACCCGTCGGCTGGCCTGCCACCCTGGCCGAGGTGACCGAGCAGGTGGGCCTGCTGCTGCGGGCGGCGCAGTCGGCCGCGGCGGTGCCGGTCACCAGGCCCGGCCGGTTCGTCGGGCCGTGGCCGTCCCGTGCGGCTGACGGGTCTGGTTGGGGCTGACGGGCACGACTGCTCGACGGGTCCGGTTCTTCCACGACAACAGCGCCGGAGGTCCTGCGCCCGGCGGTAGCAGGCCCTTCGGATCCTGGCGGGTCAGCGTGTACCCTTGGTTTCAGTGGAACAAACAGGGGAAAACCATGCCTACACATCAGCAGCCGTCGATCTACGACGGTACGACCGGCCGTAGCGACAGCGGCGGGCGCCGCACGCACATCATCCAGCTGCTGCGCGACTCGCGGGAGCCGCTGTCGGTGGCTGACGTCGCCGAGCAGGTCGGCATCCACATCAACACGGCGCGTTTTCACCTAGAGTCTCTGGTGTATTCGGGTCTGGCGACCCGGGAGACGGAGACCCGGGCGGTCCCGGGCCGACCGCGGGTGGTGTACACCGGCACCCTGCCCAACCAGACCCACGAGCGGGCTCAGGGTTTCCGGCTGCTCTCGGAGATCCTCACTGCGGCGGTGGCCGAGGCCAACCCGGACTCTGGCACGTGGCTGTACGGCGTCGGCCAGGAGTGGGGCCGCTACCTCACGACCAAGGTGCCGCCCTTCATGACCATCGACGAGTCGGAGATCACCAAGCGTCTGGTCGACAAGCTCGACGCCCTGTGGTTCGCCCCGGAGCTGGAGCACGACGAGGACGGTCAGCCGCAGCTGGTGCTGCACAACTGCCCGTTCGCCACCACGGCGCGCCAGTACCCCCGCGTGGTGTGCCAGCTGCACGCCGGCATGATCAACGGGTCGTTGGAGGAGATGCGCTCTACCGCCCGGCTCACCGAGCTCGAACCGCTGGTCTCCCCGCACCAGTGCCTCGGTATCCTCCACCGGGCGCCGGAGGAGGCGCTGACCTCGGTCCCGCTGCGGCTGCCCGCCGGGCTCGGCTCTGAGCAGGCCAAGGCGCGGCCGGAACCCGGCGAGGCTGTGGCAGACTCTGCCGAGGCCAAGACGGACCCCGACACCGACCCGGCACAGTGCTAGTCTGGTTTTAACAGTTTTCACGTATATAACCCGGAGATCACGGTGGCACTATCGCTCGCACCCCTCGACGCCGAGGCCGTCAGCCCACGCTCCGGTGGTGACCGGCGCACCC
The DNA here is from genome assembly GCA_031556715.1 of Cellulomonas sp. Taxonomy (GTDB): domain Bacteria; phylum Actinomycetota; class Actinomycetes; order Actinomycetales; family Cellulomonadaceae; genus Cellulomonas. The sequence continues at coordinate 22,948 of JAVBSR010000170.1, forward strand.
GTATCATCGCGCTGCTGCGCGACACGCCGGAGCCGCTGTCGGTGGCCGACGTCGCCGAGCGGGTCGGCATCCACGTCAACACCGCTCGTTTTCACCTAGAATCCCTGGTCTACGCCAGCCTGGCCACACGCCAGGTCGAGGCCAGGTCAGGCCCCGGGCGGCCCCGGGTGGTCTACTCCAGCACCTTGCAGGAGCAGCCGCACGAACAGCCGCGCGGCTTCGCGCAGCTGGCGCAGATCCTCACCGCCGCCGTCGCCGAGACGAACCCCGACGCCAGCCGTTGGCTGTACGGCGTCGGCCTGGAGTGGGGACGTTTCCTCACGCCCAAGGCACCCCCGTTCGCGGTGGTCGACGAGACCGAGGTGACCTCCAACCTGGTCGCGCTGCTCGACGAGCAGGGCTTCGCCCCCGAGCTGGCACCGGACCCCGGCAGCGAGCCGCGGCTGGTGCTGCACCGCTGCCCGTTCACCCAGGTCGTCCGGCAGCACCCGGGCGTGCCGTGCCAGCTGCACGCCGGGCTGATCAACGGTGCGCTCGCCGAGATGCGTTCCGGCTGCCGCCTCACGGCGTTCGCCTCCACCGAGGAGCACGAGTGCGTCGGCATCTTCGGCCCGACCCCCGACGAAGCCCTGACGTCGGTGCCGCTGCAGCCCACCGCCGACTAGCACCGTGGCCCCCGCACCGGCCCCACACGGGCTGACCCACCTCGACGCGGCCGGTCGTGCCCGCATGGTCGACGTCACCGAGAAGACACCCACCGTGCGCAGCGCCACCGCCAGCGGGTTCGTCCACTGTTCGCCCCACGTCGTCGCCGCCCTGCGCGACCAGACCGTGCCCAAGGGCGACGCGCTGGCCGTCGCCCGGATCGCCGGCATCGCCGGGGCCAAGCGCTGTGCCGACCTGCTGCCCCTGGCTCACGTCATCGGCGTGCACGGGGCGGCGGTGGACGTCGAGGTGACCGACGAGGGCGTCGCCGTCACCGCCACCGTCCGCACCGCCGACCGGACCGGCGTGGAGATGGAGGCGCTGACCGCGGTGTCGGTCGCGGCCCTGGCGGTCGTCGACATGGTCAAGGGCCTGGACAAGCACACCTGGATCGGCGAGGTGCGCCTGGAGGCCAAGTCGGGCGGCCGGTCAGGTGCGTGGGAACGGCAGGGCTGAGGTCCCCGGTCAGGGCGCTGGGAATCTGTCAGTCCGGTTTGTCCACCGGTGGTAGGTTGCTCCGGTGAGCGACATGCAGGGGTCGGGGGTTCCGTACGGACAACCAGGGCCGACGTATCCAGGGCAGTACGGTGGGCCGGGGCAGTACGGTGGGCCGCCGGGCGCGGTGCCCGCGTACGGTCAGGCCTTCGCCTCCGGGCCGCCGGGCGCGGACGGTATGTACGGTGCACCCGCGGGGTACGGCGCTCCGCAGGCCTGGTACCCCCAGGCGCCGTACCCGGTGCGGTCGCAGACCGACCCGGGGATCGACCGGCCGTGGTACGGCATCGGCTTCCTCGACGCCTACCGGCGCTTCTGGAAGAAGTACGCCACCTTCTCGGGGCGGGCGTCCCGCAGCGAGTACTGGTGGGCGGCCCTCGCCAACGCGGTGATCACGGTCGTGATCCTTGTCGCGGTCGTCGTGATGGACTCGGCCACGGCCGCGCCGTGCTCGAGCTATGACGCCAGGTACGGCTCGTGCGGTGACATGGGACCTCTGGTCCTGCTGGCGTACGTCTATCCCGTGGCGATCCTCATCCCGAGCCTCGCCATCACCTGGCGCCGCCTGCACGACTCAGGCCAGTCGGGTGCCCTCTACTTCCTCACCCTCATCCCGTACATAGGTGAGATCATCGTGCTGTTCCTCATGACCCAGGCGTCCCGCCCGGAAGGCGCGAAGTACGACGTGCCGCGGCCTGGTGAGTATGGTCCGTACGCTTCGCCGCCTCCGTACGGCGCGGCTCCGTACGGCGGGGCTCCGTACGGCGGGCCTCCTTACGGCGGGGCTCCGTACGACCAGCCTCCTTACGGCGGGTCTCCGTACGGCGGGTCTCACGACGTGCTTCCGTACGGCAGGTGACGGGCGCCGCAGACCATCGAGAAGGCGGGGTGTCCGCGATCACCTCTCCGCCGGCCTGCGGTCGAGCGGTGCAGGCGACGCCCTTCGGTAGCAGGTGGACTCCGGTGGCACCCCGCTTCGGTGCCCGGGCATGACGCGCGGGTCGCCTGTGGGTGCTTCCCGCCGGTGGTCTCAAGTCCTGGGAACGCTGGTTCCCCGGCGACGGTGCCCGGATCGGACGGTGCATACCGGACCTAGGGCGTGTCTCATAACCGTTTGAGCCAGATGGTGATGGCGCGCAGGACGGCGCCGCCGCGGTAGGTGAGTGCGAGCTTGTCGTAGCGGGTGGCCAGGCCTCGCCACTGCTTGTCTTCGTTGAAGCCGCGTTCGACGA
>JAVBSR010000066.1:0-12070 GCA_031556715.1 Cellulomonas sp.
TCGTCGAACGCGGCTTCAACGAAGACAAGCAGTGGCGAGGCCTGGCCACCCGCTACGACAAGCTCGCACTCACCTACCGCGGCGGCGCCGTCCTGCGCGCCATCACCATCTGGCTCAAACGGTTATGAGACACGCCCTAGCTGGAAGGTGCCCAGGACCATGACCACCAGCAGAACCACGACGAGCAGGGCCTCGACAGAGTACGAACCGGCATCGCCACGCCGTCCTGCTCTGGTCGAGGGCGCACGGCCCTGTGCACGAACGACAGCCTCGTCGTCGTGAGGCGAGACGACGTCGGACGGCGCCAGGGTGTCCAGCAGCTCAGACATCTCGCCCCCTCCTGGTCCGACTCGCAGGAACCGTCGCAGATCGGCGGATAACCGGACAGTTCTCGGCGAGCGTACACCGGAACGGGCTCGTCACAGGTGAATCCCAGCCGTGCACTCTTGTGACTGTCGCATACGGCTTCTTGAACTGTGCCTACGCCCGGATCCCGTGGGATCACAGTTCGCGACAGGCCTGTGCCGCCAGCAAAGCGCGACGACGAAACGCTCACAACGCGCGTGGGCATTGCGCCTGGGGATGGTCGCGCGCCACCGTCCGGCGCCAGAGCGCCGAGGGGTGTCGCCTGTCGGGCCGGAGGAGGAAAATCGTGCCTATGACCAGACCTCCGCAGCCGGACCTGTCGCGGCTCGTCCCGTTCGTGGGGCACCCGGGGGTGGTCGGGGTGACGCCGGGGCTGTCGGACCTGGTGCCGCTCACCGCGGTGTCGTGGGCCCAGGCGACGGGGGCGACGCTGTACTTCGCCTATGCCGACCCGATGCGGTACGCCGTCGCGGAGCACCCTGACGGCACGGTGGAGCATGTCGACGTCGACCCGGACGTGGCCAACGACTGGCGGCGACGGGCCGCTGACCTGGAGACGCACCTGCACGAGCTGGTCGACCCGTCAGGGGTGCCGTGGCACTTCCGGTACCTGGCCGGGCGGCCCGACCGGGCGCTGACCCACCTGGCCCGGGCGGTAGACGCGGCGGTCATCGTGGTGGGCACCGGGTCGCCGGGCCTGCGCGGGGGGCTGCGACGGCTGGTCGACATCAACATCGGCGGGGCCCGGTCGCTGTCCACGCACCTGACCCACCACCAGCACCGGCCGGTGCTGGTGGTGCCGCTGCGGGTCGTGGACTGGAAGGACGAGATCGAGTGACCGGAACCCGGCCGGCGTACACGCAACCGGGGCTGGTCGCCCTGGTGGGCGTGGGGGGTGCGGTCGGCACGACGGCGCGCTGGGCGGTCGAACAGCTGGCGGACGTGCCGGACGGCGCCTGGCCGTGGCCGACGTTCGCGATCAACGTCGTCGGCTCGTTCCTCCTCGGGGTGCTGCTCGCCGGGCTGGGGAGCGTCGACGACGGTTGGCGCCGTCGGGTGCGCCTGGGTGCGGGCACCGGGCTGCTCGGCGGTTTCACGACCTACTCGACGTTCGCGGTCGAGGTCGACCTGCGGGCCCGAGACGGGTATCTGGCGCTCGGTGCGGTGTATGCGGTGACGTCCGTCGTCGTCGGGGTGGCTGCCGCGGCGGCCGGGGCGGCAGCAGGCCGGGCCGGCACCCGTTGGACGGGGGCGGACCGGTGATCGTCGCCATGGCGCTGGCTGGTGGCCTGGGCGCGGCCGTCAGGTTCGTCCTGGACGGCCTGGTGGCGCAGCGACGCACCCGGCAGGCGCCGCTGGGCACCCTGGTGATCAACATCACCGGGTCGTTCCTGCTCGGTCTGCTCACCGGGCTGGCCGCCAGCCACCGCGGTCTCGACGACGTCGCCACGGTGGTCGGCACCGGGCTGCTCGGCGGCTACACGACGTTCAGCGCGGCCTCCGTCGAGACGGTGAACCTGGCCCGCACCGGCGGCTGGTCGGCTGCCGCGGCGGCGTTCCGCCACGCCGCGGTCATGCTGCTGGCCGCGCTGGCCGCGGCCGGGCTGGGCCTGGCACTGACGTCCTGAGTCGACCCGGCCTCGACAGGGGCGAAAATCCCCCCAAAGTCCTCGCCGGGGTGCATGATGAGACACGCCTGCAACCCCCCGAAGGAGCTTGAGATGTCCCGCACCCTCGACCGTACCCGGATCGCCGAGCTCACCGCCCGGGAGGCGGCCCGTCTGGACGAACGCACCAAGAAGTCTGCGGCCATGTACGAAAGGGCCCGCAAGACCCTGTCCGGCGGCGTCGCGTCGTCGTACCAGCTGCGCGACCCGTGGCCGATCTACCTGGAGCGGGGCGTCGGTTCGCACGTCTGGGACGTGGACGGCAACCAGATGGTCGACTTCCACAACGGGTTCGGCTCGATGGTCCAGGGCCACGCCCACCCGGCGATCACCGAGGCCGTCGCCGAGCGCATCGTCCAGGGCACGCACTTCGCCGCACCGACGGAGGACGCGGTGGTCGTCGGCGAAGAGCTGCAGCGCCGCTTCGGCCTGCCGCGCTGGCGCTACGTCAACACCGGGTCCGAGGCGACGATGGACGCCATCCGGATCGCCCGCGGGCTGACCGGCCGCGACACCATCGTGAAGATCTTCGGGTCGTACCACGGCCACCACGACTACGTCATGGTCTCTATCGGTGTTCCCTACGGCGAGATCGGCGACCGGGACCACCTGGCGTCGTTGCCGTACGGCGCCGGCATCCCCGACTCGTCCGTGCAGATGACGATCCCCGTGCCGTTCAACGACGCCGGTGCCATGGAACGCCGCATCGACGCGCTGACCGCCGAGGGCCGCAAGCCCGCCGCGGTCATCATGGAGGCGGCGATGATGAACCTGGGCATCGTCCTGCCCGAGCCGGGGTACCTGGAGGCGGTGCGCAAGATCACCGCCGACCGTGGCATCGTGCTGATCTTCGACGAGGTGAAGACCGGGCTGTGCATCGCCGCCGGTGGGGCCACGGAACGGTTCGGCGTCAAGCCGGACATGGTGACCCTGGCCAAGGCGCTGGGCGGTGGTCTGCCGGTCGGGGCGATCGGCGGCACCGAAGAGGTCTTCACGGTGGTCGAGAACGGCGACGTCTACCAGGTGGGCACCTACAACGGGAACCCGCTGGGCATGGCCGCCGCCCGGGCCTCCCTGGAGCACGTGATGACGCCGCAGGCCTACGCCCACCTGGACGCGCTCAACGACCACCTGGTCGACGGCTGCCAGGCCGTCATCGCGCAGTACGACCTGCCCGGCTACGCGATCGGTGTGGCCTCCAAGGGCTGCGTCACCTTCGCCAGCGAGAAGATCGTCGACTACGAATCGTTCAAGAAGCAGCAGGACGGCGAGCTGGCCGACCTGGCCTGGCTGTACAACATGAACCGTGGCGTGTTCATGACCCCCGGCCGCGAAGAGGAATGGACCTTGTCGGTGCAGCACACCATGGCCGACGCCGACGTGTTCATCGCGGCTTTCGCCGAGCTGGCGGCCGACCTGACCCGCTGACACCCGGCACCACCTGACCAGGGGACGCGCTCGGCCGCGGGCACCAGCCCGGCTGGCCGGGCGCGTCCCTCGTCCGGGGCCGGAGTCCGACAGTAGACCCCGTCTGCTAGCAGCACCTATGACTGCAGTTCTTCTGCGCTGTACGCGTCGCGCATTACGTCGAGGCTCGATACCGTCAACTCGGACAACTTGCACAGGGCACGACGACGACCGACGGGGAGGTGCGCGCCATGTCCGAGCCTGGCCCTTCGGCGCGCCCGCGGCGGGCCCGCCACCGCCTGCCCGAAGAGGTGCTGCGCCTCCAGCAGGCCCTGCTGCCGACCACCGTCCCGCTGCTGCCCCGCGCCGACCTGGCCGCGGCCTACCTGCCCGCGGCCGACCCGGCGAACGTCGGCGGTGACTGGTTCGACGCGGCCTACCTGCCGGACGGACGTCTGGTGCTCAGCGTCGGCGAGGTCATCGGCGGCGGCCTGGAGTCGGTGGCGACGATGGGCCAGATCCGGGCGGTGCTGTCGGCCCGGCTGCACGAGGGCGGATCCCTGCTGGAGGCGATCCGCACCGTGGAGGCGCTGACCGCGCGCCACCCGGCGGCGTTCGCCACCACGCTGTGCGTGGCCTCCCTCAACCTGGCCACCGGGGTGCTGGCCTACGCCACGCGCGGCCACCCGGCCCCGGTCGTCATCGGACGCACCGGTGCACGGCTGCTGCCCGCCACCGGCGACGGCCCCCTGGGCACCCGCACCCGGGACCGTTCGGCCTCGACCCGGCTGAGCACGGACGACCTGGTGCTGATGTTCACCGACGGGATGCTGCGCGGCATGGACGAACGGCCGGCCCGGGCCCTGGAACGGGTGCGGGCGGCCGCCGGCGCCCTGGGTGCCGACCAGTCCGGCTCGCCCGTGGTGCGGCTGTGCGAAGAGCTGCCGGCCGAGCTGGGCAGCCCGTCGGACGACTCGATCCTGCTCGGGGTACAGTTCCGGGCCGCACCCACCCCGCTGGACCTGGAGTTCCACGCCGAGGCCGAACGCCTGGCCGGGGTCCGGGCCGCAGTGGACGACTGGGCCGAGGACATCGGCCTGGCCTCCGACGACCGTCGCCGGGTCCTGCTGGGCGTGTCCGAGCTGGTCGCGAACGCCGTCGAGCACGCCTACGCCGGCCGCCGGCCCGGCCCGGTGCGGGTCCACGCCGAGCTGACCGAGGACGCGTCGGTGCTGGCCACCGTCGCCGACGACGGCCGCTGGCGCGAACCCACCCGGCACCCCGGCGACCGGGGCCGCGGCCTGTCGATGAGCGCCGCCCTGGGCCTGCGCGTCGAGATCGAGGCCCGCGACGACGGCACCCTGGCGACCGTGGAGTCCCCGGCCCGTCGACCGTTGCGCCTGCTCTCCGGGGAGGCCAGCCCCACCGACGACCCCGGTGCGGGCACCCGGCTGACCATCGTGACGTCCGACCGGGTCACCGTGAAGGTCGTCGGCCCGCTGTCGGCCCGGCACCGCGCCGCCCAGCTGGAGGCCGAGGTGCGCCGGGTGGCCCGCAACGGCCTGGTCCCGGTCGACGTCGACCTGCGCGAGGCCACCAGCCTGTCCGGCACGGGCATCGCCGCGATCGAGGCCCTGCTCGGCCCGGACGGCCCCGGCGACGTCCGGATCCTGGCCGACACGTCGTCGGCCGTCGGCGACATGCTCGCCCTGGCCGGCACGCCCTTCGCCGGTGAGCCGTCCCGCCGGGGCGTGCGCCGCAGCGCCATCCCCGAGGTCCGCAACCGGCCCCCGGCCCCCGAGCTGTCCCTGGAGGCCACCCACCCCCGAGGCATGCCGTACCGCGACCCCACCCGCTGACCGTCGGCTGTCGGTGCTGGTCGGCAGACACCCTCGTTCTTTTCGAATATTTCGTCTAGCATGGAACCTGGGAAGGAGGCCCGATGTCATCGAGAACGCGTGAGAAGACGTACCTGCCCGACGAGCACGACGCGAACGCGGTCCGTGAGCTGTTCGCGCGGCTCGACGCCGAGCTGGCACAGCCGGGCACAACCCGGCTCGTGTCGCCGTCGGGTCAAGAGCTGGAGCTGCCCCCGACGTTGTTCGAGGTCCTGCGGTTCGTCGGCGCCGCGCTGGCCAACGGCCAGGGCGTCACCGTCGTCCCCCGTGACACCCGGCTCACCACCCAGGGCGCCGCCGACGTCCTGGGCATCTCCCGGCCCACGCTGGTCAAGCTGCTGGAGAACGGCAAGATCCCGTTCACCACGGTCGGCCGCCACCGCCGGGTCACTCTCGATGACGTCCTGACCTACCAGAGCAGCGAACGCGCTCGTCGACGGACCATCCTGGCCCAGGCGGCCCGCAACAACCAAGAGTCCGGGATGCTCGACCTGACCACGATGGACACCCCAGGCTGATGGCTTTTCCGGTCCTTCTCGACACCTGCGCCATCTTTGGTGCGGCCCTGAACGACCTTCTGCTCACCCTGGCCGAGCGAGGCACATACCGTCCCCTGTGGTCTGCCGACGTCCTGGCCGAGCTACGACGCAACCTCACCCGGCACGGCATCGACCCCGAACCTGTCGACAGGCGGATCGACGCGATGCAGGACGCCTTCCCGGATGCCGAGGTCACCGGATACGCCGACCTCGTGCCCCAGATGACCTGCGACGACAAAGACCGCCACGTCCTGGCCGCCGCCGTCCGGGGCGGCGCGGCGCTCATCGTCACCTTCAACCTGGTCGACTTCCCCCACACCGCCCTGTCCCCCTACTCGATCACGGCCGTCCACCCCGACGACTTCCTGCTCGACCAGCTCGACCTGTTCCCGCCGTCGTCGCCGACGCCGTCTGCGACATCGCGGCGTCCTACGAGCACCCGCCCATGACCCCGGAGGAGTACCTGACGCTGGTGGCCCGGTGCGGAGTTCCCCGGTTCGTCCGGACCGTCACTCCCATGCTGTGACGTGACGATCCGCCCTGCCGGCTCCGTCGGGTCGTCACCGTTCGCAGTGGCGTCCGCGGCGGGTCGGCTGGGACTCTGGTTCGGGGACGACCGGAGTCGGGCCGGACGTCGGTGGTGGGGGCGACGGGTGGGGGACGGTGTCACGGCGGGAGTGCTTCACCGCGTACAGGGCTTCGTCGGCGGCGCTGAGCAGGTCGTCGGCGCTCATCCACGGTTCGAGCTGGCGGACGCCGACGCTCACCGTGACCGACAGCGGTTCGGACCGGGTGGCGAACTGCAGCCGGGCGCAGCGGCCCGCGGCCCGGTCGGCGGCGCGACGGGCAGCGTCCAGGTCCAGGCCCGGCATCATGGCGGCGAACTCGTCACCGCCCATGCGCACCAGCTCGGCCCCGACGGGCAGCGCCGCGCACGCCTCCTCGGCGATCCCGACGATCACCCGGTCGCCCATGGCGTGCCCGTAGGCGTCGTTGACGTGCTTGAACCGGTCGACGTCCAGCATGACGACCGACAGCGGGAAGCGGCCCCGGGCCTGCTCGACCAGCTCGGGCAGGCGGGCGTCCAGGTAGCGGCGGTTGCGCACGCCGGTCATGGCGTCCCGGGACGCCACGTCCAGCAGGTGCTCGCGGACCGTGGCCAGCTCGGTGATGTCCCGGGCGGCCACGACCACCGTCGCCGTGCGTCCCGGCTGGTCCAGCCGGTCGGCCCGCAGCTCGACCACCCGGTCGGTGGCGGTGCGCACCTGGTGGGCGGTGCCAGGTTCGGGCACCGGGCCGAGACGGGCGTCGGCGTAGGTCGTCCACGCCATCATCCGGGTCGACAGCATCGCCCGGGCCGCCGGGTTCGACGTCAAGATCTGGCCGGACTCGTCCAGCACGACCACGCCGTCCTCGACCTCGGCCAGCAGGCGGGCCACGGTGATCGGCAGCTGCACCAGCCCGGGCCGACGCAGCGCCGCCACGAGCCACAGGCTCAGGGCCAGGCTGAGCAGCAGCGGGGTCATGCAGGCCAGGGCCTGCGGGCGGCCGCCGACGAGGAACAGCGTCCACGACACCGCTGCCGGCACCATCGTGGCCACCACCCGCAGCAGCAGCGGCCGCTGACCCGGGATCGTCGAGGCGGCCACGATGAGCAGCGTCACCGCGACCACGGTCATGACCAGCGACGACGTGATCGCCTGGGTCCACAGCACCGGACCCCAGACGATGTGCGGCCCGTCGACCTCCAGCACGTACCCGCGGGTCGCGGGGATGACCAGCACCAGCGCCGTCATGGCGGGCGGCACCGCGCACAGCACGATCAGCGACTGGCTCAGCAGATAGGCCCGGTAGGTGACCAGCAGCGTCAGCCACACCGACGCCGCGACGAAGGCCCCCGCGGCGATCACCTGGACCACGGCGAGCGGCGCGACCAGGCCCGGGCCGACGACAGCGGTGACGCCCGCCGCCACCGTCCAGACCGCACCCGACCCGATAGTGATCCCTGCCGGGACGGCCAGGACCGTAGGCAGCCGGGGGTAGGCCCGACGCAGGAGCGCCAGCGTGACGCTCCCCGCCCCGACGGCGAGCAGCCCGAGGAGCACGCGCACGACCGTCATCGGTCGACCCCCGTCTGCACCGGCCGGGTCGGGACCGTGCCCGCCTGCCCAGCACCCCGTGGCGCCGGCCCGGCAGGCATCGGCCCGGTCGGCATCGGCACCGCGGGCATCGGCCCCGCAGGCATCGGCACGGTCAGCCCCGGCCCCGCTGGCACCGATCTGGTCGGTGCCAGCCCTGTCGGTCCCAGACCGGCCTGGGCGAAGTCGTGCGCCGGGGCCTGGAGCACCCGGACCCGGTTGCGCCCGGCGGCCTTGGCCGCGTACAGCGCGCCGTCGGCCGCGGTGACGAAGGCGTCAGGGTCCATGTGCGGTTCGAGCTGGGCCACGCCGATGCTCAGCGTCATGGGGGGCACGTCCTGGCCGGGCCGCAGACGCCCGACGCCGACACGCCACAGCTGGCCGCGCAGCTCGGCGGCGTCGGCGTCGGTGCCGGCCATCGCGACGAGGAACTCGTCACCGCCGACCCGGACGACCAGGTCGCCGCTGGCCGCCTCCGACAGCACACCCGCCACACCGACGATGCCCCGGTCGCCGACCTGGTGGCCGAACTTGTCGTTGAGCTGCTTGAGGTGGTCGAGGTCGATCATGGCCAGGCTCAGGGGACGCCCGGTGCGGTGCGCCTCGTCGACCATGGTGCTGAGGTGACGGCTGAGGTCGCGCCGGTTGAGCAGGCCGGTCAGGGGGTCCCGGGCGGCCTGGTCGACCAGCTCGGAGCGGAGCTGGTCGAGCTCGGTGATGTCCCGGGCGGACAGGATCCGGGCCACGGCGAACCCGTTCTCGAACACCGTCGTCGTGCGCACCCGCAGCACCGCGCCCCCGAGCGTGAGGGTCCGTTCGCCGTCACCGTCCAGCATCGGTGCCAGCGCGGGGTCCAGCACGGCCTCTGCGGGGTCTGCGGCGGGCGACAGCAGCCGGGCGCCGGCCCGGTTGAGGTCGATCACGGTGCCGTCCAGGCCGATGACAGCCAGGGCGTCGGACACGATGTCCAGCACCGACGGGGTGGCCGCGGGCAGCGGCAGACGTTCGCTGCCGACCCAGCGCTCCATGGACATCAGCAGCGCGGACAGGACGACCGGGGCCCAGCCGAACCACAGGTGCCGGTCTGGCAGCAGCACAGACGCCGCCGCGACGGGCACGGCGATGACGGCCACAGCGTGCCGGACGATATCGGTGCGCAGCGGCCCGACCGCCAGCGCGGCGGCACCGATCTCTGCCAGCGCCGCGCCGGTGACACCCGCCACCAGCCACACCGCGGTCAGCTGGAGCAGCCAGCCGACATGCCAGGAAGCGTCGTCGTCGACCACCCAGGTGCGCACCCCCGGCATCAGCCCGACCAGCGTCGTGACCACCGGCAGCGCGGCGAAGGCCAGCACCGTGGACGGACGCAGCCAGCCTGACAGCCCGGCCTGGGCCAGGGCGCCCGCGGCCACGACCCCCGCGACCAGGGTGACCGGGAGCACGACCAGCGGTGCACCCCACCACCACCCCGTGACCTGGACGATCACGGCCAGGGCCGTCCACAGGGCCAGTCCGCCGTACCCCAGGGCGCGCCGACCGGAGGGCGCGGCGCGTCGCCGCCGCCACTGCCGGGACGCACGGACACCGGTCGCGACGACGGTGACAGCTCCCGCCCCGACGAGTGCCCAGGTCGTCCCTGGCATGCCGCTCCTCGGACCGCTGTCGGTCGTTTGCCTGTCGACACCTCACGTGGTGTCTCCCTGGCCCCATCGGCGTGTCGAGGGACACGCTGAGGAGGCGGCGGGGCTACGTGTCGCCGCGGTAGCGCCGGTCTCTGCGTCGCGGGGCCGGTGGGGGTTGAGGCGCGGGCGGGCCCGGCAGTCGCGGGACCTGGGGCTGGGAGCCGGCAGCGGCCGGCCGCGGCACGACCGGCACGGGGGTCGAGGCCGGCGGCGGCGGTGACGGTGTGGGCACCGCCGCGGGCACCCGGTGGGCACGCTTGACGGCATAGAGGGCCTCGTCAGCGGCGGCGAGCAGGTCGTCGGCGCTCATCTGGGGCTCGAGCTGGTAGACGCCTGCGCTCACCGTGACCGACAGCGGCGCCGACCGGGTGGTGAACTGCAGCTCGGCACAGCGGGCGGCGGCCCGGGCGGCCACCCGTCGTGCCGACTCCAGGTCCATCCCTGGCAGCACGACGGCGAACTCGTCGCCGCCCATACGGACCAGCTCGGCCCCGGCGGGCAGCGAGGCGCACGCCTCGTCGGCCACCCCGACGATCACCCGGTCGCCCATGGCGTGCCCGTAGGTGTCGTTGACGTGCTTGAACCGGTCCACGTCCAGCATCAGCACCGACAGCGCGAACCGGCCCCGGGCCTGCTCGACCAGCTGTGGCAGCCTCGACTCCAGGTAGCGGCGGTTGCGGGCACCGGTCATGGCGTCGCGGGAGGCCACGTCCTGCAGGTGCTCGCGGGCCTCGGCCAGCTCGGTGATGTCGCGGGCCGTCACCACGACCGTCAACGCCCGCCCCGGCTGGTCCAGCCTGTCGACCAGCAGCTCGACACGCCGGCCGGTGGCGGTGCGCACCTCGACCGCCGTCCCCGGTGCGGGCACCGGCCCGAGCCGCACGTCGGCGTACGTCGTCCACGACCGCAGACCGCTGGCCAGCAGCTCCCAGGCGGCGGCGTTGGCGGACAGGACCTGACCGGACTCGGTCAGCACCACGACGCCCTCGCCGATCCCGGCCAGCACCCGCGGCACGGTGACCGGCAGCTGGACCAGGCTGGGGCGACGCGCCCCGACGAGCAGCCAGACACCGGTCGTCGCGCTCATCAGCGTCGGGGTCCAGGTCGCCTGGCCGTGACCGGCCACGGACAACAACCAGGCCACCGCCGCCGGGACGAAGCTGACGACCACCCGCACCATGAGCCGCCGCTGGGCCGGCGTCGTGGCCGACCCGACGACGAGCAGCACGGCCAGCGCCACCAGGATGACCAGCACCCCGACCGTCGAGGTGATGACCAGCACCGGCCCGTCCGACCGCGAGCCCGACGGGTCGACGACGAACCCGCGCGTCGCCGGGACCGCGAGCGCCGCCACGGTGACGACAGCCGGGGCCCAGCCGAGAAGGAGCAACCGCCGGGTCGCCAGGTGGGTCCAGCCGCTGACCCGCAGGGCCAGCCACACCAGCACGGAGAGGGCGCACCACCAGAAGACGATCTGCGTCGCGTGCAGCACCACCTCGTTGCCCACCAGGGCTTCGGACAGCGCCCAGGCGGCGACCGACGCGGTGAACACCACCAGGGGGACGGACAGCACCTGTGGCAGGCGCGGGCGGGCGTAGCCGAGGGCGACCAGCGTCGCCAGCGCGACCATGACCGCGAGGACGTCCGACACCGTGGCGGCCGTCACCGGACCGCTCCCGTCGTGGGACGGGCGGCGACGGGTCCGACGCGGACCCGGTTGCGCCCGGCCATCTTGGCGGCGTACAGCGCGCTGTCAGCGGCTGACAGGAGCGCCGCGGCCTCCATCCCCGGGGCCAGCTGGGCGACGCCGATGCTCAGCGTCACCGGGGGCTGGCCCGGCTCGCGTCGCAGCCCGGCGGCGGCCACCCGCCACAGCTGGCCGCGCAGCTCGGCGGCGTCCTGGTCGGCGTCGTCCAGGACGACGAGGAACTCGTCGCCGCCGACACGGACCGCGAGGTCGTCGCCCTCGGACAGCACCCGCGCCACGGCCACGATGACCCGGTCACCGGTCGGGTGGCCGAACTTGTCGTTGAGCTCCTTGAGGTGGTCCAGGTCGACCATGGCGATGCTCAGCGGGCGCCCGGTGCGGTGGGCGTCGTCGATCTGGACGCCCAGCCGGTGGTCGAGGTAGCGCCGGTTGCGCAGGCCGGTCAGCGCGTCTCGGGCCACCTGGTCGGACAGCTCGGTGCGCATCCGCTCCAGCTCGGTGACGTCGCGCGAGGACAGGACGCGAGCCATCGGGGCGGTGCCGTCGCGGGGGCGCTGGGGGGTGCAGGCCGGCCACCACCAACCCACCCACCACCGCCCGCCCCCCGCAGCCCGCAGGCACGGGGGGCCCGAGACAGGGAGGGGGCCGGGGGCAGCGGAAGGGGA
>JAVBSR010000145.1:0-46257 GCA_031556715.1 Cellulomonas sp.
GACGTCTCGCGCAGCGCTTCGAGGTCCAACGCAGCTACCTGCTCGTAGTGCACGGCCAGGAGTCCGAGGTCGTCGGCAGCGCGCTCGGCTGGGGTGAGGGTCACGGCTGCTCCTCCCGTCCTCGGTTCTCGGCCGTCTCGGCGATCTCCACGACTGCGCGCAGGACGTCGATCAGGGCCTGCGCGTGCTGCGGCAGGTGGCACCACAGATACTCAGCCACCACGTCAAGCGGACGATGCTCGTACGACCGGACGTACAGTTCCAGGCTCAGCCCCGACCATGCGCACAGCGCCGCGACGGTGTTCACGCTCGGGGTGCCGCCGCGGACAGCCCGGGTGACGGTCGACAGGGACAGGCCGGCCTCGTCGGCAACATCGGACCACGACAGGCCCAGACGCCTCCTACTCGAGTCGACGGCTGCAGCGAACGAGCTCACGTCGAAGGTGGCCAAGGGTCCATTGGTCTCAGCCACCGTGGTGCTCCTCCGTCTCTGCGTGCAGGGCCCGGTGATACCTGGCCCAAGCCTCGATCTGCTGCTTCGACGTCGACCGATGCTCCACGTCGGTGCACCTGGTGCACCGGGCGACCCACTGCCGACCGGTCCTGGACATCACCACTGTCGTCATCACGGCGCCCCCCTCGTCGGCCTCACGCAGCCTCCTCGTCGTGGATCTCGAACCACAGGTCAGCCCGCTTCCGCGCGGTGCCGCACGGCCCGCACGGTTCGTCGGTGCCCGCAGGGTGGTCGCAGCAGAACGGCTCGGGCGGCTCTGCCATCGCCAGCAGCGCTGCGCGTGTCTCTTCGCGGGTCGAGGCCCTGGCACCGCGGCGTGCCCTGCCCGGCGAGGACTCCTTGCCCGGGCTCGCCCGGGTCTTCTGGTCGGTCGGAGATCTCGACGGGCTGGGCGGGGCGCTCTCACTGCCTCCCTCGGCCCAGTCCCACACCCTCACCCCTGGCTCGCTCTCGCTCTCCCGCGGCCCCCGCTCTCCCTCTCCCTCTCCCTCTCCCTCTCCCTCTACACCTGCGGCATGGGTGGTGGTGACCTGCTGCGACCCATCGCGGACGACGTCCGCGACCGGTCGCGCAGAGGTTCCGCCATGGGTCGCGGACGTGCTGTGCGAGCGGTCGCCGGCGGGCTGCGAGCGCACCGGTGCTGTCTCCTCGGTGGGACGGCCAGGCGGGGCCGGCGGGATGCGTGACGGGCGTCCCTTGTCCACCCGGGGGCACTCCATCAGCTGCAGGTAGTCCCATCCGTCTGCTGCCTGGTAGATGCGGATGTACCCGGCGTCGTCCAGCGCCAGCAGCCACTCGGTGATCAGGTCGTCGGTCACGTCCGGGTCCAGGGGGCACAGCGCGCCGCGCAGCACCGTCGGATGCGCCGACGCCCGGCCCTCGTCGTCGCACACCAGGTGCAGCAGCGCCGCGAAGCCCCGCACGACCGTCGGCAGCACCATCAGGCGCATCTCCAGGCACAGAGCAGGCGGCAGCCCGCGGACCTTGTTCTGGACGCTCACACACCCACCGCCTGTCTGGCTGCGAGCACGACGAGGCTGACGTCGCGCAGGGACTCGTACCGGAAGCACTCGGTCCACCCGGCACCTGGACTGCTCCGACCAGCAGGCAGCAGCCCCTCAGCCTCCCTGCGGCTGGCGAACGCCGGGACGAACCCGGGCCGCGAGCGCAGCCGGGTCAACAGCTCGCGCTCCAGCACCGCCGTCGTACCGGTGACCAGCATCAGCACACGAGCGCCAGCGGCCACGTACGGCACCACCCGCTGACGCCTGTACGCCCGCCCAGGCTTGACCACCCGCAAGTCCTGCCCCGGCAGACGCCGAGGCGAGTCCGGTCCCCACACGACGACGTACGTCATCGCCAGGTCATCCGCCTTCACCTGTACCTCCCGCATCCGCAGCGCCGCCGCGGCAGGCGGCAGAACTCGCAGGGTCGGTTCAGCCAGGCCAGGCGCCGACGTTCGTCGTCGGTCCTGTCGTCGGGGACCACGACCGTGCGAACCGTCTCGCCGCCGAAGCCCCTGATCTCGGTGACAGAGCCGAGCGCCTTCTTCACGTTGCCGTCCTCGCCCTGGCCAGCGGGCACCACGCGACCAGGTACGGCCCAGGAGCCGGCCCGCGGGCAGCCCGGCCGGTGATCGCCGTCCTGTACGTGCTGGAGACCACCCGACCGGCAGCGTGGGCGGCGTAGCCCATGGCCTCCCGGACCTCACGCTCGTCCTCGTCGTCCGGGGCGCGGACCAGCAGCACCGAGTCGGACCACCACTGCAGCGCCGCGCTGCGCCGCGAGCGCACACCACGCCTCATGACCCAGCCAGCTGGTCGCGCCTGCGTCGAGAGCATCACTCAACCCCTGCAGGGGCGATCCGGAACGACGCCACCTCCCGGCTGTCAGGCATCACGACGAACATCGGGCCCCGGAACAGGCCGTACGCGTACCAGTCGCATCCCCGGCCCTGGTACCCGCCAGGCGGCTGGTCGCGCTCGAGGACGCCGAGCGAGCGGCCGATGCACTCCTGGCCGATCCGGTCAGGGTCAGCCCCAGCGTCGATGAAGTCCTGCGCGCAGGCGACGTCGCCGCACATCGGACAGATGAACGCCCACTGCTTCGCGTCCGGACCAAACCTGCGCTCCATCTCCTCGCACAGCTCGGCCTGCGTCATCTTCTCCATCCCGGAGTCGGTCCGGCTCATCGGTCGACCTCGATTTCGAAGGCGTCGCCGTCGCGCAGCACCCGCACCGACGACACCTCGCTACCGGCGAGCGCCGAGGACACCCCGGCCTTGAACTGCTCGACGAGCGCGTCCGGGACGATCACCCTCTCCGGCCGCATCATCGGTCCGAGCGCGGTCTCCCACCGTCGGTGCTCCTGCTCGGTGACCTGGACCGGCTGCGACAGGCGATAGTCGGCGATCTGCCCGATGAACTCGCCGCCGATCTCGACCAGCACCTTCGAGGCTGGTCCGACCTGCACGAGCCGGACCAGGGGAAAGCTCCGGTCGTACGCCGTCGCCGCGGCAGCGAACCTGGCCAGGCTCGGCATGTCGACGACGAGCGCGTCGAGGGTGGTCACGGTGATGGGAACCTGTGGCCGCAGGGTATTCATCAGCAGGCGGGGCACGTCCGGGTACGGGTCGTCCCCGACGGTCTCGACCAACGGCAACGTGAGCGACTGCCCGGCGACCAGGTCGCCGGTCTCGGTCATCGTGACCTGCCTGCTGGTCACGTCGAGCCGGACCGCCTGCTGCTCCCACATCTCCCGAGCCGTCGCGTTCGACGGCGGGCGGAACACCTGCAGCACCTTCCTCGCCTCACCAGCCGCGAGGTCGAACCCGTCGGCCGACTCGTCGAGGAACGCCGGGTCCCAGATGGCCGCGAGCGCCTGCACCGCGATGTCCGTCGCGTACACGTGCACCGCGTCGCCCGTGACGTGGAACCGCAGACGCCCCAGGTGCGGAGTGTCGTCGGTCGCGCGCCCGGCGTGCGGCAGCACCGAGGCCACAGCAGCCCGCAGCTTGCCGCGCGGCACCTCCAGGCGCGTCACGATGTCGCTCCGGTGGGTCGCAACCACCGGGCCAGGGCCGAGCAGGCCAGGCAGCACGTCGGCGGAGACGCTGGCGGCAGGCCGAGTTCGTCGGCGTCGTTGGCCCAGGCGTTGACGCGGCTGCCGTCCAGGCTCAGCACTAGGCGCCTGGAGTCCAGGGCAGCAGACCTGAGCAGACCGAGTTCCTTGAGCCCTGCCAGCAGGGCACGGTCCGGTTCGTCCTGGGTCTTGTCCCGCCCGGCCAGGTCGAGGCCGCCGCGCTCACCCGCAGCGGCCAGCGCAGCACGCACCTGATCCACGCCGAATCGCAGGACCAGGGCGCGGGCCGCCAGAGTCGGACGCAGCCCGACCCAGGCCAGGAACGCCAGCATGGCGACCAGCAAGGCGATAACCAGCGTCACGACGATCCACATCTCGGTCTCCATTCACGGTCCGGTCATTTCCCTGCTCTGTGCTGCGGTGCACCCACCCAGGTGCTGGGACGACTCCATGCCCGCCAGGCACAGGTCGCAGAACTCTTCGGGGTCCTCGTCATCCAGGCCTGGCACCCCCAGCTCGGTGACGAGCGCGTCGAACAACGGCGTGTCCCATTCGTCAGGGGCACGGTGGCGTCGACGACGACCTGCCAGCGACTCGTCGACCGGGTCGGCCCCGGCCGGCGTCAGGGCGGCGTCCCAACACGGCGAGCACACGCCGTCGAGGCCGCACGGGTTCTCGGTCGCGTTCACAGCACCTCCCACACGGCAACGACATGGGTGCCACCGACAGCCACGTGAGGCCCGTCGTGCCCCGCTGGGGCGGTGCACATGGGTCCGGCGTCACCATCAACGGCCTCGCACAGCTCGTAGTCACCGGACCACGGGTCGGGGTCGCCCGGCCGGACGTTCCACAGTTGGCCCGCCGCTTCCAGGGTCCCCACCAGGCGTGCGGCCGTCGGCCATGCGGCCAGGCTGATGCCGGTCTGCCGGTCCAGGTCGACCAGCTCGCGGGCCAGCAGCACAGTCAGCCGCGAGACGTCAAGCCACAGGTCGGAGCAGTATGGCCCCGTCACCGATGCGTCTGAGGTGTCATCCAGGTTGATCCTCACGCTGCCCCACCCCGCCCGCTCGCGGCCTTCCTCGGCAGCCTGTGCGCGCTCGGCCCACAGCCGCTCCGAGCGGCGCGCTGCCCTGGCCTGACGTCGCGCCCACCAGCCGGGGATCGACTCCCACAGATCGGCCTCCTGCCGTGCCGCCTCGACCATCAGGCGGCACAGACTCAACGGCGTCCCCGACGCCACGGCCGTCACGACGCCCCCGCTACGGCGAGCGTTGGAGCGACCCGGGCGGCCATGCGCTCGTCGCGTCCGTCCTGGCACTCGTCGCACCGGCATCCCGCACGCCACATCTGCGGCGTCCCGTGGTCGATCCCGCGAGCCTCGGCGAACCGCTCGGCCGGGGTGCACCCGCCCCACACACCCCACCGGCGACCCATCCCGGCGTCACCCTCGGCCTGGTCAGCCTCGGCACGGCAACGGTCGACGACCTCGCACGTCGCACACCGCGCCTTCGCCCGGCGCACCTGCGCGACGTCGGTCAGGTCAGGGAAGAACAGCTCCGGATCGAGTTGCGCGCATACCGCCCGCTCTTGCCACGTCATCGCCCCGCTCCTCTCACCAGCTCCAGAACCGACCACGTCAGCAGCCCGGCCAGCGCGATCAGGAACCCGGCGGCGATCGTCGCCCCGGACAGCGGCGGGCCGGTCAACGTCAGCCACACCGCGCCTGCGAGCGCAGCGACCGCCAGGACCGTGAACACCGCGACCAGCACCTTCGACAGGGCACCCGCGCACAGCCACCACTGACACCGGCGCGAGCGGCACCGCCGCGTGTGCGACGCGACCCGGAGACGATCCGCCCACACCGCCCGGGCGAAGGCTTCGGCCTGGCCTGGTGAGACCGGCCCGATCACGTCGCACCGCCCGTGGCCCCGGTGTACAGGCCAACCAGGTTGCGCAGACCAGCAGGCTCGCCCTGGTAGGTGCTGCTGTACGGCTGGGGACGAACCACCATGCCGAAGAAGTCGCCCTGGCCGACCTGCACGACCGTCAGGCCGACGTCCGGGGTGTCGACCGTCGCCACCTGGTCTCCGACCGCGAACTTGGCCAGCAGACCCGGCCGGACCGGGAACCCCGACCGGTCCGGCGGCGCTTTCCTCAGCAGCCGCCGCAGGTCCGGATAGCTCGCGAGCGGCACGAACCGCAGGGCCATCGACTTGACGGCCCGGCTGGCACTGCTCAGCTCGACCTCGCCCCAGTTTCCGGGGTGGACGTCACAGCCAGGTCGGGAGCACTGGTCGTCGTCGCACCCGTAGCGCAGCACCACGACCCTGGACCTGCGGCCCGGGTCGTCCTTGCTCACTGCCCGGCGCAGGGCCCGCAGCACCGCCACCGGAACCGTGACGTCCAGACCCGCAGGCGGCACGACGCTCTCGCCCGCGACGGCGACACCAGCGGTGTACCGGTCCGTCGCCTCGCAGAACAACCTGCCGCCGATCTCCACCAGGTGCACATGCCCCAGCACCGGTTCCACCGCGCTGCGCCCCGCGAACCTGGCCGCCAGGCTCGTCACCCGTTTCCACAGGTCCCACGGCACAGTCAGCACGGTGCCCGACCCAGGCCCGCTCACCGCGCACCACCGGACACCGAGGCGGTCGGCGCAGCGGCAGCGGCGCGACGCTTCTCGAACGCCTCCCCGACCAGCCGCGCCCACTGGACCAGCCGGCGGGTCTGCGACGCGTCGGCCGCGAGCGCCAAATACCCCAGCAGCGCCTCAGCATCCGACGCCCGCAGCACGTCCGACCGGTCCGAACCCTCAGCCATCCGACGGGCCAGCGCCCGTACGTCCACGTCCCGAAGTCGCCACGCCTGCGGGCTCTCGTCGTAGTGGCCCGTCACCGCCGTCGGGCCGCTCACGACGTCGCCCCTGCACAGCCGTGGGCCTGGTCGCCAGACTCGGGCGCCACTGCCGATGCCGTCGGTAGGCTACTGATGTGACCGTCACTAACCCCGCCGAGGCCCTGCTGACCTTGTTCGCCACGTGGGATGCGGCGTCGGGGGCGCCAGAGGACCGCCGCAAAGCGGGACCCATCAACTCTCCGGGGTTCTGGCGGCGCCAGAACCGCGCCGTCGCGCTGCTGGAGGAGTGCGAGCGGCTGATCGACGAGATGGCTGCGATCGACACAGAGATGGACGCCACGGTCCACCGGGCGGACCTGGTCCCGGCCTACCAAACGGTCTTCGGGTACCAACCCCGCTGGGGAACCGGTACGAACAAGCCCGTCGGCGGCGGCGCCGGGCTGCGTCGCCTTGGCGGGCTGTTTCGCCAACACCTCAGGACCAGCGGTAGGGACGGGTCCGAAAGGAGCACGCTTCAGACCACGCTGGAGGAAGTCCGCGAAGAAGTTGACCAGGCGGGCTACCTGTCTCTTGAGGCTCGTGCCTACCTGCTCACCTTGGTCGACCGCGCGCTCGCCATCGTCCGCGACGAGGCCAGCACCGACCAGGCTGTACGCGCCGTCACTCATGAGACCGCTGGCGCCCTGGTCACCATCAGCCTGCTCCCGGGCGTGCCCCCCGAGAAGCAAGGGCGTCTCCGCGAGTGGGCCGGCCTTGTCGCCGCCGCGCTCATTACCGGCCTCAGCGCAGGGGCCATCGAAGCCGGCGCCCACTTGATCGGCGGGTAGGGCAACCGGTACAGCCCCGCTGCCCGCTGACAAGGCCAGCGCCGCCTCCTGCGCCAGCACAGACCTGACGAACTCCAGAGTCCCGTCGACCGCGAGCGCGTGCTCCTCACCGAAAGCGTCCGTCGGGTACTGCGCGATCCGCATCTGTGCAGCCGCGAACGCCACCGACCACGCCACCCCGGACGACGGCCTACGCACCGGTGCGCTCATGCCGCACCCCCGTCCGCCTCGGGCGCCGCCGGGGAAGGGGCGACGACCCGAGGCGCGGGCTCCTCTACGCTGGACGCAGCGTCCGGGGATACCGGCCCTGGACCTGCAGCGATAGGGGAACAGTCGTGGTTGATGCGCGCGGAGACAACTGGCCTGTTGTCACCTTGACTTCCGAGATCAAGGAGCGGCTGCAAAGTCAGCAGGCGATCGTGGATTCCTTCCGGGGCGACCACGCTCGCACCCACATCCGCGCCGAACTCGATGCACTGTGGGAGTGCGTCGAGGTCATCGCCCAGGTTCTCGACGGGATGCCGCCGGAGCACGCGATCGTTCGGGACTACTTCGGGGACAGCGCCAAGCGCCGACGCGACGGGTGACACCCCACCGCGTCGAGCGGCGTCCAGGCCCTCCTTGGTGAGGGCGGTGTGCTGGTTCGCGATCTGTTCGTCGCTTGCCGAGGTAGCAGCCGACGCCCGTTCACGCGCTGCCTCGGCCTTCCGGGCCGAACGGCAGGAGGAGAGCATCGAGCCCACTGCCACCGCCGCGCCCACTGCAGCGATCCCCAGAGGCAACCAACTCATGCCGCACCCCCAGCGGACTCACGCTCGGCACCAGCGGTCAGCGTGCCCACCGTGACGCCGAGGAGGTCGGCGATCGCGAAGAGTTCATCGGTCGTGATGCGGGTTCTGCCGCACAGGCGTGCCGAGACTGACTGCTGGGTGACGCCGAGACGGTTCGCCACATCAGCCTGGGTGAGACCGCGGCGCGACAGTTCGGCCCGAATGGTAGATCCCACGTGGTGACGCACAACCTGATCTTGTGATCGCATGCGCCATGTCTACTATCAGTGCTTGTGGAACTCAAGTCGTACTAGTACTTCCATCGGGTGAAAAGGCCAGAGTGTCGCCTGTGGGGTACTTGCTCATCTAGTACAGTGCAGGTCATGACGAAGGTAACGGCCCTGGTACCGATCGCCGAACGCCCGTGGCACGAGCGCGTGGCGCGGGCCGTCCGCCGCGAGATGGCGGACTACGGAGTGACACAGACACGGATGGCTGCCGTGCTCGGCCTCTCCCAGCAGGCCGTCAGCTCCAAGCGCAACGGTAAGACTCCGTTCACGCTCGACGAACTCGAGGTCGTCGCGTCGATGTTCGGGATGAAGACCGAGGACCTGCTGATCAAGGCGCGGGCACTGACCGACCCTCCTGCCGTAGCGGAAGGCGCGGGTCCGGAGTGGGCCCCGTGGGGCTCGAACCCACAACCCACGG
This sequence comes from Cellulomonas sp., assembly GCA_031556715.1. GTDB lineage: Bacteria > Actinomycetota > Actinomycetes > Actinomycetales > Cellulomonadaceae > Cellulomonas. The sequence goes on from JAVBSR010000145.1 coordinate 8,757, forward strand.
ATTAAAAGTCCGTTGCTCTGCCAGTTGAGCTAGAGGCCCGGAGGCAGCCTACCGGCCTGGGCCCAGCAGCCGAGCATGTAATGGGCGCCGGAGCGGTGCATGTCCTGCACCAGAGCCACGTACCGCTGGTCTGCCCTCGGGCCGCACGTACTACTTGACGAAGCCGACGTCCTGCCAGCGGATCGACTCGAACTGGGAGGGGCCGTAGTTGCGCAGGGTGGAGGTGACGCCCCAGGCGTCGGGCTCGGAGAACAGGGGGATGACGCCCAGCAGGGCGACCAGGCGTTCGTCGATCTGGTTGGCCAGGTCGATGCGGGCGGGCGGGTCGAGCTCGGCGTTGGCGGTGCTCCACAGGGCGCCCAGCTCGTCGTCGGTGACCCCGGCCAGGTTCCTCGGGCTGTCCGCCGGGTAGAACTGGACCTCGGAGCTGGCGATGGGGAAGGCCTCGCCGGCCTGACCGAGGTAGGCCAGGTCGAAGTCACGGAGCTCGAGGTGCTCGTAGTACTTCTCGGCGGGGACGGTGTCGATCGTCACGGTGATGCCGGCCTTGGCGGCCTGCTGGACCACCAGCTGGGCCACCGAGGTGGACGCCGGGACGTCGGCGGGGATGACCAGGCGCACGGTGAGCGCCTGGCCGCCCTTGGTGGCCTGGCTGCCGGACGTGTCGTAACCGGCCTCGGCGAGCAGCGAGCGGGCCTCGTCCACCCCGCCGTCCAGCAGGGTCGACATGTGGTCGACGTAGCCCTGCTGGCCGGGGGCGAACAGCAGGTTGCCCTGGACCAGCACCGGCGAGCCCACCCCGGACAGCACCGCCCGGGCGAGCAGCTCACGGTCCAGCGACAGCGCGAACGCCTGGCGGACCCGCACGTCGGTGAAGGCCGGGGCCTGGGCGTTGAGCACCATCCGCCGGGCGGTGGCGCCCTGCGAGCGCAGGATCGAGGCGTCGGAACGGGCCTGGACGGTGCGGTAGACGTCCGCGTCGGAGTGGAGGTTGACGGCGTCGATCTCGCGGTTCGCGAACGCCTGGCCCTGACCGGTGCGGCTGGCCGCGGTGAACACCACCGTGTCGAGCTTGGGGGTGTCGCCCCACCAGGCGGGGTTGCGGTCCATGACGATCGTCTGGGCGTTGGAGTCGATCGTGCTCACGACGAACGGCCCGCCGGACACGTAGGTCGCCCCGTCGGCGGCCATCGGGCCGTCGTGCCAGGCCTCGGCGAAGTGCTCCGGGGTGTCGACCGCCCAGGCGGGGTACAGGGCGGTGAGCGCCACAGGCCAGTCGGCGTTGGGCTGGGCGAACTCGATGAGCACGTCGTGATCGTCGGCACCGGCGGTGACCGACGCCACGTCCTGCCAGACGGCCGTCGAGCTGACGGCGTAGTCAGGGTCGGTGCCGTTGAGCGCCTGCCAGTTCGCGGCGACGTCCGCCACGGTGATCGGCGTGCCGTCGGACCACACAGCCTCAGGGTTGATCTTGACCTCGACGACCTGCGGGTCGACGGACTGCAAGGTGATGGCGGTGGCGTAGTCCGGGTCGGGCGTCCAGCCGCCGTCAGCGGTGAGCGTGATGAACGCCGGCAGGAAGAGCTCGGCGACCCGGGCGTCGCTGGCGTCGACCGACTCGACCGAGCTGAGCTGGTAGGTCGGGGGCAGGGCGTCGACGGCCAGGCGCAAGGTGCCCCCGTCAGCCAGGTCGTCGCGGTCGGCGGCGACCCAGCCGGTGGCCGGCAGCGGTCCGGTCGTCGTCGCGGAGGGGCTCAACGAACCGTCCGACGGCGCGCATCCGGCCGCGACCAGGCAGGTCAGCACCGCGAGCGCGACGAAGACGCCGCTGCGAGCGTGCGGGCAGGGCCGCGCGGCGCGACTCGAGGCACGTCCTGGTACGACCGTTCCGGCCGCCGCAGGAGGGGTACCCGTACGACGGCTCTCCACGGCCGCACCAGGGGTGTGGTGTCGGGACATGGTGGCACGAGCATTCCCTAGAAACAGGAACCGCGTCCACTGGGAGCCCTGGCCAGCCATCTCGAACCTCGCGCTGTAGTCTCGGTAGAGCCGTCGTCCTTCACCGATCGGGGTCGTACCGTCGATGCTGAGGTACTTGGCCCGCCGGGCTGCGAACGTGGTGGCGCTGGCGCTGCTCGCGACGTGCCTGGGCTACGTGCTGGCCAGCCTGGCGCTGGACCCGCTGGTCCGGTTCCGGGGCACCAGCCCGCCCGTGCCCGACGAGCAGGTCCACCGGGCGCTGGCCGTCACCGGGACCGACCCGGACACGCCGCTGGTCGGGCGGTTGTGGTCGTGGCTGTCCGGGCTGGTGCACGGCTCGCTGGGCACCAGCATCGACAACCGGCCGGTGACCAGCGAGATCGCCGAGCGGGCGGGGACGTCGTTGCAGCTGCTGGTCCTCGGGACGGTGCTGGGGATGGGGTTGGGGGTGCTGGTCGGGATCGTCGGGGCGGTGCGCCAGCACCGGTGGTTCGACCGTGTGACCACCCAAGGGTCGTTCGTGGTGCTGGCCACGCCGACGTTCGTCGTGGCGGTGCTGCTCATGGTCGGTGCCACCCGGCTGAACGACGCCGCCGGCCGTCAGGTCATCCGGTTCACCGGCCAGTACACCGCCGGGTACACCGGGTGGGCCGGCGTGGCAGACCGGGCCTCGCACCTGCTGCTGCCGACCGTCGCACTGGCGCTGGGCCTGGTCGCGGCGTTCTCCCGGTACCAGCGCGCCGCCATGCTCGACGTGCTGGGCACCGACCTGGTCCGCGGCGCCCAGGCGATGGGTCACACCCGGCGGTCGGCGCTGGTGCGTCACGGGGTGCGGGTGGCGCTGGTGCCGATGTCGACCCTGGCCGTCTACACCGGCGGGATGGTGCTGGCCGGGGCGACGATCACCGAGCTGACGTTCAGCTGGCACGGCATGGGCGAGTACCTGCTGCTGGCGGCGCGGCGCGGCGACGTCAACGCCGCGGCCGGGACCATCGCCTGCGCCGCGGTGCTGGTGCTGGCCCTGGGCCTGGTGGCTGACCTGCTGCACGCCTGGCTCGACCCGCGGGTGCGCCTGTGACCACGGCGAGCGACATCAGGCCGGACAGCGCCGGTCCGCTGCGCCAGATGCGCACCGGCGGGGTGTGGCACCGGGTCGTGTACGACCGTCAGGCGTGGGTCGGCGCCGCGGTGCTGGGAGTGGTCGTGGTGTGGGCGCTGGTCGGGCCGGCGTTGCGGCCCTGGGACGCCGGGTACGTCGACGTCACCGCCTTCGGGCAGGGGCCGAGCGTCCGCCACTGGTTCGGCACCAACGACATCGGTCAGGACGTGTACCAGCAGGTGCTCGTCGGGCTGCGCCGGTCGCTGGTCGTCGGGCTGGTGGCGGGGCCTGTCGCGACGGCGTTCGCCGCGGTCGTGGGGGCGGTCGCAGGGCTGGCCGGCGGCTGGGTCGACCGGCTGCTCATGGCCGGGGTGGACCTGATGCTGGCGGTGCCGTCGTTCTACCTGCTGGTGCTGTGCTCCCCGGCGCTGACCACAGCCGGCTGGCCGGTGCTGGCCCTGGTCATCGCGGCGCTGACCTGGATGGTCATGGCCCGGGTGGTGCGCGCCCAGACCCGGTCGCTGCGGGACCGGGGGTTCGTCCGGGCGGCCCGGTTCGCCGGGGCGCCGCTGGGCTGGGTCGCGGTCCGGCACGTCTGGCCGAACCTGGCGTCGCTGCTGGTCGCGGACGCCACCATCGGGGTCGGTGCGGCCGTGCTGACCGAGGCGACCATGAGCTACTTCGGCATCGGTGTGCGGGTGCCCGACGTGTCGCTGGGCACCCTGCTGGCTGCGGGCGGACCGGCCGCCGCCACGCGGCCGTGGCTGTTCGTGTTCCCGGCGCTGGTGCTCGTCGTCGCGGTGAGCGCGGTGAGCCTGCTCGGCGACGCGGTGCGCGACGCCCTGGACACGGGGGCTGGTCGTGCCTGACCGCCTCGGCCGGGCCCGGCGCGGGCGGCACGCGGCTCCGTCCGGGTCGGCGGCCTGCACCTGGCCGGACGGCGAGGCGTGCCGTGGCTGAGCCCCTGCTGGACGTGCGTGACCTGCACGTCAGGTTCGACGACGGGGCCCACCCCGTGCGCGGCGTGGACCTGCGGGTGGCGCCGGGCGAGGTGCTGGGGCTGGTGGGGGAGTCCGGGGCGGGCAAGACCGCGCTGGTGTCCGCCCTGGTCGGGCTGCTGCCGCGCGGGGCGACCATGAGCGGGTCGGTGCGGCTGGCCGGGACCGAGCTGGTCGGCCTGGACGACCGCTCCGTCTCCGCGCTGCGCGGCCCGGGCGTGGCCCTGGTGTTCCAGGACCCGCTGTCGGTGCTGAACCCGCTGCGTCGCGTCGGCACGCTGGTGGCCGAGGCGCTGCGCCTGCACGACCGTGGTGCGACCGCCCACGCCGTCCAGACCCGGGTCGAGGAGCTGTTCGCCCTGGTCGGGCTGCCGTCCGGTGCCCAGCAGGCCTTTCCCCACGAGCTGTCCGGCGGGCTGCGCCAGCGGGTCGGCATCGCCGTGGCCATCGCCTGCTCGCCCCGCCTGCTCGTGGCCGACGAGCCGACGACCGCCCTGGACGTGACCGTCCAGGCCCAGGTGCTCGACGTGCTGGACACCGCCCGGCAGGCCTCGGACGCGGGGCTGCTGCTGGTCAGCCACGACCTGGGCGTCGTCGCAGGCTGGGCCGACCGGGTCGCGGTGATGTACGCCGGGCACGTCGTCGAGCAGGCCCCCGCGGCCGACCTGTTCGCCGCCCCGCGCATGCCGTACACCATCGGCCTGCTGCGCGCCGTGCCCGACCCGCGAGCAGCGCGGCGCCTGGTGCCGATCCCCGGCGAGCCGCCGACGGCCCGCTGGTCAGGCCCCGGCTGCGGTTTCGCCCCCCGCTGCCCGGTCGCCCTGCCGCGCTGCCTCCAGGCCCGGCCGCCGCTGGCAGACAGCCGCGGCAGCCAGGACCCTGGGGACAGCCGTCCTGTCCTGGAGGGCAGCGACCAGGACCAGGACGGTGGGCTTGCGCGACCCGAGCACCAGCGGCTCGTCGCGCGCGGTCAGGGAGACGGTTCCGACGGCCGCGCCTCCGACCAGGACGGGGGGCGCCGTCCAGCCCACCTGGCGGCGTGCTGGCAGGCCGTCGGGCTGGGCGACGGGGCGCTGAGCCCGGACGCGGTGTTCGGTGCGGGCGCACCCCGTGAGCGGGCGCAGCCGGCCCCGGGTGCCACGGTGCTGGAGATCCGGGACCTGCGGCTGACCTACCGGCTGGACGCCGGCCTGCGGCGGCGGGGGCGGCGGGGCGAGGTCGTCGCGGTGGACTTCGCGTCGCTGGACGTGCGACGCGGCGAGATCGTGGCCCTGGTCGGAGAGTCCGGCGCGGGCAAGACCAGCACCGTCGAGCAGATCTTCGAGGCGTCACCGTCGTCGCAGGGTGCCGTCCGGCTGCTGGGTCACGACCTGGCCCAGGCCGGTCGGGCCGCCCGCCGCGGCCTGCGCCGGGCGGTGCAGCTGGTCGCGCAGGACGCCACCGACGCGCTCGACCCGCGCATGACGGTCCGGGCCGCGGTCGGCGAACCGTTGGTCCTGACCCGGGTGCCCCGCGCCGAGCGGGCGGGGCTCGTCGTCGAGGCGCTGGGCACCGTGGGTCTGCACCCGAGCGTGGCCGACGCCTACCCGTACCAGCTGTCCGGCGGGCAGCGCCGACGGGTGACCATCGCCCGGGCGCTGGTCACCGACCCGGAGCTGGTGGTGCTGGACGAACCGGTCGCCGGGCTGGACGTGTCCGTGGCCGCCGGGCTGCTGGAGCTGCTCGCCGACCTGCGCGACGACCGCGGCCTGACGGCCCTGGTCGTGACCCACGACCTGGCCGTGGTGCGTCAGCTGTCCGACCGGGTGGTGGTCATGGCCGTCGGCCGGGTGGTCGAGGAAGCCCCGACCGAGGCCCTGTTCACCGCCCCCGCCCACCCGTACACCCGGGCGCTGCTGGCGGCCGTCCCGGTGCCCGACCCGACCGCCGGCCGCCCCCGGGCGGTGTTCCGACCCGAACCGGAGTGGGGCGGCACCGTGACCAGCAGCGTGACCACGCAGTGCCGTCTGGCCCCCCGCTGCCCGCTGCTGGCCGGTCTCGACCCGGCGCGTCAGGAACGCTGCCGCGCCGAGGTCCCCCGCCTCGTCGCCGGCGCCGGCCGCGCTGTCGCCTGCCACTGGTGGGACGCGTCGCCGGTCCCGGCAAGCCGCTGACCCGGCAGGCCGCTGACCCGGCAGGCGGCTGACCCGCCAGGCCCGCGGCCCGGGCTGACGACCACCGCGGTCAGGCTCCGGCTGCGCGGCAGCCCCGCGGTAGCATCGCCGTCGTGAGCGACGAGCGTCTCCTGGTCGTCGACGACGACGTGGCGATCACCGACGCGCTGGCCCCGCTGCTGCGGCGGGAAGGGTTCGTCGTCGAGGTCGCCTCGGACGGACGGTCGGCCCTGGCCGCGGTGGCCCGGAGCGAACCGGACCTCATCGTGCTCGACATCATGCTGCCCGACCTGGACGGCCGCGCCGTGCTGCGCCGGCTGCGTGTTGAGGGGTGCACCGTCCCGGTGATCCTGCTGACCTTCGTCGGCGAGGCCGGCGAACGGGCCCGCGCCCTGGACGAGGGGGCTGACGACTACCTGAACAAGCCGTTCGAGCACCTCGAGCTGGTCTCCCGGACCCGGGCGATCCTGCGCCGCACCCGCCGCGGCACCCCGTCGCTGGCCACCTCGACCCGGCTGCGCTCGGGCGAGCTGGTGGCCGACCGGGTGTCGCGCCGCTTCTGGCTGGGCGCCCGCGAGCTGGTGCTGACCCCGAAGGCCACGGCGCTGCTGGACTACCTCATCACCCACCCCGACGAGCTGGTCACCCGTGACCGGCTGCTGGAGGTCGTGTGGGGCTTCGACGACCCTGTCGGCACCCGGGCGGTCGACCACCGGGTCGCCGAGCTGCGTCGGGTGCTCGGCGACGACGCCACGCACCCGCGCTGGCTGGCGACCGTCCCGGGCCAGGGCTACCGGTTCTGCGGGACCGTCACGCCCGACCGGTAGGGGGCGCGGAGCACTGCGGCACCGCTCGACGTATCGGTCGGACGATGGTCGATCACTGTCGTGCCGTGACAGACGGCGGCTCGTGGGCGGCGGTCCGGCGGCGGAGGCCGGTGACGACAGCAGACGACAGAGAGGGAGAGACCCTCAGGTCTCTCCCTCTCTGGGTGTGCAGGTCAGTGCTGACGCGCCGTCCGGCGGTGGGACACCACCGTGAGGACGGAACCCAGCAGGAGGAGGACCGTGGCGACGACCGCCCCGGTCCAGGTGTTCGAGCCGGTCGCGGCCAGGTCCGGTGTGGTGGTGGTGGCGGCGACTCCGGCCGCGGCGATGGTCACCGGGGTCGAGCTCGTCGTCGGTGCCACCGTCGTCGGCGTCACGACGGGGGTGTCGGTCTTGCAGACGACCTCGGGGTGGTCGATCTGGCGGGCGGGCACGTAGTTCCGGTTCTCCACCTCGATCTGCGGGTCACCCTGCGCCGGGGTGCCCGGGGAGACCATCACCACCTCGTCCCAGGCATCGCGGATCACGGTCACCTCCTGCTCGGAGGTCCAGTAGAACCACGAGGCGTTGCCGGAGGGGCTGGCCACGGAGAAGGCCTGCCCGACCGGTTCGTCGCTGTGACCGTTCTCGTAGTTGGTGGTGTTCGGCTGCCAGCTGTCGCCGGGCGGGATGCTGCCCGCGGGCGGGACCTGCGCGCCCTGCCCCTGGGGGTTCCAGGAGTACCGCTGGTAGTGCGTCGTCGTCTCGGTGACCGCCGGGTGGTGCTCGGTGCCGTAGACGGCGTCGACCGCGGGCACGTAGTCCGGGTTGTCGACGATGACGGTCCGTTCGCCCACGGCCGGGATGGTCTGGCTCCACGCCTTGGAGGGGGTGCAGGTGTCGTCGGCCTGGGCGCCGGTGGCGAAGGCGACGGCGGGGAGCGCCAGCACGGCGCTGGCCGTCAGGGTAGCCAGCGTGCGACGGGTAGCGCGAGAGTGCCTGCGCGGCGGTGGCCTGGTGTCGGTGTGCATGGTCCTCACTTCGTTCGGGGCGGTGGCCGCCAGGTCCGGGGTGCCGTCGAGCCCGGCCGGGTCGCACCGTGCCCGGCCTGGTCACAGGCCGGGCTGCGGACCTCGGTCGGGTGGTTCGAGGTGTCACTGCCGTGTCCTGAACGACCCGATATGTCCAATATAGGTCGCAATGACCGGGGCAGAGGGTGTCGATCGAGACATTTCGCCCGGGTGGCCCCGTGGTACCGGTGGTGGTCGAGTATCACCTGGGGTGGCCGGCTGCCGTGGTGCGGGCGCGGGCCAGGTGCCTCGGTGGGCATGGCGTCCGGGCCGGGCGTCTCCGCGGCTGGCGCGGTGCGCGGCGTCGCTGCCGAGGTCGCCGCGAGCCGCGGTCGTGACCGGTCGCCGCCGCGGCACGACGAAAGGGGTGAGGGACCGTGCGGTCCCTCACCCCCGGACGCGGCGTGGTGGTCGCCGTCGTCGTGGGCAGGTGCGACAAGGGAAACCGGACCGTCGTCGCCCTGCACCCCTCACCGGCTTCGCGGGGCCGGTGAGGGGTGGTCTGTCAGAACGCCGGGATGTAGATCTCGACGCGGCGGTTGAGCTGGCGTCCGGCGGGGTTGTCGGAGCCGTCGGGGTTGGTGTTGGGGGCGACGGGCCGGGTCTTGCCGTAGCCGACCGCCGTCAGGTCGGTGCTCACCCCGGCGGCCCGCAGGGCGTCGGTCACGGCCTTGGCGCGGTTCTCCGACAGGGTCTGGTTGAACGCGTCGTCGCTGATCGAGTCGGTGTGGCCCTCGACGGTCGCGGCCGGCACCGTGTTGTCCTTCAGCACCGCCGCCACGCTGGCGATCACCTGCGCCGCGTCGGCGCGGACGTCGGACTTGCCGAAGTCGAACAGCAGCCCGGCGTCCAGCGTGATCGACACGCCGCAGTACTGCTGCGGTGCCAGGGCCGCCAGCGGCGGGAACTTCCCGAGGGCCGGGACCTTGGGCAGCGGGTCGGCCTTGACCTCGACGGTCCCGGCCGGGCCCTTGACGGTGGCGGTCCCCTGCCCGTCGTTCCGGATGCTCAGCGTGGGGCTGTCGTAGCTGCCGCTACCGTCGCCGTAGTTCCAGATGGTCACGCCCTCGTCCTCGTAGGACGCCGAGCCGTCGCCGTAGTTCCAGATCGACAGCGGGCCCTTGTCGTAGCTGCCGGTGCCGTCGCCGTACAGCCAGACCTTGAGGTCGGCGCTGGTGTAGCTGCCGGAGCCGTCGGCGTAGTTCCAGACTGACAGGTCTCCGCTCTCGTAGGACCCCGAGCCGTCGCCGTAGTTCGTGAACGTCACGCCGTCGCTCTCGTAGGAGCCCGAGCCGTCGCCGTAGTTCCAGGTCTCGCCGTCAGCGCCGGTGTAGCTGGTGGTGCCGTCGCCGTAGGCGAGCAGCGCGCCGTTCGAGGTGGTGTGCGAACCGTACTCGTCGCACGCGGCCGGGGACACCGTCAGCCCGGGATAGCTGTTGTCGATCTCGTCGAACTTGACGGTGAATGCGTCGTCGTGGGCCTGCAGCAAGGAAAGGTCCGGCAGCTCGAACAACGGCACCGGGGGAACTTCACCCAGCTGAAAACCGGGCACCACCATTGACGGGTCCACATCGGCGGTCTGCTTGGTGCCCCCGGTCTTGTCCGCGTCCTTCTTCGGCTGGTCACCGCCACCTTGGCACCCGGCGGCGACCAGGACCGCCAGTGTCGCGACCGCCGCACCGCGCCAGAGCTTCGCGCCGTCTGCCATCAGAGCCTCCTCGTCAAAAGGCGCTGGTGCGCCGCAGACGGAACAATATCTACCGGCGCGGGCTGTGCAGCCGTTTTTTTGTATCAGTTCGGCAACACGGTGTATCAGATCTGATACACCGGCGTCGCTGGATTGATGCCCGGTGTCCTCGGGCAGGAGCGTCGACGGCAGGCGTCGGCTTCCGAGCGGCTCAGACGCTGGGGTCGAGGCTCTGAGCGGCCACCAGGCGGGTGCCGACGGGGGTGTCCACCACGTGCGCGACCAGGACGTGACCGGGCCGCAGGAACGGGTCGGCCGTCGGCAGGGTGTCGGCCACGCCCCGCGGGCTGTGGGTGGACAGCACGTCCAGGACCGTGGGGAGCACCGGTCGGTGGGTGCACAGCGCGATGTCTGTCCCGGCAGCGAGCGCCTGCTCGACCGCGGCGGCGGTGCGGGCGGGCGAGGCGGTGTGGGAGTCCTCGGCGAGGGCGGCGACCAGGTCGAGGGGCAGCCCGGTGGCCTGGGCGTAGGGCCTGACCGTCTCTTGGCAGCGTTCCCACGGGCTGGTGACCAGCCGGGTGATGCCGAAGGCCGACAGCAGCCCGACGAGCAGTGACGCCTGCCCCTGGCCGGTCCGGGTCAGCGGACGGTCCGCCTCGGCGCCGGGCCAGGTGGCACGCTTGCGGGCCCGGGCGTGCCGCACCACGGCCACGGCCCGGGTGTCGAGCGTCTGGTCGTGGTGCGCCCGGACCAGCGCGACGAGCAGCCGACGGTCCGCGGCCCGGGTGAGCCGCCGGGTGGCGACGTCGGCGTCGAACCAGCGCACGTCGTCGATCTCGGTGCCGGCCGCCCGGGGTACCGCCTCCCGGGCGGTCAGGGCGATGTCACCGCGACCGCCGGGCTGCGCCGCCCAGTAGTGCACCTGCTTGAGGTTGCCGCCCACGGTGTACTGCACGGACGGCAACGGACAGCCGAGCACCACGTCCAGGCCCGTCTCCTCGGCCACCTCGCGCACGGCCGTGCCGACCAGGCTCTCCCCGGGTTCCAGCTTGCCCTTGGGCCACGACCAGTCCTTGTAGCGGGGCCGGTGCACCAGGGCGACCTGGAACCGGCCGGCCCGCACGCGCCACACCAGGGCGCCCGCGGCCAGCACCCTGGGGTCAGGTGGCCTCACCGGCGCGGCCGCCGCTGGCGGGCGATGAGCAACGACTGGAGGTCGACGAGCGGTTCGCCGTCGGCGTCGAGGTGGTGGCGGGTCCAGGTGCCGTCCGGCTCGGCCCACCACGACGCGGTGGTGTCGGCCACCGCCAGGTCTACCAGCTCGATGCACTCCTCGACGTGCTCGGGCGCGGCGATCCTGACCAGCGCCTCGACCCGACGGTCCAGGTTGCGGTGCATGAGGTCGGCCGACCCGATGAGCACCTCCGGGCCGGTGAAGTCGTCCTCCGTGCCCGGCTGGGTGTGGGCGAACGCGAAGATCCGCGAGTGCTCCAGGAAGCGGCCCAGCACCGACCGCACCCGGATGCTCTCCGACAGCCCGGGCACCCCGGCCCGCAGCGCGCAGATGCCGCGCACGTTGATGTCGATCGGCACCCCGTCGGCGGAGGCCCGGTACAGCGCGTCGATGACGCCCTCGTCGACCATGGAGTTGACCTTGATCTTGATCCAGGCGTCCTCGCCGGCCCGGGCGGCCGCGGCCTCCCGCTCGATGCGCTCGACCAGCCCGGTGCGGATCTGTCTGGGGGCGACCAGGAGCCGGTGGAAACGGCTGCGCGGGGCGTAGCCGGACAGCTGGTTGAAGAGCCGCGTGAGGTCCTGGCCCACCTCGGAGTCGCAGGTCAGGAGTCCCAGGTCGGTGTACAGCCGGGCGGTCTTGGGGTGGTAGTTGCCGGTACCGACGTGCGAGTAGCGCCGCAGCCCGTCGTTCTCCTGCCGCACCACCAGGGACAGCTTGCAGTGGGTCTTCAGCCCGACGATCCCGTACACCACGTGCACCCCGGCCTGCTCCAGCTTGCGGGCCCAGTCGATGTTGTTCTGCTCGTCGAACCGGGCCTTGATCTCCACCAGGGCCAGCACCTGCTTGCCGGCCTCGGCGGCGTCGATCAGGGCGTCGACGATGGGGGAGTCGCCCGACGTGCGGTACAGGGTCTGCTTGATGGCCAGCACCGCCGGGTCGCCTGCCGCCTGCTCCAGGAACTGCTGCACCGAGGTGGAGAACGAGTCATAAGGATGATGCAGCAGGATGTCGCGGGCTCTTATGGCCGCGAAGATGTCCGTCGGGGTGGCCGACTCGACCTCCGCCAGGTGCCGGTGCGTGGTGGGCACGAACGGCGGGTAGTGCAGCTCGGGCCGGTCCAGGTCGGCGATGACGTTCAGGCCGGTGGCGTCCAGGGGGGCGGGCAGCTCGTAGACGTCCTCGGCGCCGACCCGCAGCTCGCGGGTCAGCAGCCGGTGGACCCGGTCGCTGATCCCGTCGGCCAGCTCCAGGCGCACCGGCGGGCCGAAGCGCCGCCGCAGCAGCTCTTTCTCCATGGCCTTGAGGAGGTTCTCCGCGTCGTCCTCCTCGACCTCGACGTCCTCGTTGCGGGTGACGCGGAAGGTGTGGAACTCCTGGACGTCCATCCCGGGGAACAGGTAGTACAGGTGCTCGGCGATGACGTCCTCGATCGGCACGAACGACATCGGCCCCCGCTCGCGGGACGCCGAGTGCTCATCCGGCACGGACGGCTTGCCGCGGGCGTCGACCGCCAGGTACCGCGGCAGCAGCGGCGGTACCTTGACCCGGGCGAAGTGCTCCTTGCCGCTGGCCGGGTTGACCAGGGAGACCGCCAGGTTGAGCGACAGGCCAGAGATGTACGGGAAGGGGTGTGCCGGGTCGACGGCCAGCGGGGTCAGCACCGGGAACAGGCGCTTGCGGAAGTACTTGGTCAGCCGCTCCTGCTCACCGCTGCCCAGGTCGGCCCAGCGCACGATGGTGATGCCCTCCGCCGCCAGCGCGGGCTGCACCTGCTCGGTGAACACCCGGGCGTGGCGCTCCATCAGGGCCTGCCCCTCGGTGCTGATCGCCGCCAGCTCTTCCCGCGGCGACAGACCGTTGACCGCGGTCACCGCCAGGCCGGTGGCGATGCGCCGCTTGAGCCCCGCCACCCGCACCATGAAGAACTCGTCCAGGTTGGAGGCGAAGATCGCCAGGAACCGCACCCGTTCCAGCAGCGGGACGTTCGGGTCTTCCGCCAGCTCCAGGACGCGCTGGTTGAACGCCAGCCAGGACAGCTCACGGTCGCCGAAACGGTCGTCGGGCAGCGGGCGGAGCATCTCCGTCGGGAGGTCGGGGGCCGGTTCGTCGGCGACGTGCTCGGCGATGTGGGCCGCCAGCTCTGCGGCGCCGAGCAGGGGTGCGTCGGTCATGCCCCCATGGTGGCACCGTCTGCGCCGTCGAGGGGGGTCGGAAGGCCGGGGTGCGGCTGCCGGGAGGACGACCGGAGGCTCTCGTGCGCCGCCGCACGTTCCCGGCAGGTCGGCAAGCACCGCCCCAAGGCCGGCCGACAGTGCAGGTTCACGGTCGAGGCGGAGGTCTCATCCGGCGCTGGAGGGCAGGCGGTGGCGGCTGTGGACCGCTTCGCGGACGAACCCGGCACTGCGATAGGTGGCCAGGGCCGCGTCGTTGTCCGCCTCGACGAACAGGATCACCCGGCCCAGACCCTGCCGGGCCAGGCAGCCCAGACCGGCCCCGGTCAGCACCCGGCCCAGACCCGTCCCCTGGGCGGACGGGTCGACGCCCAGCACGTAGATCTCACCGACCTGCTCGCGGGCGTGGACCTTGGTCCAGACCGAGCCGAGCTGCCTGCCGTCGTCGGCCACAGCCACGACGAAACCCTCGGGGTCGAACCACGGTTCGCCCTCGCGGACCAGCAGGTCGGCCAGGGTGGTCCGGCCCTGCTCCGGGTGGTGGGCGAAAGCCCGGGCGTTGACCGCCAGCCACGCCGCCTCGTCCTCACCCACCCGGAACGGGCGCAGGGTCACCCCGGGGGGCGGCACGGGATCGGCCAGGTCGGCCAGGTCACGGCCCAGCACCCACAGCTCCCGCACCGGCTGGGCGCCCGCGGCCGCCAGCAGGGCCCGGGCGCCGGGCAGGTCGCCGTGGGCCCACACCTCCAGCGGGCCGTGCTCTCCGGCAGGCGGGTCCGCGGTCGGGACCGCGACGCCGTCGGCCTCCTGGAGCGCGCCCAGCAGGCGGGTGCCGATCCCGCGCCGACGGTGGTCCGGGTCGACGACGAGCTCGCCCACCAGCCCCGTCCCGTCAGGTCGCACCTGCGCGTAGCCGACGAGACGGTCCTGGTCGTGCACGGTCAGGTGCACCACGTCGGTGCCGTCACGCAGGGCCAGCAGCGTCGCCTCGTCCAACGGCGCCACCCGGTCCACCTGCTCGGCCCGCTCGGCCAGGCCCCGCACCGCGGCCTCGTCGGCCTGCACACTCGTCTGAACGTCTGCCATGTCTCATTGCAGCACGTCTGCGGCCTCTGGTCCGACCGGATCGGGTCGGAGCGTTCCGCGGGGCAAGTGCTGGCGTCCCGAGGTGGGCGGACCATCGTGGTGAGCACGGCACGGTCCAATGTTGTCCCGCCAGTGTTGTCCCGCCAGTGTTGTCCCGCTCGGAGCGGACGGCCTGGCGGCGGACGGCCTGGAGACAGCGAGGCCGCCGTCCTGTGCACAGCCGATGACTGTCGTCCCATGAAGTGCGATAACGTCCGTGGGGCGCATGACGTGCCCGATTCGGGTCAGGCGCAGGCGTCGCCTCCGCAGAGCAGGGATTCGACCGATGACGACCGATCAAGCCGGAGCCGTCGCTGCGGGACGCTGCGCCGCCAGCGCAGGTCGCCGGGTGCACCGGCGAGCCCAGGCCGGTCGCGGGAGGCGCGTCCTCGCGCCGGCTCGGGCGTGCTGACGTGCCGCCGACGGCCGGTGAGGCAGCGCTCGTCGAGACGACGGGGCTGACCTTCGGGTTCGCGCACGAGGAGCCGGTGCTCGTCGACGTCGACCTGGTCGTGGGTCGTGAGGTGGTGGCGCTGACCGGTGCGAGCGGGACGGGCAAGACCACGCTCCTGCTGTGCCTGGCGGGCATCCACGTCCCCCGGTCGGGCTCGATCAGGGTCGCGGGGCGGCGGCTGGACGGCGCCGACCTGGACGAGCGGTGCCGGGTGCGCCGCGAGTCCTTGGGTCTGGTCTTCCAGTTCTCCGAGCTGGTGGCCGAGCTGACGCTGGCCCAGAACGTCGCCCTGCCCGTCGAGATCCTCGGCGGGTCGCGGCGTACGGCGCTGGCCTCGGCCCGCGACCTGCTGACCGAGCTGGGCCTGGACGGCCTGGGCGACCGCTACCCGTCGCAGGTGTCAGGCGGTCAGGCCCAGCGTGCCGCCGTCGCCCGGGCGCTGGTGCACAACCCGGCCGTGGTGCTGGCCGACGAGCCGACCGGTGCCCTCGACCCGCAGAACGCCGCCCGGGTGCTGGACCTCATGCTGGGAGCGGCGCAGCGGCGCGACGCGGCGGTGCTGCTGGTGACCCACGACGCCGGGGTCGCCGGTCACGCTGACCGGACCGTCGACGCCGCGACCCTGTCTCGTCGGGACGTCAGCTCGGCCGTGGTGGCGCGGTGAGAAACCCGGACCGGGTTGGGACCCGGTGGGCTCTGCGGCTGGGGGTGCGGCTGCTCGTCACGGGCGGAGCCCGGCGCCGGTGGTCGATGGTGCTGGTGGTGGCCGGGGTGGCGGTGGTGGTCCTCGGCGGGTTGGTGTGCACGGCGGCGGCGACAGTCACCGGCTCCCAGGCCGCCCGTACTCAGGCACGCGCCCCGGCGTACCTCTACGACGACCCGGCCCGCACCCAGGGCTGGGTCACGCAGAGCCGGACCCCGTACGACGACCGGATGCTGCTGCGTGTCGACGTCGACGTCCGGTCGCCGGACCTGGGGACGCCACCTGGCGTGGCCGCCTGGCCCGGGCCCGGCGAGATGCTGGTCTCGCCTGCCGTGGCCACGGCGCTGCGCGACGATCCCGACCTGGCGCGCTCCTTGCCGGGCGCCGTCACCGGGACTGTCGGTGACGACGGGCTGCGCACGCCGGACGAGCTCGTGGTGTACCGCGGGGTCCCGCGGGCCGATCAGTGGCGCGGCGGTACCGCTGTGGTCGACCGGTCGTCCGGAGGGCTGGTCGTCCCTGACACCATCGACATCCCCGCCGGCCAGGTGGCGGGTCTCGTCGCGGTGCTCGTGCTGCTCGCCGGTCTGCCGTCGATCGCCTTCCTGACGGTGGCGGCGCGGCTGTCGGCCGCGACCCGGGCGCGACGCCTGGCGGCGCTGCACCTGCTGGGAGCGCCGCCGCGCCTGGTGCGCCGGGTCAACGCCGTCGAGGTCGTGGTGCTGTCGGTCCTGGGCTGGGGGCTGGGGGTTGCTGCTTACCCCGTCGTCAACGTTGCGCTGGCCCGGTCGCGCTTCTTGGGCACGACGTGGTTCGCCCAGGACACCGCGCTCACCTGGCTCACGGCGCTGGTCGCGCTCGTCGCCACGCTGGTGTTCGCCGCCGCCGTGAGCCTGCGCACCGACATCGGGACGGGCCTGACCCGGGTGACGGTGCGTGCGACGCGACACGGCCGGGCCTCAAGGTGGCGCCTGGTCCCACTGGCCCTCGGCGCGACGTCCCTGGTGGCCCAGGTCGTGGCGGGCGGGCGGCGGTCTGACGGGGTCTCGGTCGTGCACCTGGACCGGATCATGACGGCCACGGTGCTGGTCACCGCCGTCGGGCTGGTGCTGGCCATCCCCGCGCTGGTCCGCTGGGTCGGTGGCCTGCTGTCGGCGCACGGCCCGCACCTGGCCGCCCGGCTCGGTGGTGCGCGGGCATCCTTCGACCCTTCAGGGGCGGCCCGTCTGGTCACGGCACTGGCGCTCGTGGTCCTGGCGACCGGGGTGATGATCGGGCAGACGCGTGACGCGAGGGCGGTGAGCACGCCGGTCACGTCGGTCGTCCCCGTGACCGTGGCGGCGTCGGACATCCAGGTCGGGTCAGCCGCGCTGGCCGACGCGGTCGACGCCCCGCTGGTGGCTGTCGTGTCCGTGCCGCCAGCACCGCCAGACGTCGCGGCGACGCCCAGGGTCGTGGTCGCGCCGTGCGACACGGTGCGGTCGTACCTTGCGGCGGGCGCCAGCTCCGTCGAACCGGCCCCGTGGTGTGCGGACGGCGCGACCTATCTCAGTGCCTCCGCCTCGGCCCAGGGCATGCGGCCCGCCGACGCGCTGACCTTGGTCCCGTCCGCGCCGGGCGGACCGGCGGGTGCGCTGCCGGCCTCTGTCGCCGACAGCATCGTCGGAGGCGGCTTCGATGCCCTGGTCACCGTCGACCCGGTCCCGCTCATCGACGCGGTCCCTGAGGGACCGACCGACGAGGCCGGAGCCACGATAGCCCAGGACTCGGTCATGGTGGCCGTCGCAGCGACACCGCGCACGGTCGACCACGTGATCACCGGCATCGTCTCGGTCGCCCCGTACAGCCAGCCGTCGGCCCTGGGCCTAAACCCGGACAGCGGCGGGCACATCGCCATGATCAACGGTTTCGTCCATCTCGGCGTGGCGCTGGCCGCGCTGGTGACCCTGGTGGCCCTGGCGACGGCCCTGACCGACCGGGCCGCCCAGCGTCGGAGCGCGGACGTCGAGCTGATGCTGGTCGGTGTCGATGCTGGCGTCCTGCGCGGTGCGCACCGGTGGGAGGTGATCGTCACGGTCGGCAGCGGCACGGCCGTCGCCCTGGTCGGCGGGGTGCTCGGTGGTCTGGCCTGGCAGTACGCCGGGGGCCTGGTCCGTGACCCGGACTGGGGCGCGATCGGCGGCCTCGCCCTGGCGGCAGCCCTGGCCTGCGCCGCGACGGCGGCCGTCGCGGCCGCCGCGGTGCCCCGGGCGCTCGACCTGGCAGCGACGCGTCGCGAGTGACGGCCTGGGGCCCGACCTGGTGTCGACGGTGGGCCCGCAGCCGGGTCAGTGCAGGGTGACCTGGCGGGCGACCAGACCGGCGCGGGCCCGACGGGCGTTGGCGTCCAGGGGGGAGTCGTCGGCCAGGGCCGCGGCGAAGCGGGGGGCGAAGCGGGCCAGGGCCGACTCGACGTCCTCGGCCTCGGAGCCGCGGGCCAGCTCCCACACGGGGACGACCAGTCCGCAGGAGCGGAAGTACCCCAGGAAGCGGCCCTCGTCGACGGCGGAGGTGCGGGCGCCGTGCAGGCGGGCCAGGGCGTCGAGCACCTGCTGCTCGTCGGCCGACTGGGCCCAGCGCAGGAACTCCTTGGCGCCCATCCGGGTCCAGTAGGCGGCGTCGGCACTGGTCAGGCGGGCCGTGTCGAGGATGCCCGCGCTGGCGTCGTCCATGGCCCGGGTGATCTCCGGGGTGCGTTCGACCGTCGGGTCCAGCCAGAACTCGAACGAGTCGTGCACCGTCACCTCGAACGGGACGGAAAGGTCGAGCACGTCCTGCAACCGGGGTCCGGGGGTGGGCAGGCCGATGTTCTCCACCGCGCTGCCCGGTTCGGAGTCGAGGGCGCGCAGCAGGGCCGTGGCCAGGTCGCGGCTGGCGTCGCCGGACCCGCCGACGGTCTGCAGCGCGAGCAGCACCTGCCCGTCGGTGCGGTGCAGCGCCGGCCACTGCGAGGGCAGCGCGGTCGTCACCACGACGTCGCGTGCACCGTGCTCGGCGGTAGTGCGGACGGTCGCCGTCGCGGCCGGTACGAGCTCTTTGAGCGCCACCCAGTCCGGCTCGCCCGGCAACCCCTCGAACGGACGCGCGACATAGTCTCCGGTAACCACCCCGCAAGGCTAGTCGCTGCGCCCGGCCCCCTCAATCGGCCCGCCGTGACGGGTCGAGCGCTGGGTGCGTCGACGGCTGGCGTCGACGCACTCAGGCCACCCGGGTGCCTCGGGGGAGCTTGCGGTACGGGACCTTCAGGCGACGCACCGTGATGACGAAAAAGGTGCCGCCCAGCAGCAGGTTGGCGGCCAGGCTCCAGGGCCACACCCGGAACTGGGCGGAGTCACCCACCTGGACGGGGTCGAGCGGCGAGACGTCCATCCCGGTGGTCAAGTCGTACCCGGTGCACTCGACGACCCGCAGCTGGGGGCCGGCGGCGAGCGCGGACACAGCGCCACGCGTGGCGAACAGCGGGTCGCCGCCCCAGGTCTCGTACATCTGAGGGTGCGTCTGGGCGATCGTCGGTGCGGGGGCGGCGTCGGCCACCATGACGAACGGGTTGGGGACCAGCAGCCACCAGGCCTCCTCGGTGTGGGTCTCGGACCGGGTCTCGGTGATCCAGGCGCACTCGTCGACGGGCATGGCCGGTGGGAGGAACGCCGACGGGTCGTTGTAGAAGGCGTCCATCTCGGCGTCCCAGCGGGCCTGGACATCGTCGGGCAGGCGGTAGACGTCGACCTGGGTGCTGTGCGTCGTCAGCGGGGCGAGCAGGATCGTGAACACCACGGTGAGGACCGACAGCAGCAGGGCGGTGCCGTACGACAGCAGGTTGGACCCGCTGGTCCGGTTGAACAGCGCCGACCAGCCCAGCCCGACGGCGCACATCACGGCCAGCTCCAGCATGACCAGGGCGCAGCAGCCCAGCACCTGGACCAGGGAGGTACCGGCGACCACCATGGCCGTGAAGATCCACGGCAGCGCGGCCACGAGGAACGCCAGCATGGTCAGCCAGGCGGCGACCAGCTTGCCCAGCGCGATCTGGGTGGCCGACAGGGTGGTCGCCTGGAGCGTGGCCAGCGTCCCGGCCTGGCGGTCGCCGTTGATCGACCCGGCCGTCAGCGCCGGTGTGACCAGCAGACCCAGCCCGAGCACGAAGAACACCACGAGCCCGAACACCGTGGGGCCCGAGCTGGGGCGCCAGCCGTCCACCGGGTCCCAGGTGCACGAGGCCCTGTAGTCGGAGCCGGTGCCGTGGCCCGGGTGGTAGCTGATGGTGCAGGTCTGGGGCGGGGCCATCATCTCCCCGGTGCTCGAGGTGGCAGCCGGGATGGGGCAGACGGCCGAACCGTCGGCCGTGCTGGTGCACTCGAACCCCAGCGGCGGCGGCGGCGGGCCCTCCACGCCGGTCACCAGCGCGCCTTGCGTGTCGTACTGGGAGCAGGCCGTCCCGGACCCGGTGTCGTAGCAGGTGACACCGCCGAACGTGCTCCACGACATGACCGTGCACCTGACAGTGCCGTCGTCTCCCGCCGTGCACACGCCCTGGGCGTAGACGGCCCGGTCGGGGCTCGAGGCGGTGGTCGACAGGCCGCTGTAGTCCGTGTCGCTCGGCAGCGCGCAGCCGTCCACGGTGGTGCCGTCGTCGGTGACGATGATGGCGGCGTCGCACAACGGCTCCGACGAGCTGGTCATGTCCGTACCGTTGGCCCGCATGAGCAGGGTGAACGCGCCGATGAGGACGGACCACGCGACGAGCGAGACCCACCAGCGGCGCGAGCGCACGCGTTGGCGCAGCTCCAGTCCGACGACGGTCGTGACGCCTCGGGCCCATCTCATCGGCGCGACTCCTCGTGGTCCAGGGCCAGGTAGGCCTCTTCCAGGCGACCGGCCACCGGGGCGAGCGTGTGCACCGGCACCGCGTCGGCCAGGGCGGCCTTGAGCAGGTCTGCGGCGGACGACGGGCCGGTCAGGTCCACCACGACCTCCTCGCCGGTGCCGGGTGCGGCCTGCCAGGGGATGCCGGCCCGGTCGAGGAAGGTCCGCAGCGCCCCCGGGTCGAGGGCGGCCAGGCGCCAGCCGCGCGTGGTGGC
This sequence comes from Cellulomonas sp., assembly GCA_031556715.1. Lineage (GTDB taxonomy): Bacteria > Actinomycetota > Actinomycetes > Actinomycetales > Cellulomonadaceae > Cellulomonas. The sequence continues at coordinate 29,357 of JAVBSR010000145.1, forward strand.
CGACGCCTGGGCGACCGAGGCGTCCGGGACGACGGTCTTGCCGTTGTCGAGGAACACCGCCTCGTCGAACACGTCCTCCAGCTCGGCCAGGACGTGGGACGACAGCACGACCGTCTTGCCCTGGTCGGCCATGGTGCGCAGGGTGTGGCGCAGCTCGATGCGTGCCCGCGGGTCCAGGCCCGAGCTGGGTTCGTCGAGCAGCAGCACGTCGGGGTCGTGGACCAGCGCCCGGGCCAGGCCCAGCCGCTGCTTCTGCCCCCGGGACAGCACCCGGGCCGGCGAGGCGGACAGCTCGGTCAGGTGCAGCTCGTCCAGCAGTGCCGCGGCCCGGGCCTGGGCTGGCGCCTTGGCCAGCCCGTAGGCCCGGGCGAAGGTCACGAGGATCTCGGTGGGGGTCAGGGCGTCCCAGGTGCCGAACTCGTCAGGCATCCAGCCGATGCGCCGACGGGTGGCGGCGTGCCGCGGGTCCGCGCCCGCCACCTCGACCTGACCGCTGTCGGCTGCCAGCAGCCCCGCGAGGATCAGCAGGAGCGTGGTCTTGCCCGACCCGTTCGGGCCGATGAGCGCGGTGACCGTCCCGGCCGGGACGGTGAAGGTCGCCCCGTCGACCGCCCGGACCGACCCGAAGGCGCGGCGTACGTCGTCGACCCGGATACCGGGCGGAGGCAGGTCCTGGGACATGGGTGCCACGCTAGGTGGCGTCGTCGGGGCTGTCGTCGTGCTGTGGTGGTGGGTGAAGGTCCTCCTGCGGGACCATCGTGGGCCGGCGCCCTACCCTCCGGGGCGGACCAGCCCACCCTCGTAGGCCGCCACGACGGCCTGGACCCGGTCGCGGGCGCCGAGCTTGGCGAGGATCCGGCCGACGTGGGTCTTCACGGTGGTCTCGGCCAGGTACAGGGTGGTGGCGATCTCGGCGTTGCTCAGCCCGCGGGCCACGTGCACGAGGACCTCGCGCTCCCGGTCGGTCAGGTCGCCGAACCGCTCCGGGTCTTCGTCGACCTCGGTCAGGTGGGCGACGTGGTCGATGAGCCGCCGGGTGGACGCCGGGGCGATGACCGCGTCGCCGCTGTGCACGGTGCGGATCGCGCCGACCAGGTCGTCCGGCGGGGCGTCCTTGAGCAGGAAGCCCGACGCACCGGCCTTGATCGCGGCCAGCAGGTACTCGTCGAGGTCGTAGGTGGTGAGCATGACGATGCGCGGCGCGGCCGGGTCGGCCGTGATGGCCGCGGTCGCGGCGATGCCGTCCTGGCGGGGCATGCGCACGTCCATGAGCACGACGTCGGCCGGGGTCCTGGCGACCAGGGCGACGGCCTCGACACCGTCGCCGGCCTCGCCCACCACCTGCATGTCCGGCTGGGCGTTGACGACCATGGTGAGCCCGGCGCGGACCAGCTGCTGGTCGTCGACGAGGATGATGCGGATCGGCTCAGTCATGAGACTCCCACTGGTCGTCGTCGGGGTAGGGCAGGTCGACCTGGACGCGGAAGCCACCGTCGTCGGTGGGTGCGGCCGCGAGCGTACCGCCGAACAGCTCGGCCCGTTCGGTCATCCCGACCAGCCCGTGCCCGCGGCCCGGTGCGGCGGAACCCCGGCCGAGGGCGCTCATGCCCCGGGCGGGGGTGCTCGTCACCGCCGTGCCGGCGGTGTTGGTCACGACGAGCCGGAAACCGGTGTCGTGCCAGACCTCGGAGACCACGGTGCGGGCCTCGGTCCCGGCGTGCCGGAGCACGTTGGTCAGCGACTCCTGGGCGATGCGGTGGACCGCGGCGCCGACGGCGGGCGGCAGCGGACGCGGCGTGCCGGTCTGCACGTGGGCCACCTCCAGCCCGGCGGCCCGCACCGTGGCCACGAGGTCGGTCACCGAGCCGGCGTCGGGCACGGGTGTGCGTGCGGCCTGGTCGGTGCCGCGCAGCAGGCCGAGGATGCGACGGGTGTCGGCCAGAGCGGCCCGGCCGGTCTCGGCGATGGTCGTCAGGGCGCGCTGGGCCGCTTCCGGGTCGGTCGCGGCAGCCAGGCGGCCGCCGTCGGCCTGGATGACGATGACGGACAGCGAGTGGGCGACGATGTCGTGCATCTCGCGGGCGATGCGGTTGCGCTCGGCGGCCACGGCGAGCTCGGTGGCCTGGGCGGTCGCCTGCGCGCGGTCCGGGTGGGTGCGGCGCAGCCTCATCCGGCCAGCATAGGTCAGCCGGGTGAAGAGGCCGCGACGACCTGGGGACGACGGTCGTCCGTGCGGTGCTGAGGCCGCGACCCGGGGGGCAGGCGTCGGTCCGGGCTGGCTGGCCGACCGGTGTGCACGGGTACCCCGGCGGGCATCTCGAACGGGTGGTCAGGGAACGGGTATGGGCGTTTTAGGCGATTCGAGTCGCCAGGTAAGGACGGTGGTGTTATTGTTCCGTGACTTGAGTTACCGGTCTGTTTGTACGGCAGCAGAAGGGAAGACCAATGGGGTCCCGCAGCGTGAAGGCACGGCACGTCCGCACCGACCGTCCGGTCTGGGCACGTCCGCGGGCCGTGGGCGTGGCGGTCGCTGCGACCGCGGCGGTGGTCGGCGTCCCGGTCCTGGCTGGTGCCGTCGGCGGTTCCGGGAACGAACCAGGGTCGTCTGTGGTCCAGCAGGCGGCACCGCAGCCCGAGACGGTGGCGCAGGCCCAGGACCGCGCGCTGCCGCCGCTGCCGGTCTCGCCCGCCGACGTGACCGAGCCGACGGTCGAGCAGACCGACGTGCTCACCGTGCCCTCCCGGCAGCTGGAGCGGTCGCGCCAGGCCCGGCCCCAGTCCGTGCGGACCCCGGTGCGGCTGCCGGTCGCGCCGGTCGAGACCGCGGCGCCCGAGCCCAGCGCGCCGCCCGCCCCGGAGCCCGAGCCGACCCCGACTCCTACTCCTACTCCTACTCCTACTCCTGAGCCGACTCCTACTCCTGAGCCGACGCCGACCCCCGAGCCGACGCAGACTCCTACTCCCGAGCCGACGCCGACGCCGAGCCCGACCAGCACCGCACCCACGCCGAGCCCGGAGCCGACGGCATCCTCGCAGCCGTGAGCTGCTGGCTCTGCGACGGCTCCTAGGGCGGCGGGCGCCCCAGCAGGCCGTCGCGGCGGACGGCGCCGTCCAGCACGTCGGCCCGGTCGCACCTCGACCGGCCGTGCGTCGCCCGATGCGCTAGCACGTCGACCGGCTTGTCACAATGTGAGCATTCTCACACTGTGCTGCCCGTCCACCCGGAACGGCGACGTCCGTGCTGGTCAGAGGTGGGACCTCGGGTGATTCCGAGGTTCGACGCGGCGGCTCTTCTCGCCCAGATCTTCATCCCCTGGGACCGTCGCGTTATAGGTTCGTTACCTGACGGAGGCCGGATCCGTCCCAGAACCGACCAGCCACACCGAGGGAGCACCATGCAGTTCGGGATGCAGTTCCGGTCGAGCGCCCGCCACGGCAGACGGTCCCCGCGGGCCCGCCGGGTCGTCGTCGCCCTGGTGGCAGCGCTGGCCGTCGTCGTCGCCGGCCCTGCCCTGGCCATCGCGCTGGAGCACCACCAGCGGACCGGCCATCAGACCCAGGCCGGTCAGGGCACGCCCGCCGAGACCAGCGCGGGCGTCGCGCCAGGCTCGAGCCGGGGGCGCGTCCCGGCACCGACGGCCTCGGCCACCCCTGAGCCGACCGCCGAGCCCACCCCGGAACCGACCGTCGAGCCCGAACCGGAACCGACGGTCGCACCGAGCACCACCCCGAAGCCGACCGAGACGGCCCCGCCCGTCGCGGCGCAGCCGGCCGGCCCGGGCGCGCAGATCGAGGCCGACATCGTGGCGGCCACCAACGCCCAGCGCGCCGCCAACGGGCTGGGGGCGCTGTCGGTATCGTCGTGCGCCACCGACCAGGTCACGAGCCGGGTGGCCCAGCTGGTCGCCGAGAACGGGTTCTACCACCCGCCGCTGGGGCCCGTCGTGGACGCCTGCAAGGCCGGTGCCGGAGAGAACCTGGCCTTGGGGTACTCCGACGGGGCCGCCGTGGTCGACGGCTGGATGAACTCGCCCGGCCACCGGGAGAACCTGCTGCGCCAGACCTACGTGAGCGTCGGTGTGTCGTGCCAGCTGCAGAACGCCCGCTGGTTGTGCGGCGCGGTCTACCTGACGTCGTGACGGGCTGCGGTCGGCGGCGCGCCGCTCGGCCAGCCAGGTGCTCTGGATCGGGGGCGCACCGGCCTGACGTGCCGGGACGTGAGACGCATACGCCTGTCGTGGTGGCGTCGGAGGTGCACATGCTGATGACTGGGGCAGGATGAATACCATGGACCCGCGCGCTGGAACTCCCGCTCAGCCTTCCGACCTCATCGACCCTGAGGCCCTGGTCGCCGCCTACTACGACCGGGTGCCGGACGCCGACAACCCGCACCAGCAGGTCGTGTTCGGCACCTCGGGGCACCGCGGCTCCGCCTTCGACTCGGCGTTCAACGAGGCGCACATCGTCGCGACCACCGCAGCGATCGTCGAGTACCGCCGGACCCAGGGCACCGACGGCCCCCTGTTCATCGGCCGGGACACCCACGGGCTGTCCGAGCCGGCCTGGCGCACCGCCCTGGAGGTGCTGGCCGCAGCCGGGGTCGAGGTGCGCATCGACGCCCGGGACTCCTGGACGCCCACCCCGGCAGTCAGCCACGCCATCCTGCGGCACAACGGTGCCGGGTCTGACCAGGGCGTACGCACCCACGGGCCGGGCCTGGCCGACGGGATCGTCGTCACCCCGTCGCACAACCCGCCCCGGGACGGCGGGTTCAAGTACAACCCGCCCCACGGCGGCCCCGCCGGGTCGGACGCCACCGCCACCATCGCGGCGCGGGCCAACGAGATCTTGCACGACGGCTGGCGGCAGGTGCCCCGGCTCGGCGTCGAGGCGGCCCTGGCGGCCGAGACCACCCGCAAGCACGACTACCTCTCGGCCTACGTCGACGACCTGCGTCACGTGCTGGACACCGACGCGATCCGGGCTGCCGGGGTGCGCATCGGCGCCGACCCGCTGGGCGGGGCGTCGGTCGAGTACTGGGCGGCCATCGCCGAGCGCTACGGGCTGGACCTCACCGTCGTCAACCCCACGGTGGACCCGCGCTGGTCGTTCATGACGCTGGACTGGGACGGCAAGATCCGGATGGACTGCTCCTCGCCGTACGCCATGGCGAGCCTGGTCGCCCGGATGTCGCAGGACGCGCCGTACGACATCGCCACGGGCAACGACGCCGACTCCGACCGGCACGGCATCGTCACGCCCGACGCCGGGCTGATGAACCCCAACCACTACCTGGCCGTGGCCATCTGGTACCTGTTCGGCGGGGCCCGGCCCGGCTGGGCGCCGGGCACGGCCATCGGCAAGACCCTGGTCTCGTCGTCGCTGATCGACCGTGTGGCCGCAGCGGCGGGCCGCCGGCTGATCGAGGTGCCGGTCGGGTTCAAGTGGTTCGTGCCCGGGCTGGTCGACGGGTCGGTCGGGTTCGGCGGGGAGGAGTCCGCCGGGGCCAGCTTCCTGCGCCAGGACGGCACGGTGTGGACCACCGACAAGGACGGCCTGCTGCCGGCCCTGCTGGCCTCGGAGATCCTCGCCACCACGGGCAAGTCGCCCAGCCAGCACCACGCCGACCTCGTCGAACGGTTCGGGCAGTCCTGGTACGCCCGGGTGGACGCCGCCGCGACCCGCGAGCAGAAGGCCAGGCTGGCTGCGCTGTCCCCCGAGCAGGTGTCAGCCACGACGCTGGCCGGTCAGCCGATCACCGCCCGGCTGACGGCCGCCCCCGGCAACGGTGCGGCCATCGGCGGGCTCAAGGTGACCACGGCCGACGCCTGGTTCGCCGCCCGCCCGTCGGGCACCGAGGACGTCTACAAGATCTACGCCGAGTCGTTCGTCTCGCCGGAGCACCTGACCCAGGTCCAGGACGAGGCACGCCAGGTGGTCGCCGCCGCGCTGGCCTGAGCTGCCCGTCTCGGGGTCGGTCCAGGGGCTCAGCTGTCGCGCTTCTTCGGTCGGACCACCAGGTCGAGGTAGTCGGCGTGGCGGGTGAGCCACGACCGCACGTACGGGCAGATGGGGATGACCTGGCGTTCGGACGCTCGGACCATGTCCATCGCCTCGCCGACCAGCTTCGACGCGATGCCGCGCCCGCCGTACTCCTGCGGCACCTCGGTGTGGGTGAACACCACCACGGCACCCATGAGCTGGTACTCGGCGACACCGAGCAGCGTGCCGTCCGTGGAGCGCGCCTCGAACCGCAGGGCGTCGGGCACGTCGACGACGCTCATGCCTTCGACCAGTACGTCAGCGACCATGACTCGATAATCCCAAGTCCTCGTGCCGCCCGCACGACGGAGGCCCAGATGGCCGAGGGTGCGACCTCTCCCGCCCGCTGCCGCCCGGTCGTCGCCCGGTCGTCGAGGTGCGTGCCCGACGGCCTTGTCGGTGCGTGTCGTCCTGCATCAGACCCTCAGGCCTCGGGGTGCGGCTTCATCTGGTCGCGCAGCGCGGCGCCCTGGTCCTGCACGTACTGCTTGGCCTTCTCCTGGGCGCTGGCGACGTGGTCCTGGACACGGGGGTCGTTCCAGGCATCGGTCACCCAGCCCTTGACCTGGTCGAGCTTCTCGCGGCCGGCCTTGGTGCCGAAGAGCAGGCCGAGGCCGATCCCTGCGACGAATGCGGATGTGGACTTCACGGGCGGACCCTCTCCCTGCGCAGGTGTGACGGCCCCAGCCTACGCGCCCGGCGCTCCGAACGCGCCGCCCACAGGCACCCGTGGTCGCCGGTTGGGCTTGTCGGCGCCGTGGACGGTGGCCGCGTCGACCGTCCCGCGCGTGCCGCCGCCAGGATGCGCCTGTGCCAGGATGACCGGCGTGAGTGAACCCACCCGGGCCGAGATCCGCCGCTGGCGTCGGCACCTGGCCGACGAACGGGCCGAGGCCGCCATCTACCGGGACCTGGCTGCGGCCCGCGACGGCGAGGAACGCGAGATCCTGCTCGCCCTGGCCGAGGCGGAACGGCGGCACGAGGCGCACTGGCTGGCCCTGCTCGGTGACCACGCCGACCTGCGGCGCCGCAGCGCCCTGCGGACCCGGGCCCTGGGCTGGGCGGCCCGGAGGTTCGGCTCGGTGTTCGTCCTGGCACTGGCCCAGCGGGCCGAGACCCGGGCCTCCCGCACCGGCGGCCGGACCTCGTCCATGGCCGCGGACGAGGCGATCCACGCCGAGGTGGTGCGGGGCCTGGCTGCCCGTGGCCGCCAGCAGATGTCCGGGTCGTTCCGTGCGGCGGTGTTCGGCGCCAACGACGGGCTGGTGTCCAACCTGGCCCTGGTGCTGGGCGTCGGCGCCTCGGGGGTGTCCGCCGCGACGGTGCTGTTCACCGGCGTGGCCGGGCTGCTGGCCGGTGCGCTGTCCATGGCCGCCGGGGAGTACGTGTCGGTGAGCTCGCAGCGTGAGCTGCTGGCTGCGCGGCGTCCGGCGCTCGGTCCGGCCGCGTCGCTGCGGGCGCTGGACGCCGAGGCCAACGAGCTGGCGCTGGTCTACCGGGCGCACGGGATGGACACGGCGGTCGCCTCCGCCCGCGCCCGGGCGCTGCTGACCGCGATGGCCCAGCACGACCCGGCATGGTCAGACGAGCCCCAGTACGACCAGTCGGCCGCGTCGTCGCTCGCCGACCTGCCCGGCGGCCGGCTGGGCGCGGTCGACGACGACGACCACGAGGCTGTCGGCACCCCCTGGGGTGCGGCCAGCTCGTCGTTCGTGTTCTTCGCCTCGGGTGCCGTCGTGCCCGTCGTGCCGTACTTCCTGGGCGCCGAAGGACTGACAGCCGTCGTCCTGTCGGCCGGCCTGGTCGGGCTGGCGCTGCTGTCCACCGGCGGGGTGGTCGGCGTGCTGTCCGGGTCGTCGCCGGTGTGGCGGGCCCTGCGCCAGCTGGCGATCGGCTGGGGTGCCGCCGCCGCGACCTACCTGCTCGGCTCGCTGTTCGACGTCGCCGGCATCTGACGGTCCGGCGGTCCGAATTCAGCGGGATGCCCGAACTTCAGCGGGATGTCCGAACTCAGCGGACGGGCAGCTCACCGGGCCGACGGGCGCTGCCGCCGGACCGGTGAGCTGCTGGCCGTCAGTTGGAGGAGAAGTTGTAGTCGATCACTCCGGCGGCCTGGAGGATCATGGCGATGACGAACCACACGCAGGCGATGATGCCCAGGATGAACCCGGCCTTGCCCTGGCCGCCGTTGGTGGCCAACCCCTGGGCCGCGGCGGCCTGGCTCTGCCGACCGAGGATGATGGCCGGGATCCCGGCGAAGATCCCGCAGCACAGCAGGCCGGCGATGCCCAGGCCGAGGGCCCAACCACCGAGGTTGTTCTTCTGGGTCGAGCCACCGACACCGTACGGGTTCGGGCCGCCGTAGGCGGGCGGCTGGCCGTAGGCGCCGGGCTGACCGTAGCCGCCGGCGGGCTGCCCGTAGTCGCCCTGAGGCTGTCCGTAGGGCTGGTCCTCGGGGAATCCGCCAGGAGGCGGAGGCGGCATCGTCATCTGGAGCTCCTCGTCGTGGTGTCTCGTCGAGAGACGTGATGGCCGAGAGTGTAGTGCTTTCGTACCCCTGTCCGGTTCGTTACGGCCTGTCCTGTGGATTCTGGTCGTGGCCCGGCCCGGTCGAGTGTGCGAGGCTGGGGGCATGGTTGCTGACCCGTTCGTCTACCCGTCCGCCGCGGTGCCCAACCTGCGGGACCTGGGCGAACGGGCGGTCGTCGGGGGTGGTCGCCTGCCCGCCGGGCGGCTCTTCCGGGCCGGTGAGCCGTCCGACCCGGCGGCGTCCACCGACCTGCGACGTCTGGGACTGGCCACCGTGGTCGACCTGCGGACCGCCGGCGAGGTGGCACAACGACCGGATCACCTGCCCGACGGTGTCGCCTACCGACACCTGGACGTGCTGGCCGACATGCCGCCAGAGATGGCCGAGGGCCAGGCCCACCTCATGAACGACCCGGTCGCCTTCGCCGACGCGTTCGGCCGGTTCGACCCGGTGGCCCAGATGCACCGCACCTACGCCGAGCTGGTCGTCGCACCGTCGGCCCGCGCGGCCTACGCCAGCGTCCTGCGGGAGGTGCTGGAGGCCGACGGCGCACCGGTCCTCGTGCACTGCACCGCGGGCAAGGACCGCACCGGCTGGGCGGTGACCGTGCTGCTCCTGGCCGCGGGCGTCGCGGTCGACGAGGTGCGGGCCGAGTACCTGGCGGTCAACCCGGCGGTGCGGGCGGTCTTCGCTCCCCTGATCGACCGGTACGCTGCCGTCGGCGCGCCCCGGGAGATGCTGGAACCCATGCTCGAGGTACGCGCCGAGTACCTGGACACCGCCCTGACCCGCGTCGCCGAGGACTTCGGCGGTTTCGACGGCTACCTGCACGACGGCCTGGGCCTGACCGCCGACGAGTCTGGAGCGCTGCGCGCCCTGCTGGTCCGTTAGGCAGGCATAGTCCGTTAGGCAGGCGTGGTCCGTTAGGCAGGCGTGGTCCGTCAGGCGGGCGCGGAGGCGCCGACCCGGTCGGGCTCGGCCGCACCGTCCTCGGTGACAGCCGGGCGGACCACCGCCCACGCCGTGACCACCCAGAGCACGACCAGCGCGACGTTGCGCGCGACCAGCAGGGACGTGGCCCCCGGCCGAGCCGCCAGCATCGCGGAGTACGCCCACGGGAAGACGGCCTGGGTGGCCGCCGCCACGCCGAGCAGCGTCCAGGCCGTCACCCGCCACCGTGGCAGCCGCCAGGCCAGCGCGACCGCCACCGGTGCGGCCAGCCACGTGATGTACTGCGGCGACAGCACCTTGTTGGTGACGACCATGGTCAGCAGCACCAGCAGCGACCCGCGGGCGAGCAGCTCGGCCGTGGGCAGCCGCCGCGGACCCCAGGCCCGCCACAGCAGCAGCGCCGCCGTGGAGAGCATCGCGAAGAAGAACAGCCCGTCGAGCACGTGGCCCGCCGTCTGGACGCCGGGCCCGGTGATCTCGTAGGTCAAGATCTGGCCGTCGAACGAGCGTTGCACCGAGCCGGAGAACAACCCCCAGACCAACCACGGGGAGGCGCCGACCGCCTCCACCTGCATACCCCGGTCGCCCTGGGCCGACAAGAACGACCAGACGTGCTCCCGCCCCCCGGCCAGCGCGACCACCCCCAGCACCGCCGCGCTCACCACCGCGGCCGGCACGACCGCGGCGTGCCACGACCGGCGCAGGGCCACCACCACCGGCACCAGCAGCGCCCCCGGCGCGACCTTGATCCAGGCGCCGGCCGTGAGCAGGACCGCAGCCAGCCGCGGCCGTCCGGCGACCGCGAGCAGCGCGAGGATCGTCAACGGCGCGACCAGCGCGTCCAGCCGACCGACCGCCACCGGTCCCAGCGCGGCCAGGAAGCCGATCCACCACCAGGCGGCGACGCGTCCGGCCGGACGGCGCAGCAGCCGACCCACGGCGACGGCGTTCGCCGCGGTCACCATGAGCGTCCACACCACGGCGAAGGACTCGTCGACCGTCAGCCCGAAGGTGGGTAGCTCCCGGGCCAGCCAGCCGACCACCACCAGCGGTACCAGCGCCCCGGCGGGGTAGACCCAGGCGCCGTCGAGCACCGGCCAGTGGCCGGTGACCAGACCGTCGGCCACCCAGTACCGGTACAGGCTCAGGTCCCAGAAGACCCGCTCCGGCATGGAGAACACCCCGCACCAGGCGATCCACAGGTGCACCGCGGCGAAGGCCACCCAGACCGTCCACGGTCGGGTCGGCAGCCGTGCCAGGCGGTGTCGCCAGCCCGAGGCCGCGGCGGGTGCTGCGTCGACCACCACGTCGCCGTGGTGCGCCGTCACTGGGAGATCGAGTCGGCGGCCACGCAGCCCACCGCCGGTTCCAGCGGGGCGTTGGCGTCGACGACCAGCTCGGTGTCGACGTCGGCGGAATCGGTGCCGAGCAGCAGGTCGACGCTCGTGTCGGTGCGTTTCGGGTCGTACCGGAACTCGGCCCCGTGGATGTAGGGACGCAGCGTGTACGCCTGCGAGATGGCCTCCGGGCCGAACACGATCAGCGTGGTCTGCACCCGGTCCTTGTTGCCCGTCTGCCCGATCGTGAACTCCAGACCGGACAGCGCGTCGGCCTGGGTCTGGGCCAGACCGCCGTAGCTCGTGGTGTTGTACACGTTGACGGTGACGTCCGCCAGGTCGACCGGCAGCGCACCCTCCGGCGGGCACGGCACCACCGGGGGCTCAGGCGACTTCGGGCTCGAGAACGGGCGGTTGAGGAACGGAATCCGCACCGTGTTGGTATAGACGGCCGCGCCGACCAGCAGCGTCACGGCGAGCACCGCGAAGATGACGCCGAAGATCACCGTCTGGCGTTCGTGCTCGGCGTGACGTCGGGCCTGGCGGGCCAGATTCGGATCGGTCATGACAGCTCCAGCACCCGGGCATGCAGCACCCGTCGTCCTTGCAACGCCGCGCGCACCGCGCGGTGCAGCCCGTCTTCCAGGTACATCTCCCCCTCGTACTGCACGACGTGGGCGAACAGGTCGCCGAAGAAGGTCGAGTCCTCCGACAGCAGCGCCCTGAGGTCGAGCGTGCGCCGCGTGGTGACGAGCTGGTCCAGCCGGACCAGACGGGGCGCGATCTCGGCCCACTGCTTGATGCTGTCCAGGCCGTGACCGGGGTAGGGACGCCCCTCGTTGACGCCCTTGAAGATCACACGGGTGAGTCTAGGCGACCGAGGCGGACTTGTGCCTCAGACGAGAGGTGATACCCCCGCCGCCCCGGCCCGCCGGGAGCCGGCCCGGCGACCGCCACCCGGACAGGCCACCCGTCGCTGCCCGCACCACCCGGTGCGGACAGCACGACGGCCGGCCCAGGTGGACCGGCCGTCGATCATGCTCGTGCGCGGCTCAGGCCGGGACGACGTTCGACGCCTGGGGGCCCTTCGGGCCCGCCTGCACCTCGAACGAGACCTTCTGGGCCTCTTCCAGCGAGCGGTAGCCGCCCGACTGGATCGCGCTGTAGTGAACGAAGACGTCGGCGCCGCCGTCGTCAGGGGCGATGAAACCGTAGCCCTTTTCGGCGTTGAACCACTTGACGGTTCCAGTGGCCATGACTTGCTCTCCTTGCGGTGGTGGTACGACCCCGACGACCCGGGACCGGTAAATCACGGTGGTCGTCGTCCGCCCTGAAGAGCGTGGTATGACAACTACTGCACAGCGACTACAGGGACACCCTAGAGCCGGGTAGGCCGACGTGTCGAGTAGGACGCGACGGTCAGCTGCAGTCCACCGCGACGACCGTCTTGATGCTGGTGCCGTCCACCGTCGTGTCCGAGACCAGAACCGGCAGCGTGCCGGAGAATCCGTCCTTCAGGCACGACGGCCACGAGTTCTCCTGCCACGTGCCGTCGGCGTCGAGCCAACCGGGCACGACCTGCCCGACCTTGAACGACGCGTCGTCGACCTTGATGCTCGCCTGGGTGCCTGTCACGGTGACAGCAGCGTCGGTCCAGTCGGTCCCGGCGGTGCGGCCGCCGCCGACGGTCCAGCCCGCCGCGAACGCGATGATCATCGCGCCCAGCGGGATGACGAACCGGCGGACGAGCGAGCGCCAGAGCGGGGGGGTGGGGGTGGGGGTGGTCATGGCCATAGTCTGCACCGTCGGCGTGGGGTTGGGTTCGCGGTCGGCCAGCACGGTCGGGTGACCACCCTGGTCGTCGCCGGGCCCTCACGGAGTCGAGGCGCGACGGTGCCGACGGGTCGGCCGACGGGTGGGCGGTGCTGCGGTCTGCGGCTACTGCGGGGTGGCCAGGGCGTCGTAGGTGGTGGTGAGCTGGGCCAGGCCGTCGGCGGCGGTGGGGAGGCGGGCGGCCTGGGAGGTGGCGGCCTGGGACAGGGCGCGGCGGTCGTCGGGGGAGCCGAGCAGGGGGGTGAGCGCGTCGGCCAGGGCCTGGGCGTCGCCGTAGGGGACCAGGACGGCGGCCTCGCCGGTCACTTCGCGGGTGCCGCCGACGTCGGTCGCCACCACCGGCAGGCCCAGCTGGAGGGCTTCTTGGACCACCAGCGGCTGGCCCTCCCACACCGAGGTGGAGCAGAACACGTCGGCGGCGGCCATGAGGTCGGCGACGTCGTCGCGGCGGCCCAGGAGGGTGACGGGGGCGCCGGTGCGTGCGACCTGCGCGGACAGGTCGTCGTGCAGCGGCCCGTCGCCGGCGACCAGCCAGCGGACCCGGTCGGACGGCAGCAGCGCGGCGGCCTCCACCAGCAGCGGGAGGCCCTTCTGCAGGGCCAGGCGGGCCACGGTGAGCACCAGCAGGGTGTCGGCGGGCAGGTCCAGCTCGCGGCCGAGGGCGGCGCGGACCTCCTCGGCCTGGCCGGTCGTCGGCCGGGGCGGGGCTGGGACCAGCGCCCGGGCGGTGCGCCGGGCACCACGCTGCTGGGCGCGCTCCACCAGGTCTGACGAGACGCCCAGGCAGGTGTCGGCGCCGCGGGCCACGATCTGCTCCAGGAGCGCCGAGACGGCCCGCACCGCCGTGGACCCGACCGGCAGGTTGTGCAGGGTCACCACGACGCCTGGGCGGCGCCGGCGGGGCAGGCTGCGCACCGCGAGCACCGCGGCGGCCCCGGCGCGCAGGCCGTGGGCGTGCACCACGTCGGCGCCGCGGGCCAGGCTTCGGACGGTGCGCAGCACGGTGAGGTCTGACGGCCGGGGCCGGTCGGCCAGGTCCACCACGACGTGCCGCACCCGGTCGTCGGCCACGACGTCCGACCCTGGCGGTGCCGCCACGACGACCGTGTCGCCGTCTCGCGCCAGCAGCGCGGCCACCTCGCGGACGTGCCGCTCGACACCACCCGCGGCCGAACCCATCAGCTGCACCACGCGTCTGCTCATGGCCCCAGTCTCGCGCATCGGCGCCGCTGTCCCTCGCCTCGTGACGGGCAGGAACGTTCAGGCGCGGGCGGCGCGCTCGGCGCGGTCGCGGATGCCGCGCATCATCTTCTCGGTCATGACGAAGCTGACGAAGGAGATCGGTTCGACGACCAGGCCGTCCCAGCCGGAGCGGTACCCGTAGCGCTCGCGGATCACCAGGCGCGTGCCGCCCCGCTGGGCGCGGTTCAGCACGAAGGCCCAGGTGAAGTCGGGCATCGGTCCGTCCGGGTCGGCGCGCAGGATCAGGGCGCGGTCCGGGGTCGCCTCGGCGACGGCCAGCCAGGTCGACGGGTGCAGCCAGACCCGGTCGCCGGCTGCCAGGTCTTGCCAGCGCGGCTCGACCCGGCCGGCGGAGGTCACACCGCAGCCGACGAGGTTCTCCAGCCCGTCGTAGGAGTAGAACCCGCCCCGGTCGGCACCGATCTGCACCACCCAGCGCCACACTTCCTCCCGGGGTGCCGCGATGGTCACTGCCCTGGTCGCGACGAGGTTGGCGTGCTCGACGAGGTCGTCGCCGGGCAGCTCAGCGTCCAGCTCGGCCTCGGTGGCGCCGAAGTGCAGCCAGGCGGCGCGCAGCACCGGCAGGTTGGCCAGGGCGACGACGGTCGCTGTGAGCGCGGCCCGCCGGGCGGACCGTCGAGAGGGCAGCAAGGGCATGGCACCACCCCACCACGCCCGCCGGTCGGGACCAAGCCGCGTCGGTGCCTCCGCCGGTCGCATCGCGGGTGAAACCCGCGACTGTCAGGCCGGACCGCGCGCCCCGCATGCGGGCCGTCGCCCCGTCCCGCGCGGCGGACCCCGGCACCATCAGGACCGCTGGTACGGCTCGTCCCCCGCGGCCTGGTCGGCCCACGCCGGCGAGGCGGCTCGCAGGGGCGGGCGTGGCGGACGGGGGCCTGTCGGTGGTTGTGGTAAGCGGATGAGCCGGTCACGCCCGTGGCGAACACGGGCAGAACTGAGAGATGTCTGCCGTTAGTCTCGATAGAACCCGGACGTGTCGCGTCAGCGTATGTCCGGCCATCCGCCGACAGGAGTGAGCTGGCGATGTTTGAACGCTTCACGGACCGTGCCCGACGCGTGGTCGTCCTCGCCCAGGAAGAGGCGCGGATGCTCAACCACAACTACATCGGCACCGAGCACATCCTGCTGGGCCTGATCCACGAGGGCGAGGGCGTCGCAGCCAAAGCCCTGGAGTCGTTGGGCATCTCCCTGGAGGCTGTGCGCGCCCAGGTGCAGGAGATCATCGGCGAGGGCCAGCAGGCCCCGTCCGGGCACATCCCGTTCACCCCGCGCGCCAAGAAGGTGCTGGAGCTGTCGCTGCGCGAGGCGTTGCAGCTGGGGCACAACTACATCGGCACCGAGCACATTCTTCTCGGCCTGATCCGCGAGGGCGAAGGGGTCGCCGCGCAGGTGCTGAACAAGCTCGGCGCCGACCTGAACCGGGTGCGCCAGCAGGTCATCCAGCTGGTCTCCGGCTACCAGGGTAAGGAGCCGGTGGCGGCGGGCGGGCCCGCCGAGGGCCAGCCGGCCGGGTCGGCGGTGCTCGACCAGTTCGGCCGCAACCTCACCCAGGCCGCCCGTGACGGCAAGCTCGACCCGGTGATCGGGCGCGAGAAGGAGATCGAGCGGGTCATGCAGGTGCTGTCCCGCCGCACCAAGAACAACCCGGTGCTCATCGGCGAGCCGGGCGTCGGCAAGACCGCCGTGGTGGAGGGCCTGGCCCAGGACATCGTGCGCGGCGACGTGCCCGAGACCCTCAAGGACAAGCAGCTGTACACCCTGGACCTGGGCGCCCTGGTGGCCGGGTCCCGGTACCGCGGTGACTTCGAGGAGCGCCTGAAGAAGGTGCTCAAGGAGATCAAGACCCGCGGCGACATCATCTTGTTCATCGACGAGATCCACACCCTGGTCGGGGCTGGTGCGGCCGAGGGCGCGATCGACGCCGCGTCGATCCTCAAGCCCATGCTGGCCCGCGGCGAGCTGCAGACCATCGGCGCCACCACGCTGGACGAGTACCGCAAGTACGTCGAGAAGGACCCGGCCCTGGAACGCCGGTTCCAGCCCATCCAGGTGGCCGAGCCGACGCTGGCGCACACCATCGAGATCCTCAAGGGTCTGCGCGACCGCTACGAGGCGCACCACCGGGTGTCGATCACCGACGCCGCGCTGGTCGCCGCCGCGCAGCTGGCGGACCGCTACGTCAACGACCGCTACCTGCCGGACAAGGCGATCGACCTGGTCGACGAGGCCGGCGCCCGGCTGCGCATCCGCCGCATGACCGCCCCGCCGGAGCTGCGCGAGCTGGACGAGCAGATCGCCAACACGCGCCGCGACAAGGAGTCGGCGATCGACGAGCAGGACTTCGAGAAGGCCGCCCGGCTGCGCGACGACGAGAAGCGCCTGACGGCCGAGCGGCTGGAGAAGGAGAAGGCCTGGAAGAACGGCGACCTGGACGCCGTCTCCGAGGTCGACGAAGAGCTCATCGCCGAGGTCCTGGCCAACGCCACCGGCATCCCGGTGTTCAAGCTGACCGAGGAAGAGTCGTCCCGCCTGCTGCGGATGGAGGACGAGCTGCACAAGCGGGTCGTCGGGCAGGACGCGGCCATCAAGGCGCTGTCCCAGGCCATCCGGCGCACGCGGGCTGGTCTGAAGGACCCCAAGCGCCCTGGCGGGTCGTTCATCTTCGCCGGGCCCACCGGGGTCGGCAAGACCGAGCTGGCCAAGGCGCTGGCCGAGTTCCTGTTCGGGGACGAGGAGGCGCTGATCCAGCTGGACATGTCCGAGTTCTCCGAGAAGCACACCGTGTCCCGGCTGTTCGGCTCGCCCCCTGGCTACGTCGGTTACGACGAGGGCGGCCAGCTGACCGAGAAGGTGCGTCGTCGGCCGTTCTCCGTCGTGCTGTTCGACGAGGTGGAGAAGGCCCACGCCGACATCTTCAACTCGCTGCTGCAGATCCTGGAGGACGG
>JAVBSR010000060.1:0-10517 GCA_031556715.1 Cellulomonas sp.
CCCGCAAGGGGGTTCCCCCCCCCTCCGGCCGGCGGGGTCCCTCCCCTGGGGGGGGCTGTACCGGCCCCGGACGTCTGTCTGCCGACAGCACCGTGGTCGCGACCCGAGCTGGCGTCGACAGCAGGCGGCTGAGACTGTCCCCACCGCCTGAGCACGTCCCCCGACGAACGCCACGCTGCTGTCGCTGCTGATGCCGCGTTCTGATCGACCAGGAGCCTGCGGGAGCCGTCCGGGTCTGGTGCCGGTCGATGCCGGCCGCCGCTGCAGCCCACGCCGACCTCGGCCGCACCGGCCGGCGACCAGGACAGCGGGAACCGTGCCCCCACCGGCTGACGGATGCCGGCCGATCCGGGCGCACCCGGTCCAGTAGGGTCGGCGGCATGGAGATCCTTGTTGTCGGGAGCGGGGCACGCGAGCACGCGCTGGTGCGGGCGCTGGCGGCCGACCCCGACGTCGCCGCGGTGCACGCAGCGCCGGGGAACCCGGGCATCGGCGCGACAGCGCAGCTGCACGACGTGGACCCGGTGGACCCTGCGGCGGTCACGGCGCTGGCGCTGCGGCTCGGGGTGGGGCTCGTCGTCGTCGGACCGGAAGCGCCGCTGGTCGCCGGGGTGGCGGACGCCGTGCGCGAGGCCGGGGTGCCGTGCTTCGGACCGTCGGCGGCAGCGGCCCGGCTTGAGGGGTCGAAAGCCTTCGCCAAAGAGGTGATGGCCGCCGCCGGCGTGCCGACCGCTGCCTCACGCACCTGCGACACGGTCGACCAGGTGGCCGCCGCCCTGGCCGAGTTCGGGGCACCGCACGTGGTCAAGGACGACGGGCTGGCGGCCGGCAAGGGTGTCGTGGTGACCGACGACGCCGACGCGGCGCTGGCCCACGCCCGGGCCTGCCTGGACCGGCCCGACGGCCGGGTGGTCGTCGAGGACTACCTGGACGGGCCCGAGGTGTCGCTGTTCGTCCTGTGCGACGGGACGGACGTCGTGCCGCTGGCACCGGCTCAGGACTTCAAGCGGATCGGCGACGGCGACACCGGGCCGAACACCGGCGGGATGGGCGCCTACTCCCCCCTGCCGTGGGCACCCGAAGGCCTGGTCGACCAGGTCGTGGCGACCGTGGCCCAGCCGACCGTCGACGAGATGGCCCGGCGCGGCACCCCCTTCGCCGGGGTGCTGTACTGCGGGCTGGCCCTGACCTCCCGCGGGCTGCGGGTGGTGGAGTTCAACGCCCGGTTCGGCGACCCGGAGACCCAGGTGGTGCTGGCCCGGCTGGCCACCGGGCTGGGCGGCCTGCTGCTCGCCGCCGCCACCGGGCGGCTGGCCGACCACCCGCCGCTGACCTGGCACGACACCGCTGCGGTGACGGTGGTCGTGGCGGCCGCCGGGTACCCGGGGACGCCCCGCACCGGCGACCCGGTCACCGGCCTCGGTACCCCCGCGAGCGAGGCCGCAGGCACCCCCGCGAACGAGGCCGCAGGCACCCCCGTGAGCGGCGCCGAGACCGTGCCGGGCGTGCACGTGCTGCACGCCGGGACCGCGCTGCGCGACGACGTCCTGGTCTCAGCGGGCGGGCGGGTGCTGTCGGTCGTCGGCACCGGCCCGGACCTGGCGGCCGCCCGCACCGCCGCCTATGCCGCCGTGGCGCAGGTCGCCCTGGCCGACGCCCAGCACCGCACCGACATCGCCGCTGCCGCCGCCGAAGGACGCATCAGCCCACCGACCTTGTGACACCCGGCACGCTTCTCCGACCACCGTCATGTGACAGCTCGACCAGCCCGGTCGGTACTCGTCAAGCCTTCGGACGTGGTTGGCTTAGCCCGTGACCACGCCTGTGCTTCCCGGATGGACCCAGACCTACGCCGGAAAGGTCCGCAACCTCTACCTCCCCGACGAGACGCCCGAGGGCGAGCAGATCGTCAAGCTGCACGGTGACGTCATGCTCGTGGTGGCGTCCGACCGGATCTCCGCCTACGACTACGTGCTGTCTCCGGCGATCCCCGACAAGGGCGTGGTGCTGACCCAGCTGTCGCTGTGGTGGTTCGCCCAGCTGGCCCACACGGTCCCGGACCACGTGGTGTCCACCATCGTGCCGGACGACGTCGCCGGGCGGGCCATGATCTGCCGCCGCCTGGACATGTTCCCCGTGGAGTGCGTCGCCCGTGGGTACCTCACGGGGTCGGGGCTGGCCGAGTACGAGCAGACCGGTGCGGTCACCGGCATCAGGCTGCCTCCGGGGCTGTCCGACGGGTCGCGCCTGCCCGAGCCGATCTTCACCCCGGCGACCAAGGCCGAGCTGGGGGCGCACGACCAGAACATCACCTTCGACGCCACGGTCGAGCTGGTCGGCCCGGACACTGCCCGGCGGCTGCGCGACCTGACCCTGGAGATCTACCGCCGGGCCGAGGCGATCACCGCCGAGCGCGGCCTGATCCTGGCCGACACCAAGCTGGAGTTCGGCCTGGACGCCGACGGCGAGATCACCCTGGGCGACGAGATCCTCACCCCGGACTCCTCCCGCTTCTGGCCCGCCGACGCCTGGTCGCCCGGCCAGGCACAGCCCAGCTTCGACAAGCAGTACGTCCGTGACTGGCTGACCTCGTCCGAGTCCGGCTGGGACCGCACCTCCGACGCCCCGCCCCCGTCGCTGCCCGACTCCGTCGTGGCCCGCACCAAGGACCGCTACCTGGAGGCCTACCGTCGGATCACCGGTCAGGAGCTCGACCTCAAAGCCGTGCCCAAGGGCGTGTAGCCGCCAGCGGGCCGGCACCCCCTAGACTCAGCCTCGCAAGCTCACCTTCGACCCTCGGGAGCACCGCTGTGGGACGCGTCGTCGTGGACGTCATGCCGAAACCGGAGATCCTCGACCCGCAGGGCAAGGCGGTAGCCCGGGCCCTGCCCCGCCTGGGCATCGACGGCTTCGTGTCGGTCCGGCAGGGCAAACGGTTCGAGCTGGAGGTCGACGGACCGGTCACCGACGAGGTCCTGGCCGCTGCACGGCAGGCCGCGACCACGCTGCTGTCGAACCCGGTGATCGAGGACGTCGTGCACGTCGCCGCCGAGCCCGCCGAGCCGGGTGCCGCCACCGAGCCTGACGCGCAGGGCGCCGCCTGATGACCCGGATCGGCGTCGTCACCTTCCCCGGCACCCTGGACGACCGGGACGCAGCCCGCGCCGTCCGGATCGCGGGCGCCGAACCGGTCAGCCTGTGGCACGCCGACGACGACCTGCGCCAGGTCGACGCGGTGGTGCTGCCTGGTGGGTTCTCGTACGGCGACTACCTGCGCGCCGGGGCGATCTCCCGGTTCGCACCGGTCATGACGTCCATCGTCTCTGCCGCCGGGCAGGGCCTGCCGGTGCTCGGCATCTGCAACGGGTTCCAGGTGCTCACCGAGTCGCACCTGCTGCCCGGGTCGATGGTCAAGAACGACCACCTGCACTTAGCGTGCCGCGAGCAGCAGCTCGTCGTGGAGAACGACCAGACCCCCTGGACCCGGGACTTCACCGCGGGCGAGCAGATCACCATCCCGCTGAAGAACCAGGACGGCCAGTACGTCGCCGACGCGGCCACCCTGGCCCGTCTGGAGGACGAAGGCCGCGTGGTGTTCCGCTACCGCACGGTCAACCCCAACGGCTCGCGGCACGACATCGCCGGGGTCTGCAACGAGGCCGGCAACGTCGTCGGCCTGATGCCCCACCCCGAGCACGCCGTCGAGGCCGGTTTCGGCCCCGACGGTCCGAACGGCCCGCGCACCGGCACCGACGGCCTGCGCTTCTTCACTTCCCTGCTGACCACCCTCGTCGGCTGACCCGACGCCATGCTCGGCCGGCTGCGGCGCCGACGGGGCACCGTCGTCGGGCTGGGTCTCGTGCTCGCGTTGTGCACGTCGTGCGCGGAGGTCCCTGCCGGGCACGACCGGTCGGCGGCGTGCGTCGACCCTGCCCAGGACACGACGTCGGCCGGCTGGTTGTGCGACCTGCCGACGGTGGACCCGGCAGCGCTGACCACCGCGCAGGCCGCGCTGTGGTCGGTGGTCCAGCAGGCGTTCGCCGCGCAGCAACCCGGCACCGCCTACTCCCAGGGCGTCGACGAGGCCTGGTGCGCCGACTTCGTCAGCTGGGTGTTCGACCAGGCCGGCCACCCGTACCGCAACCCGAGCTCGGGTTCCTGGCGCATCCCCGGCACCTTCACGCTCACCGAGTACTTCCAGTCCCTGGGCGCCTTCCACGACCCCGCCGAGCCGGGCCTCGTCCCACGGCTCGGTGACGTCGCCGTCTACGACCAGGACTCGTCGGTCTGGGGCCAGCACACCAACATCGTCCTGGCCTTCGACGGCACCTGGCTGGTCACGGTCGGCGGAAACCAGCCCCACGGCAACGTCACGGTCTACCGTCACCGCTGGGACGACCCCGGCCTGCACCTGCGCGGACTCGGCCGCCCCCTCCCCGGCTGAGGCCCGGTCGGCGCGGAGGCGCAGACTGCTCGGCGAGCTGTGGGTCGGTTCGTACGGCCGTCCTTCACCGGCACGTCGTCGGCGCGCCCCGTGATCGGCTGCTGTCGTCGTCCACCCCAGACAACCTCCCGTCGCGAAGGGGCTTGAGTTAAGGTTAGCCACGTATCCTTGTCTGCAGATCATCGACAGGAAAGGCTCGGACGATGCACCCCGACGACCGCGCGCCTGGCGTCGGCGCGCTGTGGGTCCGCGAGAACCAAGAACCGAACATGTCTGCCCTTCGTGCGACCGACCGGAGGGGTGGCACCTACCGGCGCTACTTCCCGTCGCTGCTCGAGCGTCGCACGACCCGTCTCGTCGCGCCCGACACGATGACGAACGTGGCCGACGCTGCCGTCGCGATCGCCCGCCTCGGTCAGCTGCTGCGGGACCACCCCACACCCCTGCTCTACGCGACCCTGCTGCGCGACGAGTCGATCGCGTCGTCGTGGGTCGAGGGACTGCACGAGACTCCCCGCAACATCATGGTCGCCCAGCTCAGGGAACGGGACCCCGGCCTGGTGGGCCACCAGTTCGACCACCTCGGCACGGCCACGACCATCCTGGGCAACCTCGACTCGGTGCGACAGGGGGTGTCGTCGCTGCGCGGCACCTGGCACGACGACCTGGTCCACAGCATCCACCGCCTCATTGCTCCGCAGGTGCACGACGGCCGGTACCGGGCTGGTGACGTCCAGATCGGAGGCGCGTCACGACTGACGGCCGCCTATGTCGCGCCACCAGCACGGCTGGTCGGGCCGCTCATGGCCGACCTGCTCGACTACGCGAACCTCTCCGACGACAACGCCGTGGTCAAGGCTGCCGTGCTGCACGCCCAGTTCGAGACGATCCACCCCTACACCGACGGGAACGGCCGCGCCGGGCGTGTCCTCGTGCACGGCTATCTCGCCCGGGCCGGACTGCTCGACTCCGGGGTGCTTCCGCTGTCGGTCGTGCTGCGCCGCGACACCGCGGAGTACGTGCGACGACTCACCCGGTTCCGCCACGGCACACCCGACGAACGACCAGAGGCCGTCAGCCAGTTCGTCGCGTACTTCGCCGACTGCCTGCTGGCCGCGTGCGACGAAGCCGCGACCGTCGTCACCGAGGCCGCCGAGGTGCACGACGACTGGGTCACCCGCGTCGCCCGCTTCCGCGCAGACGCGGCGATCCGCCGAGCCCTGCCGCTGCTCGCCGAACAACCCGTCGTCACCGCCCGCTACCTCACCACCGCGCTGGGCGCGTCGCCGGTGACCGCCAGGTCGGTGGTCGACCACCTGGTCGCGGTCGGTATCCTCGAGCCGGCCGGTGGCCGCTTCCGCCGGGCTGAGGTCTACCAGGCACCCGCGCTGCTCGCGATGATGGACCGCCTGGTCCCCGGCATCCAGCCCACGCCGCTCCCCCGGCCGATCGCCCGAGATGCGAACCCCTGAGGCCTCGTCCCCGAGAGCACCACGCGGGCGCCAGTGTGGCAGCGCTGGGAGGTGGCTGCGATGACGTTCGGTGGTGATGGGCTCGGCGAGGCGGCCTCGGACCTGCCCCCTGGGGCCTTCCGACGGCCCAGTCGGCCGTCGCCGAGCCGGCGCTGGACGTCCGCAACGACGACGTCGAGCCGCAGGCCTGGCCTACGGGTCGCTGCCGCCGGGCCTGGCTGCCGGGCCTACCATCATGGCCTGTGACCCCGACCCGCTCCCGACGAGCCGCCTGGGTGCTGGGCGCCGGGATCTTCGCCTACCTGGTGGCGGTGGCGCACCGCACCTCGTTCGGTGTGGCCGGGCTGACGGCGGCCGACCAGTTCGGCGTCGGGGCGACCACCCTGTCGCTGTTCGTCGTCGTGCAGGTCGTCATGTACACGGTGCTACAGCTGCCGGTCGGGCTGGCGGTGGACCGCTGGGGGTCCCGCAGGACCCTCGCCGTCGGCGCGGGGCTGGCAGCGGCCGGGCAGCTGGGCATGGTCCTGGCCGACGACGTGCCGACCGCCCTGGTCGCCCGGATGCTCATCGGGTCGGGCGACGCCGCGACGTTCGTCTCGGTGCTGCGGCTGATCCCGGCCTGGTTCCCGGTTCGACGGGTGCCGCTGCTGTCGCAGACGGTCGGCTCGCTGGGGCAGCTGGGCCAGGTGGTCTCGGCCGTGCCGTTCGCCTGGGCGCTGCACACCTACGGCTGGGCACCGGCGTTCGCCGGTCTGGCGGGGCTCGGCGTCGTGGCCACGGTGACGACCTGGACCGGGGTGCGCGACCGCCCTCCGGGAGCGCCGCGGCCGACGACCCACCGGTCGCCCTTCGCCGGGCTGGGCCGCACGGCCCGCTCACCCGGCACCTGGCTCGGGTTCTTCGCGCACGGTCTCGGCGGCACCGGGGTGACCGCGTTCACGCTGATGTGGGGGTTCCCGTTCTCGTCGAGGGTCAAGGACTCAGCGAACAGCGGGCCGCAGCCATGCTCACCGTCTGCGTGGTGACCGCCATGGTCGGCGGGCCGCTGATCGGGCTGCTGACCGCCCGGCGGCGCGCCCACCGCGCCGAGCTGGTGCTCGGCTGCGCCGCGCTCACCCTGACGGGCTGGCTGACGCTGCTGCTGCCCGCCACCCCCCGGCCGTCGTGGCAGATCGCCCTCGCCGTCGTCGCGCTGTCCCTCGGCGGGCCAGCCAGCATGATCGGTCTGGACCTGGCCGGGTCGTACGCACCGCGCGAACGGGTGGGCAGCGCCACCGGCATCGCCAACACCGGTGGTTTCGTCGGGGCGCTGGTCGTGATGCTCGCGGTCGGCGTGGTGCTGGACCACCGGTCGGCCGCCCCCGGCCTGGCCGACTACCGGGTGGCCTGGTCGGCGGTCCTGGTGGTGTGGGCCGTCGACACCGTCGGTGTCCTGATCACCCGGTGGCAGGCCCGGCACCTCCCGTTCACCTGACCGGCCGTGGAGCCGAGGACAGACGTGTCAGGCGGCGGCGCCCGCCAGACGCTTGGTCACCAAGAGCTCGGCGATCTGGATCGTGTTGAGCGCGGCACCCTTGCGCAGGTTGTCGTTGGACACGAACAGGGCCAGGCCGCGGCCGTCGGGGACGCCCTCGTCAGTGCGGATCCGGCCGACCAGCGACGGGTCGATGCCCGCCGCCCCCAACGGGGTGGGGATGTCGTCCTCGGCGACCTGCACACCGGGGGCGGCAGCCAGGATCTCGTAGGCGCGCGCCGGGGTGATCGGGCGCTCGAACTCGGCGTTGATCGACAACGAATGACCGGTGAACACCGGCACCCGCACGCAGGTGCCGGAGACCGTCAGGTCGGGGATCGACAGGATCTTGCGCGACTCGTGGCGCAGCTTCTGCTCCTCGTCGGTCTCGGCGCTGCCGTCGTCGACGATGCTCCCCGCCAGCGGCAGCACGTCGAACGCGATGGTGCGGGCGAACTTCACCGGGGCGGGGAACTCCACCGCCCGGCCGTCGTGCACCAGACCGGTGGTGTCCTGGTCGTAGGCGGCACGCACCTGGTCGTCCAGCTCGCGCACCCCGGCCAGGCCCGCACCGGACACCGCCTGGTAGGTGGAGACGACCAGCCGGCGCAGGCCCGCCTCGTCGTGCAACGGCTTGAGCACCGGCATCGCGGCCATCGTCGTGCAGTTCGGGTTGGCGATGATGCCCAGCGGTGCGTCGTCCAGGGCCTCCGGGTTGACCTCGGCCACCACCAGCGGCACCCGGGCGTCCTTGCGCCAGGTCGAGGAGTTGTCCACCACCAGCGCGCCCGCCGCGGCGAACCGGGGGGCATGGACCACCGAGGTCGTCCCGCCCGCAGAGAACAGGGCCACGTCGATACCCGACAGGTCGGCCGTCTCGACGTTCTCCACCAGGACGTCCTCGTCCTTCCAGGGCAGGGTGCGGCCGGCCGACCGGGCCGACGCGAAGTAGCGCATCCGCTGCACCGGGAACTCCCGCTCCACCAGCAGCCGCCGCATGACGGCGCCGACCTGCCCGGTGGCACCCACGACCGCGATGTTCAGCCCGTTCATCGGCCTGTCCCTCCGTAGACCACTGCCTCGTCCTGGTCGGAGTCGAGGTCGAACGCCGTGTGCACCGCGCGCACCGCGGCGTCCAGGTCACCGGCCCCGGTGACCACCGAGAGCCGGATCTCCGAGGTGGAGATCATCTCGATGTTGATCCCGGCGTCCGACAGCGCGCTGAACAGCCGCGCCGAGACACCCGGGTTCGACTTCATGCCCGCACCGACCAGCGACAGCTTGCCGATGGTGTCGTCGTAGGTCAGCTCCGCGTAGCCGATCTCGCCCCGGGCCGCCGCCAGCGCCGCCGTCGCCGCGTCCCCGTCAGCCGCCGGCAGGGTGAACGACACGTCGGTCCGTCCGGTGCCCGACGCCGACACGTTCTGCACGATCATGTCGACGTTCACCCCGGCGTCGGCCACGACCTTGAAGATCCGCGCCGCCTTGCCCGGCACGTCCGGCACGTCGACCAGCGTGATCTTGGCCTGCGACCGGTCGTGCGCGACTCCGGCGATGATCGGCTCTTCCATCGGGTCCTCCTTCGTCACCAACGTGCCGTCCAGCTCCGAGAACGACGACCGCACATGCACCGGAACGCCGAACCGACGGGCATATTCCACGCATCGCGGCATGAGCACCTTCGCCCCGCTCGCCGCCATCTCCAGCATCACGTCGTAGCCGATCCGGCCCAGCCGGCGGGCCGACGGCACGATCCGCGGGTCGGCGGTGAACACACCGTCCACGTCGGAGTAGATCTCGCAGACATCCGCCCCCAGGGCGGCCGCGAGCGCCACCGCTGTGGTGTCCGAACCGCCGCGCCCCAGGGTCGTGACGTCGTTGGCCTCGGTGTTCACCCCCTGGAACCCGGCGACGATCGCCACCTGCCCCTCGTCCAGGGTCGCGGTGATCCGCGACGGGGAGACGTCGATGATCCGGGCCTGCCCGTAGGCGGCGTCCGTGATCACCCCGGCCTGCTGGCCGGTGAACGACCGCGCCTGGACACCCAGCCCGTCGATCGCCATGGCCAGCAACGACATCGAGATCCGCTCGCCTGCGGTCAGCAGGATGTCCATCTCGCGGCTCGGCGGGTCGGACGTGACCTGGCGCGCCAGGTCGAGCAGGTCGTCGGTGGTGTCGCCCATGGCCGACACGACGACGCACACGTCGTGACCGGCCTGCCTGGTCGCCACGATCCGGGCCGCGACACGCTGGACCGAGGCGGCGTCGGCCACCGACGAACCGCCGTACTTCTGAACGATGAGGGCCACCTGGTCCGTTCCTCCTCCGGTTGGGCCGTTGGTGAGTCTATCCAGCCTGGCGACGGTGTTCACCCGGGCGTTCGCCCACCGGGCGTACGCGGCATCACCACGCGATCTTCACGGAACGAGGGAACGGGCCTGGGCGTTGCTCCGTTGGAGTGGTTGAGAACGTACGGGGACGACCTCAGGAGGGACAGATGCGACGCAAGCGGCACGAAGAGCTGGAGCGTGACGACGGGACGGTCGTGCGCTACGAGAGGCACGCCAACGGTGACGGGCTCGTCGCCGTCGGAGCCGATGTCGCAGACGACGCCTACATCGCACAGACCGCCTGGATCGACCCGGGGGTGCGGGTGCTGCCCGGCGCCCGGGTGGGCGGTCACGCCTGGGTCGAGGACGGCGCCGTCGTCGGGCAGTACGCCCTGGTCGGCAGCCACAGCCGCATCGGCCCGGCCGCGACCATCGGCAACGGGGCGAAGGTCGGGCAGCGGGTCCAGCTGGGAGCCCGGGCGACCGTCGAGGAAGGTGCCGTGGTGTGCCCGGAGAGCGTCGTCGCTGCCGGGGCCGTGGTACGGGGGTACGTGCGGGCTGCGTAGCCGACCAGCTCTCTGGTCCGGCCTGGGTCAGCACGCATCGCTCCTCCGCGCACGGCCTGCGCCGTCGCAAGGAGCCTGGCGGGGCCAGACGCCACGACCCGCCGATCGAGTGAGGGGGGGGTGGGGCGCTGCGTGGGGTGCGAGACCCCAGCGGCGAGCCCACAACCCACCACAGGAACCACCCCCCCCCAA
>JAVBSR010000140.1:0-8233 GCA_031556715.1 Cellulomonas sp.
CCCGATCCGGTCGGCCAGCAGCCGCACGGCCACGGGGGCGACGAGCCCGACGAACGCGATGGGCCCGGCGAGCGTCACCGAGACGCTGGTCAGCAGGACCGCGCAGAGCACGGCGACGACGCGGGTGGAGCGGACCGGGACTCCGAGCGAGGCCGCCCCGTCGTCACCGACGGCCAGCACGTCGAGGCGTCGTGACAGCGCCAGCGCCCCGCCCAGCACCACGACGATAACGGGCCCGGCCCGCAGCGCCGCGTCGAGGTTGAGCTGCGCCAACGACCCGTTGCCCCAGGCGAACAGGCCCGTCGTGCTCTCCCTGAACAAGATGAGCAGCATCGCGCTGGCCGCGTCGGCTGCCATAGCGATGGCCGAGCCGGCCAGGATCAGGCGGGTCGAGCTGATGCCGGTGGCGCCCCCGGCCAGCGCGAGCACGACGGAGGCGGCGAGCAGACCGCCGGCGAGCGCGACCGCGCCCGAGGCCCACAGCGGCACGGCCAGGCCGAGCGCAGCCACCGCGCACAGCGCGAGGTAGGAGCCCGCGGTGACGGCCAGGGTGTCCGGGGCGGCCAGCGGGTTGCGGGTGACGGACTGCAGCAGGGCTCCGGCCGTGCCGAGGGCGAGGCCGACCGCGATCCCGGCGAGCAGCCGCGGCAGGCGCGAGCCGACGAACACGTCCTGGATGCTCACGCCCCCGACCTGCTCGTGCGCCCCGGCCAGCCAGCGTGCCAGGTCCCAGAAGCCGACACCGGACGTGCCTTGCGTCAGGTGCCACAGGCCGGTCGCCACGACCGCGACCGCCAGCCCGACCAGCACGACAGTGCCGCTGGCCTGGCGTCTGCGCCCGAGGCGAGGCAGCGGATCGCGGACCTCGCAGCGATCGCTGCCTCGCGTCAGGGTCACCGCGAGGTCAGGATGTCGACGTAGGCGTCGATGGCCTGCTCGTTCGACCTCGGCCCGCCAGCGCCCCAGACTCCCGGCGGGAAGGCGTGGGCCCGGCCGTCCTGCACGGCGGGCAGCGACGTCCAGATGGTGCTCTTGCCCAGCTCGGCGACGTAGCTGTCGGGTGTGTCGTCGGCGGAGTAGAACAGGGTCGCGTTCCCGACGGCGGTGAGCCCTTCGATGTCGGTCTGGGCCAGGCCGTACGACGGGTCGACACCCCCGGATCCGTAGGAGGCGTTGATATCGTCGGTCCAGGCCGCGGTCAGGCCGAGCTGTTCGCCCAGCTCGGTGAACAGGGCACCCTTGCCGTACGGCCGGATGACGACGTTGCCGCCCTCGATCCACCCGTCGAAGAACAGGAAGTCGGTGGTGGACAGCTCGACGCCCTGGACGGCCTCCTTGGCAGAGGCCAGGTGCTGGTCGAACTGCCCCAGCACCTGCTCGGCCCGTTCGGTCCGGCCGGTCGCCTCGGCGATCATCGTGAAGACCCGCTTCATGTTCTCGATCTGCCCGGAGGCGTCAGCCCCGACGGTGACCAGCACCGGGACGCCGCGGGCCTCGAGCCTGGCGATGATGTCGTCGTCAGCCCCGGCCGCCTCGACGATGATGAGGTCGGGGTCGGCCCCGAAGAGCGCGTCGAAGTCGAACTCGCCCCGCTGGCCGACGTCCGTCACCGACTCAGGCAGCGTCTCGGCACTGACGTACGTGGCGAAGCCTTTCGTGTCGGCGACCGCCACGGGAGACAGGCACAGCGTCAGGACGTCCTCGGTCTGCTGCCACTCCAGCACCGCGACCCGTTCGGCCGGCTTGTCGAGCTTGACGGTCCGGCCCGCACCGTCGGTCAGGGAGACCGGCCCTGTCGAGGTCGCCGTCGTGTCGTCGGCGCACTCCTGCGACACGGGCGTGGCCGAGGGGCCGGCGGCGGACTCCGGGGTGGTGCCGCAGGCTGCGGCAGTCAGCGCCAGGGCGGCGAACACCGCAGCCGCGACGGCGCGGCGGGACGACAAGACCATGGTGTGGTCCTTTCTGTGGGGTTGGTGCGGGGTAGGTCTCAGCCGCCGACCCGGACGGGATACCGGCTGAGCGGGTCGATGCGCAGGCAGCCGTTGCGGGGGTCGATGCTGACCTCGACCTTGAGGCCGTAGACGTCGCCGATGGCGTCGGCGGTCAGCACGTCGAACGGGTGGCCCTGGTCGTGGATCTGGCCGGCGCTCATCAGCAGCAGGTCGTCGGCGACGCGCGCGGCGTGGTCGAGGTCGTGCAGCACGATGCCCACCGCGACGCCGTGCCCGTGGGAGAGGTCGCGGACCAGGTCGAGCGTCTCGACCTGGTAGCGCAGGTCGAGGTGGTTCGTCGGCTCGTCGAGCAGCACCACGGTGGTGTCCTGGGCCAGGCAGGCGGCCAACCAGGCCCGCTGCGCCTCGCCGCCGGACAGCTGGCTGACGGCGCGGTCGGCCATGTCGGCCACCCCGGTCATGGCCATGGCACGGGCGATGGCCGCCCGGTCCTGGGCGGACAGTCCTGCGAAGCGTCGACGGTACGGGTGGCGACCGAACGCGACCACGTCGCCGACCGTCAGGCCTTGCGGCGTGGGCCGCGACTGGGAGAACAGCGTGACCTCGCGTGCGAACTCGCGCGGGCTGAGCAGCGACACGGCCCGCCGGGGATGCCCGTCCACCGGTCCCAGAGCCACCTCACCTCCGGTGAGCGGGTGCAGCCGGGCCAGCGAGCGCAGCAGCGTCGACTTGCCGCTGCCGTTCGGACCCACCAGCGCCGTCACGCAGCCGGGCCGCAGCTCGACCGACACGTCCCGGACGACGACCTGCTTGCCGTAGCCCAGGTGCAGCCCTTCCCCGCACAGCAGGCTGCCGTCAGCGACGGGTGACGCGGCTTCGTCGGGCACGGCAGCGAGAAGAGCGGAAGGCACGTAGTTAGGTTAGCCTAACCTAACTACTGTGTCCAGGTTCGTCCCTTGCGCCCTGGTCGTGCCGGCCGCGAGATCAAGACCGGGGGCGCTCACGCGGCGGCACCCGGCTGACCACGGCGGCACGACCACCCGACCGGCAGGGTGCGTCAGCCTCACGCAGCCGCCCCTGCCTGGACACCATCGGTGTCTGCGGTAGCCGTCGTCGAGAGCGGCGACCCACCGTGGGGTTCCGCCCGCCAGTGCCCGATGAAGGCGATCCGCGGTTTGGGCACACCGACCTTGACCAGGTGGCGGCGGCCCCCGGTCGCCAGCATCTGCTCGCCGGCGACGTAGGCCAGGACCGTGGCGGGGTCTTCCGGGACGAAGGTTCGTACGGCTTCCAGGGCCAGAGCCCCTGGTTCGAGGTGCTCGTCGCCACCGTCACGGGGCAGCCAGCGGACCTCCACGGCCTCGGGCGCCTCGACCGGCTGGGCGTCCGCCAGCTCGGGCACCTCGATGATCGCCAGGCCGCGGGCTTCCCGCGGCAGGTCACGCAGGATGCCGAGGATGGCGGGCAGCGCCGTCTCGTCTCCGGCCAGCAGGTGGACGCTGGTGTCGGGGCGAGGGTCGAAGCCTCGACCCTGGTCCACGATCGCCACGCGCTGCCCCGGCTCGGCCTGCTGCGACCAGCGCCCGGCCACCCCGGTGTCGCCGTGCAGCACGAAGTCGACGTCGAGCTCCGCGACCTCGGGCCGGAAGGCCCGCACGGTGTAGTTGCGGATGACCGGGCGGACGTCTGCCGGGGTCCGGAGGAACTTCATGTACCCAGCGGTGCTGAAGCGCTCAGGGACCCGTGAGAAGTCGGCCTCCCCGCCGTCCTGGGGCAGGAACAGCCGGAACCACTGGTCGAAACCGTGCTGGGGCCACCGGTCGAGGTTCTCGCCCGTGAAGGTGACTCTCATCATGTGAGGCGAGACTCGCGTCCGCCTCACGACCTCCGCGAGGCACAGGCCTCGCTCCTTGCGGGCGTCCTTGAACGACACGATGACCTCCAGGCAAGTTAGGCGAGGCTAACCTTACATGAAGCGGCAAGGCTGGCTGCAGTTCCCCGTGAGGTGGTCAGACAGCGCGGGCGGTGAAGAAGATCCGATGGAAGGGGAACAGGATCTTGCCGTCGCGCTGGGGCGGGTATGCCGGGACCAGCAGGTCGTGATACTCGGCGAGGAAGGCGGACTGCTCGGCGTCGTCGGTCAGGTGGTCGAGGTAGGGACGCAGCGCGCTGCCGGAGTACCACTGCACCAGCGCGTCGTGGCTGGGCATGACGTGCAGGTAGTCGGTGACCCACAGCTCGAGCTCACCGGTCAGGGAGCTGAGCACGTCGTAGTAGAACGACGCGGTGCGCGGGTAGGTGCTGGTGACGCCGTCGAACCGGGTGCGCCACCGGGCACGGGTCAGCAGCTCGCCCAGGGCGGTGCGGATCGGCATGCGGTCGGTGCTCGGCACCTGGACGGCCAGCACCCCGCCGGGCCGCACAGAGGCGAACAGGCCCTGGAGCAGGGACTCCTGGTCGGGCATCCACTGGATCACCGCGTTGGAGAAGACCACGTCGAAGGTGCCCAGGTGCCCCAGGCCGGCCGTGGCGTCGGCCTGCACCCAGGTCCCCTCGGGGTAGGTGGCGCGGGCCTTGTCCAGCATGGTCGCCGAGCTGTCCACCCCGACGATCTCGGCCTCCGGCCAGCGCCGGGCCAGCACGGCGGTGCTGTTGCCCGGCCCGCAGCCGACGTCGACCACCCGGGTCGGTGCCGCCACGTCGATCCGAGCCACCAGGTCGATCGACGGCTGCGTGCGACCTCGCTCGAAAGCCAGGTAGAGCTCGGGGTCCCATTCCGCCACGACACACCTCCGCCGGCACCCTACCCCGTGCATCGACGACACCCAGGCTGGTCAGAGCATCACGGAAGGAGCTCTCGTCACCGGCTACAGACGCGCGCTCGCTAGCCTGGGGTGATCGGTCCGAGAGCCGACACGGCCACGGCTCAGGAGGCTCATCTCGTCGAAGGCGGTCTGACCATGACGACCTTTCCTGCGTGGATCGTCCGCGAGGACGGTGCCGGGGCGACGCTCGAGGAGCTCGACACTGCCCTGCTCGACGACCTCGACACCACCGTCCGCGTGCGGTACTCCAGCATCAACTACAAGGACGCCCTCGCTCTGCACGGTCGACCCGGCGTCGTGCGCCGCACCCCGCTGGTGGTGGGCATCGACCTGACCGGGGAGGTCGTCGCTTCGCGGCACCCGCGGTGGAAGGCCGGGGACGTGGTCACCCTCGACGGTGCGGGCCTCGGCGAGGACCTGCACGGGGGCCTCGCCGGGATGGCCCGGGTGGCCGGTGACGACCTGGTCGCGGTTCCAGAGGTGTTCACTGCCCGGCAGGCCGCAGCGATCGGCACCGCCGGCTTCACCGCCGCCCTGGCGCTGCTCGCCCTCGAACGTCACGGTCTCGCCCCGACGGACGGGCCGGTCCTGGTCACCGGCGCCGGCGGCGGCACCGGCGGTCTGGCCGTGGCGCTGCTGCACCACGCCGGGTACCAGGTGGTCGCCGCGACCGGCCGGCCGGACCAGCTCCGTGACCGGCTCACGGCGCTCGGTGCCGCCGACGTCGTCGACCGCCGGGAGCTGGAGACCCAGACCCGCCCCCTGGGGCCGCAGCGGTGGGCCGGTGTCGTCGACGCGACCGGGGGGACTGTCCTGGCCGGCGCGCTCGCGACGCTGCGCCACGGCGGTGCCGCAGCCGCGTTCGGGCTCGCCGGAGGGACCCGGCTGGCGACCACCGTGCTGCCGTTCATCCTCCGCGGCGTCGCGCTGCTGGGCATCGACTCCGTCCGCACCGACCCGGCTCTGCGACGCGCCGCCTGGGAGCGTCTGGCCCGCGACCTCGACCCCGCCCGGCTCGACACGCTCACCCGCGTCGTCCCGCTCGACCAGGCCAAGACCGCAGCCAGCACCCTGCTCGACGGCCAGGGCACCGGCCGCACCGTCGTGGAGGTGGCGCCATGACCACCCCCGAGGATCGCCGGTGCCCACCGACGGGACACCGCTGCGCACGGCGACGTCCCCCGCGACCTCCGGAATTCCGCTCGATGCGATCGGGCCGGACGCGGCCGCCGGCCCGATTCTTGCGCCGCGCCCGCCCGACGGTGCGTAGCATGACGGCGTGGACGAGCGCACCGACCTGTACCGGGTGCTCGACCAGGCGTCGGGCGGGGTGCGGCTGCAGGCCCGGTACCTGCCGCGGGCCAACCCGTCGCTGCTGGGCAGCCTGCGGTTCGTGCGGGACGTGCGGCTGCACAACGAGACCGGGGTCGACGCCGGGCCCTTCACCATCACCGCCGAGCTCGACCTCGGAGACGGACGGGTGGCGTCGGCGCAGGTCACGACCGATGTCGTCGCCCCAGGTCAGACCGCCTCGGTGGCCGAGGACGAGCTGTTCGACCAGATCAGCCTCGGGACGTCCACCGAGCAGACCACCGTCTGGCTGACGCTGCGGGTCACGCCGTCCGGTGTCCACGACGCTCTCAGCGACGTCGGCCGCGACCAGCCCGGCGATGTCACGTCGGACGAGGACGAGCTGACCGTCTCCGCGCCGGTCGCGGTCGGCGCGGCCAACGAGTTCCTCAACCTGCCTGGCCTGCGCCAGTACCTGGCGGCGTTCGTGCAGCCCAACGCCCGGGCCTTGTCACCGGTGCTCAAGGCCGCGTCCGACTGGCTGCTGGACCGCACCAAGGACGGGTCGCTCGCCGGGTACACGCGGGGCGTCGACCGGGCCCGGCAGATCGCGGGCGCGCTGTACGAAGCGCTGGGCGCGACCGGGGTGGCCTATGCGCTGCCGCCCGCGTCGTACCAGGCCACCGGGCAGAAGATCCGCACCGCCGCGCAGGTGCGGGCCGACGGGATGGGCACCTGCATCGACCTTACGGTGACCTACGCCGCCCTGGCGGAGGCCGCGGGGCTGGACCCGCTGATCGTGCTGACCCGGGGGCACGCCTACCCGTGCGTGCGCCTCGCCCCGAACGTCGGTGACACCGTGGTGACGGACGACCCGAACACCATCGCCAACCTCGTCGAGACCGGCGCGCTGCTGCCGATCGAGCTGACCGGGGTCCAGGCGGGCAAGAACCACCTGACCTTCCGCAAGGCCGTCGAGGCCGGCCAGAACCACATCCGCACGCTGTTCGGCGAGCTGGAAGCCCTGGTCGACATCCCCCGGGCCCGGCTGGACGGCATCTGGCCCATGGCCGGGACCGCCGAGATCCGCGACGAGGACGAGACCGCGGCCGACCGCCCCTACGTGGTGCGCTCGGCGCTGCGGGCCGTGACCGTGGCACCGGACGCCGCCGAGCACGTCACCGGCACGCTCCGACGTGACGACCCGTCCCCGCCGCGGTTCCGGGCCTGGAAACGCCAGCTGCTGGACCTGTCGTTGCGCAACCCGCTGCTGAACCTGCCGCGCACCTCCCGGGTGGTGGACTTCGTCGTGCCCGACCAGATGCTGGGCCGCGTCGAGGACGCCGTCTCCGCCGGGTACACCATCCGCACGGTCGGCGGCGTGCCCGAGGAGGCCGCGGAGGCTGTCGGCGCCCGTACCGTCAACGCGCTGGTGCCGGACGCGGTCCGGACCATGTTCACCACGCAGCGACGGCTGGTCTCGATGCTGCACCCGGCCCTGCACACCACCCGTCTGCGGGCCCTGAAGCGCGACGCCGAGCTGCTGGAGGCCGAGACCGGCTCGAACTACCTGTTCCTGGCGCTGGGCACCCTGGTCCACACCAAGGCCTCCGGCGGGGAGGCCCGCGCCCCGCTGTTCCTGGTGCCGGTGCGGCTCAAGACCCTGGCCGGGCTGAGCTACACGTTCACTGCCGACGGCGACGACCTGCCCCAGCCCAACCTGTGCCTGCTGGAGTGGCTCAAGGCCACCCGCGGCTTCGACCTGCCCGAGCTGGCCGAACCACCCACCGACGACTCCGGCCTGGCCGTCGGTGCGGCGCTGGCCGCGATCCGGCGGCGGCTGCTGGACGCCGGCCTGCCGTTCCGGATCGACGAGACGGCGACCCTCGGCCTGCTGCGGTTCTCGACCTTCCAGATCTGGCAGGACCTGGACACCCACTGGGAGTCGCTGCTGCGCAACGACGTCGTGCGGCACCTGACCGAACGCCCCGGCGAGACGTTCACCCAAGACATCGAGACCCCGCCGCGCCTGCCGGAACGGTCGTTGCGGCTGCCGATCGCCGCCGACGGTTCCCAGATGGACGCCATCGTGCGGGCCGCCTCCGGGCAGTCGTTCGTGCTCGAAGGGCCGCCCGGCACCGGCAAGTCCCAGACCATCACCAACCT
>JAVBSR010000056.1:0-27048 GCA_031556715.1 Cellulomonas sp.
CCCCCCCGCCCCCGGCCTCGCCGTCGGGCCGCCGCCGCCTGCCCCCCCCCCTGCCGGCCGCCCCTCCGTCCTCCCCCCCGCCCCCTCCCCGGCTCCTGGGGCCCCCCCGGTGGGGCCCTCCGATGATCGTCGGGGTCGGGATCGACGTGGTCGACGTGGGACGGTTCGTCGCCACGCTCGCCCGGGTGCCGCGGCTGCGGGACCGGCTGTTCACCTCGGACGAGCGTGACCTGCCCGACCAGTCGCTGGCCGCCCGGTTCGCGGCCAAGGAGGCCGTCGCCAAGGCGCTGGGCGCCCCGGGCGGGCTGCGCTGGCACGACTGCACCGTGATCCGGGTCCCCGGCGGCCCGCCCCGCCTGGAGGTCTCCGGCACCGTGGCTGCCCGCGCCGCCGCCCTGGGCGTCGCTCGTTGGCACCTGTCGTTGTCCCACGACGCCGGTATCGCTTCCGCCGTCGCCGTGGCCGAAGGTGAGGACGGGGTGCACCGGCCCACGGCGTGACGCCGGGATGCGCCGCGGACCCGGCGTCGACAGGGCTCGCGAGATGGGGGCGCCAGGCCTGAGAGCGAGCAGGCATCGAGCACCGTGACACGACTGGTTCCTCGTGGGCAACGCGCCGCCGCGAGCTGTGACCCGTACCACGCCGGTGGAGAAAGGTCCAGGTGAGACGCGCGAGGGTGCGTTTTCGCCCGACTATACCGAGTGCCGCGGTTGCCGGAGCCGTCAAGTCGTGAGAGCGTCACCGATAGCCGGACGACGCGTGGACTTATCGCAGTAGCACTGTCGTCCTGGCGATGACCGGGAGCCGCGTTCCCGGTCGCCTCCCGCCGAGGTTCAGTGTCCAGGGGCCGTGGCGGCGAGCTCGGCTGGGTCGGCTCCGGGATCCAGCCGAGCTCGTGGCACCGCGAACCTTCGCACCTATCCTTGCCCCGCGTGGCGCATCGTGCAGGTCGACGAGGCCGGGTCACACGTCTCAGGCTGGATGTGACGCGCTCCGGTGGCTGGTGTCACTCGCGTCGTACAGACTCGGCAGATGAGCACCGTACCGCCGGACGGCCCGGCAAAGACCCCCACGATGTTCGGCGCCCGAGCGGCGGCCCGTCGGCTCGCGGAGGAGAACCGCAGGCTGCGTGCGGCGCTGGAACAGCTCGACGGCATGGACCTGGTCGAGGTCAGCGACGTCGTCGCCCAGGCCCGTGACGCGCTGGCCGCCCTCACCGAACAGCTGGACAGCACCCGGGCCGACCTGGGGCAGGAGCAGACCCAGCTGCTCGACGTCCGGCGCAAGGTCGCCGTGCAGCGGCGGGGGCTGTACGACGTCGAGCACCCCGCCGAGACGTCCACCAGCCTGGCGGCCCGGCTCTCGGCCGTGCGGACCCACGTGCACGAGATGGTGGCGTCCGGCGAGGCCGTCGGCGTGGCGCGAGAGCTCCGGCTGCCCAGGCTCAAGAAGTCGGTCGTGGCCGGCCAGATCGTCGACCAGCTGTCGACCATCGCGCTGGCGGCCTACGACGCCGAGGCCGAGAACGTCATCCGCACCGTCGAACCTGGCCGGCTCGACGTCTCACGGGCCCGGCTGGACCGGTTCGCCGGCATGGTCGCCGAGTGCGGTCAGGTCGTCGACCTGCACATCGACCCCGAGTACCACCGGCTGCGCACCGCCGAGCTGGAGCTGGCGGCGCAGCACGCCGTCATGGTGGCCGGCCAGACCGACACCGAACGGGCCCACGCCCGGGTGCTGCGCGAGGCCACCCGGGCCGCCGACGGGCTGCGCCACGAACGCAGCCTCCTGGAGGCCGAGCGGGAGCACTGCTCCAGCGTCCTGGCCACGGCGCACGCCCGCGGCGACGCCGACCTGGCCGAACGTCAGGTGACGCGCCTGGCCGACCTCGACCAGGCGCTGGCCGACATCGACCAGCGCACCGTCACCGGGCGGGCCGGCTACGTCTACGTGGTGTCCAACATCGGGTCGTTCGGCAACGGCGTCGTCAAGATCGGCATGACGCGGCGACCCGACCCGATGAACTACATCCGCGAGCTGGC
Organism: Cellulomonas sp.; assembly: GCA_031556715.1. GTDB lineage: Bacteria > Actinomycetota > Actinomycetes > Actinomycetales > Cellulomonadaceae > Cellulomonas. Next base: position 2,043 of record JAVBSR010000056.1, read on the forward strand.
CGAGGAGTCCGTGCCGTTCGACTTCGACGTGCACGCCCTGTTCTTCACCACCGACGCCGTCGGCGTCGTCGACGTGCTCCACCAGCACCTCGACGACCGTCGGGTCAACCGGGTCAACCAGCGGCGCGAGTTCTTCCGGGCCACCCCGCTGGAGGTGTTCGACGCCATGGCCACCCACCGGATCGGCGTGCCCGAGTTCCGCACCCGGCCCGGCGCCACCGAGTACCGGACCTCCCTGGAGCTCGAGGCGGCGCGCTGACACCCGCCGGGCCGGTAGCCTGCCTGCATGGGACGGCGACGGCGCAGGTGGCGCAAGCGTGACGGTGTCGACCCCAGCGTCGACCCGACCGACGTGGGCTGCTGCCTCGGCGGGTGCCTGACCGACCTGTTCCTGGTGGTGCTGGTCGTCGTGGGGATCGTCGTCGCGCTGTAGCCCCCGCCGGCGCGGCAAGATGGGGGGATGCAGGTCGCATATCTCGCCGACGACGTCCGGGCCGCGGAGGCGCCGCTGCTGGCCGCGGGTGCACCGCTGATGGAGCATGCCGCGTTCGCGCTGGCCACCAAGGTCCTGGCCGAGCTGAGGGCGGCGCGCGGCACGACCCGCGGCGCGCGGGTGGTGGTGCTCGTGGGGGCGGGCAACAACGGCGGCGACGGGCTGCACGCGGCCGCGGTGCTGGCGCGGCGGGGGGTGACGGCGACCGTCGTGACGACGACCACCAAGACCCACCCGGGTGGTCTGGCCGTCGCCCGGGCCGCGGGGGTGGGCGTGGTGGCACTGAGCGACGTCGGGGTCGACGTCGTGGCCGGCCTGGTCGCAGGAGCCGACCTGGTGCTCGACGCGCTCCTCGGGATCGGCGGCGACGGCACCGGGGTCCGTGGTGAGGCCGGACGTCTGATCGACCTGCTGTGCTCGACCTGGGCGGGTGCGCGGGCCCGGCCGGTCGTCGTGGCGGTGGACGTGCCGTCAGGCGCGGGGGTGGACGACGGCACGGTCGCCGGTGCGGTGCTGCCTGCGGACCTCACCGTGACCTTCGGCGCCGTCAAGCCCGGGCTGCTGCTGCCGCCGGGCGACCGGGGGGCCGGGCGGGTCGAGCGGGTCGACATCGGGCTGGACCTCACCGCCGCCGTTCCCGCGGTACGACGGCTGGGCGAGGCCGACGTCGCCGCGCTGTGGCCGGTGCCCGACCCCGCGGCGCACAAGTACAGCCGGGGGGTGCTCGGGCTGGTCGCCGGGACCGCCCGCTACCCGGGGGCGGCCGTGCTAGCCGCCGCCGGGGCGGTGGCCGCGGGGGTGGGCATGGTCCGGTTCGTCGACGAGCACGACGACGCCGGCCCGCTGGCCGCAGCGGTGCTGGCCGCCCGGCCCGAGGTGGTGGTCGGCGCCGGCCGGGTCCAGGCATGGGCAGCCGGGTCCGGTGTCGACCCGGCCGACCCGGCACGACGCGACGACCTGGCGGCCGTGCTGGCCGCCGCACGTGCAGGGGTCCCGGCGGTGCTCGACGCCGGGGCGCTGGTCGGTGCCGAGCGTCTGGGGCCGCACGTCGTGCTCACCCCTCACGCCGGGGAGCTGGCCGACCTGCTCACCGCGCGGGGCGTCACCCCCACCGCGCGGGGCGTCACCCCCACGGCAGGCACGACCACGGCCGACACCGGCTCTGCCGGGACGACCCGGGCGCAGGTCGAAGCCGCCCCGCTGGCGGCGGCACGGGCCGCCCACCAGGCCACCGGGGCGACCGTCCTGCTCAAGGGCTCGACGACCGTCGTCGTCGGTCCCGGCGTCGTCTACACGCAGGCCGACGGCCCCGCCTGGTTGGCCACCGCCGGGGCGGGGGACGTGCTCACCGGCATCCTCGGAGCCCTGCTCGCCGGGTGCGCCCCGCAAGTGGCCGCCGACCCGGCACTGCCCGCTGCCCTGGCCGCTGCCGCTGCGCTGGTGCACGGACGGGCCGCCCACCGTGCCAATCCCGGTGGCCCGGTCGCTGCCGCGGCGGTCGCCGCCGTCGTCCCTGCTGTCGTGGCCGAGCTGCTGTGCCGGTGACGGCCGAGCTGCTGGTGACGGCGGCACCACCGTCGTGACGCCCATGACCGTGGGTGCCGATGGCCGTGCCGGCAGCAACCGACGCCCGTCGCGCCGTCCAGGTGGGAGACTGGGCAGGTGACAGGAACTGTGGCGTGGTACCCCGCTCGGGCTGTCGTCGACACCGCTGCGATCAGCGGCAACGTGCGGACCTTGGCTCGGGCGGCGGGGTCGGCGCAGGTGATGGCGGTGGTCAAGGCTGACGCCTACGGGCACGGTCTGCTGCCGTCGGCGCGGGCGGCGCTGGCCGGCGGGGCGACCTGGCTGGGGGTGGCGCAGACCCGCGAGGCGCTGGCGCTGCGGGCAGCGGGGATCGTCGAACCGCGGGTGCTGACCTGGTTGTACGCCCCGGGGGCGCCGCTGGCCGACCTGCTGGCGGCCGACGTGGACGTGTCGCTGGCCGCGCCGTGGGCGCTGGGCGAGGTGGTCGCTGCCGCGCGGAGCACCGGCCGCACGGCCCGGGTGCACCTCAAGGTCGACACCGGGCTGGGCCGCAACGGGCTGACCCCGCCCCAGCTGGACGACCTGCTGCCCGCGGTCATGCGGGCCCAGGCCGACGGGGCGGTCGCCGTGGTCGGGATCTGGTCGCACCTGGCGTTCGCCGACGCACCGGACCACCCGACGGTGCTGGCCCAGGCGGGGGTGTTCGAGCAGGCCGTGGCCGCGGCCGAACGGGCCGGGGCGCGGCTGGAGGTGCGGCACCTGGCCAACTCGGCGGCGGTGCTGCGCTGGCCGTCGGTGCACTACGACCTGGTGCGGCCCGGGCTGGCCGTGTACGGGCTGTCGCCGATACCGGACCAGGCGAGCCCGGCCGAGCTGGGGCTGGTCCCGGCGATGACCCTCCAGGCGCACCTGGCGACGGTCAAGCCCGTGCCCGCCGGGCAGGGCCTGTCGTACGCGCACCAGTACGTGACCCCGCGCGACACGACCGTCGGTGTCGTCCCGCTGGGCTACGCCGACGGGATCCCCCGGCACGCCTCGGGCACCAGCGAACGGCCCGGCGGCCCGGTGCGGGTCGGCGGGCGGAGGCTGGCGGTGGCCGGCCGGGTCTGCATGGACCAGTTCATGGTCGACCTCGGACCCGGCGCCACCGACGTCGCCGGCGACCTGGTCACCGTGTTCGGCCCGGGCACCGACGCCGAACCCACGGCGGAGGACTGGGCCCGGGTGTGCGGCACCATCTCCGCCGAGATCGTCACCCGGCTGGGCGCCCAGGTGCCCAGGGAGTACCTGTGAGCGGCCCGGTGCGGGTCGTGGCTGCTGACGCCGACGCCACCCGGGCGTACGGGACGGCGCTGGCCGCGGTGCTGCGCGCCGGTGACCTCGTGGTGCTCACTGGTGGCCTGGGCGCGGGCAAGACGACGCTCACCCAGGGTGTCGGCGCCGGGCTGGGGGTGCGCGGGCCGGTGGTCTCGCCGACCTTCACCATCGCCCGGGTGCAGCCGTCGTCGACCGGGGGACCGGCGCTGGTGCACGTCGACGCCTACCGGCTGGGCTCGCCCGAGGGCCTGGACGTCGCCGCGGAGCTGGAGGCGCTGGACCTGGACGCGTCCCTGGACTCGTCGGTCACCGTCGTGGAGTGGGGCGCCGGCTGGGTGGAGGCGCTGACCGACGACCGGCTCGAGGTGGACGTCGAACGGCCGCGCGGCGGCGACGGCAGCACTGGTGGCGGGGACGACGACGACGCCCTGGACGGCGCCGACGGCCCCCGGGTGATCACGGTGCGCGGCGTCGGGCCGCGGTGGGCGGGGATCGACCTGCCGGGTGAGTCGAGGCCGGGACTTACCTGATCTCGGGCGTGATCAGTTAAGGTCGGGCGGTCAGGATGGCCGACGAGACCGGAGACAGCATGCACCCGACCGCGCGTCGCTGCGTCTGGGCCGCTGTCCTGCTCTGGGTCGCCGGGGCGGCACTGGTGGGCCTGGCCCCGACCCTGTACGGCCTGGCCGACGGCTGGCTGGGCGGTGCGGTGGAGATCGCCGTCGGGTTCCTCCAGGAGGCGCTGGTGCCGACCGGCGCGGCCCTGGTCGGAGCGGCCGTCGTCGTCCAGGCGCTGCGTGGCGCCCGGCCGTCGTCGGGCGCCGAGGACCCGTCGGGACCAGAGACGTCGGGCCAGGTTGCGACCACGGCCGGGCCGCCGCCTCTGAGCGCCCCGACACCTCGCCCTGCCCTGTCGGCATCGGCCCCGTCGGTACCGGTCCCGTCAGCGCCGGCCCCGTCCCGTCCCGTCTCGTTGTCGCCCGTCCCGCCCCCCGCCCCGGCGGCGCCTGCCCCACCGCTGTCGGGTGCCGTGCCGGTGCCGTCGAGCCCGGTGCTGGCTGCCGCGCCGCGGTCGGGACCGGTGCTGGCCGCTCCTGTGCTGGAGGACGCGTCCGCCCCTGAGAGCGGGGCGCAGGTCGCGGTCGAGAGCCCGGCCCGGGGCGGTCGGCGGTCCCGGCCCCGTCGCAACCACTAGCCACCCGGGCCGCACCGACTGGAGGTCGCCACGGTCGACGTGGCAGGCTGACCGCGTGCCGTACCTTGCCCTGGACACCTCGGCCGGCCTGGCCGTCGCCGTCGTCGACGACGACCTGCCGGCCTGGACGACGCCACCGCGGGACGGGGCGGTGCTCGTCCGGGCCGTCGACCCCCAGCCGCGTCGCCACGCCGAAGACCTGACCCCCCGGATCGCCGAGGTGCTCGGCAGCGCGGGCCTGAGCGTGCACGACCTCACCGGTGTCGTCGTCGGTACCGGGCCGGCGCAGTTCACCGGCCTGCGGGCGGGGCTGGTGACGGCCCGCACCCTGGGGTACGCGCTCGGGGTCCCGGTGCTCGGGGCCGCCAGCCTCAGCGCGGTGGCGCTGCAGGCCTTCGCCCTGATCGACCCGTCGGCGGACGGCGCGACGTCTGCTGGCAGCCCGGACGCCGCCGGGACCGCGCACCAGGTGGTGGTCGTCGCCACCGACGCCCGCCGCCACGAGGTGTACTGGGCACGCTACGCCCGTGACCGGCAGCTCGGGGTGCGGCTGGTGGACGGCCCCGGTGTCGCGGCCCCGGGTGACGTGCCGACGCAGGGCGCGGTGCTGGCCGGACGCGGCGCGCCGCTCCTTCCGGGCTCCCACGACGGCAGCCCGCCCGACGCACCGCACAGCGACGTGCTGGCCGCGCTCGACCCTGACCCGGTGGCGCTGTGGGCCGTCGCGACGGCGCTGCGCGCCCACGGCGAGCCGACACCCGTCGAGCCGCTGTACCTGCGTCGTCCCGACGCTGTGCCTGCGGCCGGGGCCAAGCGGGTGGGGCGGTGAGCGTCGTCGTCCGGCCGCTGGCGCCGGAGGACCTCGACGTGGTCGAACAGCTGGAGCGGGAGCTGTTCGGACCGCAGGCCTGGCCCCGGGCCGCGCTGGCCGAAGAGCTGGGCGGACCCGGGCGCACCTACCTGGCCGCGGAGGTCGCCGGGCTGCTGGTCGGCTACGCCGGGCTGCGGTTCGACGGGGTCGACGCCGATGTCATGACCATCGGGACCCAGACCGCCCAGCAGGGCCGTGGCGTCGGGCGGGTGCTGCTGCGGGCCCTGCTCGACCGGGCGCGCGAGCTGGCCGCCGAGCGGGTGTTCCTGGAGGTCAGGGTGGACAACGACCCTGCCATCCACCTGTACGCCTCGGAGGGCTTCCAGCGCATCGGCCGTCGTCGCGGCTACTACCAGGGAGTCGACGCCTGGACCATGCGCCTGGACCTGCTGTCGCAGTAGTGCGCCTGGACCTGCTGCCGCAGTGCGCCTGGACTTGCTGCCGCAGCAGCCGGACGGTCGATCCCCTCACCCCGTCCGACGCCGGCCGGCCTGGTGCGTGGGCGCCGCCGGGCCTCTCTATGCTGGGCGGGTGACACCGCTTGTCCTGGGGATCGAGACGTCGTGCGACGAGACCGGCGTCGGGCTGGTCCATGGCGCGCCGGACGGTGCCGTGCTGGCGGGCGACGCCCTGGCCTCCTCGGTCGACGAGCACGCCCGGTTCGGCGGGATCATCCCGGAGATCGCCTCCCGGGCCCACCTGGAGTCGCTGGTCCCGACGCTCGACCGCGCGCTGGGCCAGGCTGGTGCGACGCTGGCCGACGTGGACGCCGTCGCCGTCACCGCCGGCCCCGGACTGGTCGGACCGCTGACCGTGGGCACCGCCGCGGCCAAGGCCCTGGCCCTGGCGCTGGACCGGCCGCTGTACGGGGTCAACCACATCATCGCGCACGCCGTGGTCGACACCCTGGTGCACGGGCCGTTCCCGGACCGGGCGCTGGCGCTGGTGGTCTCCGGCGGGCACGCGTCGCTGCTGCTGCTCGACGACACGGTGCGCGTCACCGAGCTGGGCTCCACGCTGGACGACGCTCCCGGCGAGGCCTTCGACAAGGTGGGGCGGCTGCTCGGCCTGCCCTACCCGGGCGGCCCGCACATCGACCGGCTGGCCCGCGACGGCGACCCCGAGGCCATCCGGTTCCCGCGGGGCCTGACCGCGCCCAAGGACCAGGCCGCGCACGCCGCCGACTTCTCGTTCTCCGGGCTGAAGACGGCCGTGGCCCGGTGGGTCGAGGCCCGTCAGGACTCCAGGCAGCCGCTCCCGCTGGCCGACGTGGCGGCGTCCTTCTCGGCCGCGGTGGCTGACGTCCTCACAGCCAAGACGGTCGCCGCCTGCCAGGCCCACGACGTGCGCACCCTCGTCGTCGGCGGCGGGTTCTCGGCCAACTCCCAGCTGCGTGACCTGGCGGCCGAGCGTTGCGCCCGGGCCGGCATCGAGCTGCGGGTGCCCCCGGTCCGGCTGTGCACCGACAACGGGGCGATGATCGCCGCGCTGGGTGCGGCCGTCGTGGCACGTGACCTGCCGCCCAGCCCGCCGGACTTCGGGGTGGACTCGACGCTGCCGCTGACCCAGGTGGTCGTCTGAGGGACGAAGCGCTCACACCGGGACGGTCGAGAACGGTATCGTCTGGGCTGGAGCACTGTCTGCTGCGTGCGTCGGCCGACGCACCCCGAACGAAGCGGAGCCATGCGCTCACCTGCCAGCCTCACCGACGCGCGTGTGCGGGGTCGGTCCTGATGGGCACGCTGCTGGCAGGCCGCTACGAGCTGGGCGAGTCCATCGGGCGGGGCGGCATGGCCGAGGTGTACGCCGCGAACGACCAGCGGCTGGAACGCACCGTCGCGGTCAAGGTGCTGATGCCCGACGCTGCGCGCGACTCGTCGTTCGAGGAGCGGTTCCGGCGTGAGGCCAGGGTCGCGGCGGCGCTCAACCACCCGGCGATCGTCGGGATCTACGACACGGGTGAGGACGTGCCGCCCCACGGCAACCGGGTGTCGTACATCGTCATGGAGCACGTCGCCGGTCGGACCGTGCGCGAGCTGCTGGCCGACGGCCCGATGAGCGTGGACGGGGCTCTGGAGATCGTCGTCGGGGTGCTGTCGGCGCTGGAGTACTCCCACCGGGCCGGCATCGTGCACCGCGACATCAAGCCCGCCAACGTCATGGTCACCAGCAACGGTGCGGTCAAGGTCATGGACTTCGGCATCGCCCGGGCGCTCGACGGTGCCGTGTCCGGGCTGACGCAGAGCTGGTCGGTCGTCGGCACGGCCCAGTACATGTCGCCCGAGCAGGCCAAGGGCGAACCGGTCGACGCCCGGTCCGACCTGTACTCCGCCGGTTGCCTGCTGTTCGAGCTGCTGACCGGCCAGCCGCCGTTCTCCGCCGAGTCGATGGTGGCGGTGGCCTACAAGCACATCGCCGAGCAGCCGCTGACACCGTCGATGCTCAACCCGACGCTGCCGCCGGTGCTCGACCTGATCGTCGCCCGGGCGCTGGCCAAGGACCGTGACGTGCGGTACCAGTCGGCCGCGGAGCTGCGTTCCGACCTGGAGGCGGTCCGCCGCGGCGAGGTGGTGGCGGTCGCCCCGGTGCCCGTCGCGGCTCACGCCCCGGCCACCGCGCCGGCGGGGACCCTGGCAGTGCCCGGCGGGACGGCGGTGCTCCCGGTGACCGGTCCGGCCCCGGCGTACGGGTATCCCACCATGGCCCTGGCCGGACCGGGCTACCCGGCGCAGGCCGGTCGACCCGGGCCCCTGCGCTGGATCATCGGTTCCGAGATCGCCGTCGCGGTGCTCACCCTGATCGGCATCGCCTACCTGTTGATCACCTGATCCGCACCGACGTCGGAGGCTCGACGCTGGTAGCCAGCCGTCGATCCCGAAGTGTCACGGCTGCGGCCGGCCAGACCTTCCGCAGCCCAGCCCTCCCGCTCAGGGCCGAGCGGGTCCCGGCCGAAGGTCTCGCTCCTTCAGAGCGGGTGCCCGGCGCGCATCTCGGCGACCAGGGAGCGGACGACGGCCCCGAGGTCGCCGTCGTGGCGGCGGGCCACGGCGCGCTGACGCTGGTAGGAGGCGCCGCGGCGCAGGATCTGGTGGACCGCGTCGAGCTCGTCGGTGCAGCCGAGGCGCTGCGCGACCGGTGCCAGGGTGTCCAGCCATCCGGTCACCGAGTCGGTGACCAGCGCTTCGCTGCCGTCGGCGTCGGTGATGACGATGGCGTCCATCCCGTACCGGGCCGAGCGCCACTTGTTCTCCTGCAGGTACCACGACGGCATGGTGGGCAGCGGGCGACCGGCGTCCAGCTCGGTGGAGAAGTGCTCGACGAGGCAGTGCGTCAGGGCGGAGATCGAGCCGACCTCGCCCAGGTTGGTCGCGCCGTCGGCCACCCGGACCTCCAGGGTCCCGAACTGCGGGGACGGCCTCACGTCCCAGCGCAGCTCAGAGAACTCCTCGATGACGCCGACGTGCAGCATGTCGCCGACGTACTGCTCCAGCTGGTCCCACTGGTCGAAGCCCGGCGGCAGGCCGGCGGTCGGCAGCTGCTGGAACAGCAGCGCCCGGTTCGAGGCGTACCCGGTGTCCTCCCCGGCCCAGTACGGCGACGACGCGGACAGCGACTGCAGGAGCGGGAACACCGTCATCATCGCCCGGGAGACGGGCAGCACCTTCGCCCGGTCCTCGATGCCGACGTGGACGTGCACGCCGAAGATCAGCATCTGGCGACCCCACCACTGGGTGCGGTCGATGAGCGTGGCGTACCGGGCCTTGTCGGTGACCTTCTGCCGGGCCCAGTGCGCGAACGGGTGGGTGCCCGAGCCCATGAGGTCGATGCGCAGCGGCGCGGCGGCCGCGGCCACCCGGTCCAGGGTGGCGGCCAGGTCGGCCGTGGCCTCGCCGACGCTGCGGCACACCCCTGAAGCCACCTCGACAGTGTTGGCCAGCAGCTCGGGTTTGATCTTCGGCTCGTCGGCCACGGCGGCGAGCACCGCGTCGGCCGCCTGGCGCAGGTCGCCAGAGTCGGTGTCGACGAGGGCGAGCTCCCACTCCAGCCCGACCGTGGAGCGGTCGGACCGCGCGAAGCCGAGCGTCGTCGGGGCGGCCATCAGCGGCGGGTCCTTCGGGCAGCGGGCGAGACCGTCATGACGCGATCGTCCCACGCCGCAGGTTCGGCGCGCTGCCCGGTGTCCGTCCAGCGGACCGGTCCGATGCTGACGGGTGTCACACCAGCGGGACGATCTGGGCACATCGGACGCGCGATTGTCGGTATCGTCTGGCTGCGAGGGCAGTGCTGCAGACACCGGAGGGAAACCGTCATGCGTCCATTGGTCCGTCGGAGCGTCGCGCTGGTCGCGGCAGCCGTCGTCAGTGCCGGCCTGGTCACCGGGTGCACCGAGAGCGGCGGCAACGGCAACGACAAGGACGGCGGCACGGGCTCGACCGGCACGTTCACCCCCGGAGCCCAGAAGTACGACCTGACCAAGCCCATCGTGGAGCAGAGCTTCGCGGTCCCCGGCGCGGCCCCGGACACGGACACCGTCACCGTCGGTGTCCTCGGCCTCGAGTCGGACGGCAAGCTCCAGGTGCTGCACCTGGCGTTCACGCCGCACTTCACCTCCCAGGGCAGCACCGATAAGATCTCGCTGGGCACGATGCTCGACCACTACAGCTTCGACCCGGTGCTGGTCGACCGGAAGAACCTCAAGGTCTACTCCGTGGTCGGCGACTTCGAGACCGGCACGTCCGCCGTGACCGCCAACGACCAGCCGATGTACGTCTACGCCGCCTTCGCCGCGCCCGAGGACACCGGCACGGCGTTCGAGGTGCGGTTCAACGACGTGTGGCAGCCGTTCGTCGACATCACTCCGGTCGCGGACGCGGGTGCCAAGAAGTGAGCAGCCCCGACGGGGGTGACAGCACCGGCCGGGTGCTGGCGGGCCGGTACGAGCTGGGCCGGCTGTTGGGCTCCGGCGGGATGGCCGAGGTGTACGCCGCCCTGGACCGGCGGCTCGGCCGCACGGTCGCGGTCAAGGTGCTGCGGCCCGACCTGGCCCGCGACGAGTCGGTCCGCGTCCGGTTCCGGCGCGAGGCGCAGTCTGCGGCGTCGCTGAACCACCCGACGGTCGTGGCCGTGCACGACACCGGCGACGACCCGGCCGAACCGTTCATCGTCATGGAGTACGTCCCGGGCAGCACCCTGCGTGACGTCATGCACCGCGGGCAGCCGATGCCCGTCGACCAGGCCCTGGACATCACCATGGGGGTGCTGACCGCGCTGGAGCTCGCCCACCGGGCCGACATCGTGCACCGCGACATCAAGCCGGGCAACATCATGCTCACGCCCGACGGTGCGGTGAAGGTGATGGACTTCGGCATCTCCCGGGCACTGGGCGACGACCCGACGATCACCCAGACTGTCGTCGGCACCCCGGCCTACCTGTCACCGGAGCACGCCGAGGGCCGACCGGTCGACGTGCGCTCCGACCTGTACTCCACCGGTTGCGTGCTGTTCGAGCTGCTGACGGGACGGCCGCCGTTCGTCGCCGAGTCGGCCTACGTCGTGGCCGTGCAGCACATCCAGGAAGAACCGCCCGTCCCCAGCTCGATCAACCCGGCGCTGCCACCGGTGCTGGACCAGATCGTGGGCACGGCGCTGGTCAAGGACCGCGAGCTCCGGTACCAGACGGCGGCGCAGTTCCGCGCCGACCTGGCGGCGGTTCGCGCGGGCGCGGTCGGCGCCGACGGGACGCCCCTGACTCCCGGCGCGCGCGCCGAGCCCGCCGACCGGCGCGACGAACCCACCGACCCGATCGTGCTGGGCACCACAGCGCGGATGCCCTCCGCGCCGGCACCGGTGCAGGCGGGTGCTGCTCTGGCGGCGATGGCGCCTGGACCGACGCCGTCGGCTCCGCCTGCGACGCCGTCAGCACCGGTTGCTCCGGCTCCGGCCGGGCCCTTCCCGACTCCGGTCGCGGCGGGGCCCGCTCCTGTGCTGCCCGTCGGGCTGGCCGGGTCGGACGCCCTCGCTCCGACCACCGCTCCGACGACCGGTGCTCCGACCGCCGCTCCGACCACCGTGCCGGGGACCACCTCGCCGACCATGCCGGGGGCGGCACCGGCACCGGGTCAGGCTGCGTTCGCCGCCGCCTCGGGCGGAGCGGGCGCCCACGGTCCCGGCGCACCGGTGCCCGGCCCGGCGAGAGGTCGTCGGCGGCTCTGGGCGGCCGCCGCCGCCGGGCTGCTCGTGGTCGGCGGTGTGGTGCTCGCGCTGATCCAGAGCGGCGACGGCGGCACGGGCGGACCCACCGCCGGTGCCGGCTCGCCCAGTCCGGTCCCGACCACGCTCGTCGACCTGGCCGGGTTCAGCGCGTCGCAGGCGGACCTGCAGAGCTCGGTCACCGAGGTGAGCACGGTGGACTCGGTCACGGTGCTGGACACCCACGGTACGGTCGCGGTGCTCGACCCGGTCGGCACCGTCAAGCCCTGGGTGGAGCCCGAGAAGCAGGGCGGCGTGATCGTCGTGACCATCTCCACCGACGTGCTGTTCGACTTCGCCTCGGCGGAGGTCGGCGACGGCGGGAAGGAGGCCGTCGTCGAGGCGGTGAAGGCGGCGCCGGACGGGGCGACGATCGACGTCACCGGCTACACCGACGCGGTGGGCTCCGACCAGACCAACCTCGACCTGTCCCAGGCGCGGGCGGCCGCGGTGGCCGCGATCATCGACGGTGCGGGGCGTGGTCTCGTCGCGGTGCCGCAGGGCAAGGGCTCGGCCGATGCGGTCGAGCCGAACACCAACGCTGACGGCTCGGACAATCCCGAGGGTCGGGCCAAGAACCGTCGGGTGGAGATCCGCTACGCGGGCTAGCCGTGCTCGGCCGCCACGTGGGTGACAGCAGCAGGTCAGCAGGTGGCGGCGCCGGGTGCGTCGCCCTGGAGCATGTCGAAGCGGTGTGGACGCAGATCTCGATCGGGCTGCGCCGACAGGCGGCTCAGAGTCGTTCGACGACGAGGACCCGCTGGGCCCCGGCCACGCGGGTCAGCACCACGGTCGCCGCCGCGGACCCGCGCAGCCCCATCTGGGCGCGCAGCGTCTCAGGAGTGACCGCTGTGCCGCGTTTCTTGACCTCGAGGCGTCCGACGTCTCGCTGCCGCAGGTAGGTGCGCAGCGTCTTGACGCCGAACGGCAGGTCGTCGAGCACCCGGTAGCCGGTGGCGACGGGCGAGGCAGCCCGGTGGTCGCAGGTCAGGTAGGCGATGGTCGGGTCCACCAGCCGGCCGCCGATGTCAGCGGCGACCTGGCCGACGAGCCCGGCCCGGATCACCGCCCCGTCCGGCTCGTACAGGTACCCGCCGACGGGCCCCGTGGCGGCCCGTGGCGGCCCGTCCGGTCCGGCGACGACGGTGTGCGCCTCGTCGCCGGTCAGCACCAGGGCGGACCGGCCGGGACCCTCGGGTGCCAGCGGGCCGAACCAGAGCCCGACCTCGACCACCTCCCCGTCCACGGACACCCACTGGGCCCGGGCGTCGGCCGGCACGGCCGAGTGCGCCAGGCCCGGGCCCAGCTTGATGCCCAGTGCGGGCACCCGCTGGCGCAGCGCCAGCACCTGGTCCAGCGCGGGGGAGAAGGAGGCCGGGTTGAACACTCTCGACCCGGAGCGCCGGCGCCGGGCCGGGTCGGCCCAGATGCCGTCGACCCCGTCCAGGTCGAGCGTCAGCCCGTCGGTTCGGGCCACCGTGACCTCGGGGACGTGCCGCAGGTTGACCACGGCGACGGCGGCGGTGGTCTCGTCGACGTCGGCGGCCCGCACCGTCAGGCCCACCCCGGCGAAGGCCATGGCGTCGGCCCCGATGCCGCAGGTCAGGTCGGCGACGCAGGTCAGGTCGGCGGCGCGGTACCGCCGGGCGTGGTGGGCGGCCACGGACAGCCGGGTGGCCTGCTCCAGCCCGGTGGGGGTGAACAGCATCCCGTCGGCGAAGTCGCCGAACTTGCTGCGCGCCTTGGTCCGCAGCCGCGACTGGGTGAGCGCCGCGGCGACCAGCGTCGGGTCCAGGCCTTCGTCGTGCAGCCGCTGCGACACCTGCAGGGCCAGCCGCTCGTCGTAGGGCGGCAGCGCCTGGAGCAGGGCCCAGCCGCGGGGGCTCAGGAGGGCGGCCAGGGCCTCGGGTGTCACCCCCCGATCCTGCCATGGCGGCGAGGTTCGCGACGCCGGTAGCTGGCACTCGCCTTGACCGAGTGCTAACCAGTTCCTAGAGTGTGACTCGTCGGTGCTCGTCATGAGGCGGTGCCGATGCGCCCGGCCCCGGCACCCGCGACGACGGTGGCCAAGGCGCCGCAAGGACATCCGAACCACTCACGCGAAGGGGAGGTCCGCAGTGTCGGTCTCCATCAAGCCGCTCGAGGACCGGATCGTGGTCAGGACCCTCGAGGCCGAGACCACGACCGCTTCGGGTCTGGTCATTCCGGACTCCGCCAAGGAGAAGCCCCAGGAGGGCGAGGTCTTGTCGATCGGTCCGGGCCGGATCGACGACAACGGTAACCGGGTGCCGCTCGACGTGGCCGTCGGCGACACGGTCATCTACTCCAAGTACGGCGGCACCGAGGTGAAGTACGGCGGTGAGGAGTACCTGATCCTCTCGGCCCGTGACATCCTCGCGATCGTCACCAAGTGAGGCTCTGAGCCTGCTTGCGCGAAGGCCCCCGTCCGCCTGGACGGGGGCCTTCGGCGTCGTGCTCCGCGCTGCTGGCTTCCGGCCATGGTCAGGCCGTCTCGGCTGCGCTGTCCCTGAGCACTGCGGGTCTCGGCCGCGATCGTCGGTGGTACGACGACGTGCGGCCTCGACACTGGCTGGCGGGCACCGACGCGACGCACCCTGGAGGGGTCTGCGTCGTCCGGTCGGGCGCCGTGGAGCGTCAGACGGCCGCGGCAGCGGCTGCCGCCGCGCGGCGGCGGGCCGCGAGCAGCTCGTAACGCTCGTCCTCAGACAGTCCGCCCCACACGCCGTAGGGCTCGCGGACCTTGAGGGACTGCTCCCGGCACTGGTCGAGCACCGGGCACGTCGCGCACACGGCCTTGGCGGCCTCAGCACGACGCTGACGAGCGGCGCCGCGCTCGCCTTCGGGGTGGAAGAACAGGGTTGGGTCGGCGCTGCGGCACGCGCCTTCGAACTGCCACTCCCACAGCTCCATCACGGGACCGGGCAGTCGTGAGATCTCCGCCATCGAAGCCTCCACACCATCGAGCGAACGAACACGTCATACCAACATACAACCGAGTCAGAAGTTGTTCAAGGGTGAGTCGTAGGCCGTGCAGGTGAATCGAATTCGGGCCAGAGGGGCATCGGACCGCAGATCGGGACGGCTCGGGTCGGCTCGGTGGTGACGCGATCGTCAACGAGGCTGGCAGAATCGGCGCATGGCCTCCCACGGTCGCCCTGGAGACCGCGAGCCGCCGCTGCTCGCGGTCGCTGCTGTCGCCCGGCGTCTGGGCGTCGCACCCGCCACGCTGCGCACCTGGGACCGTCGCTACGGGCTCGGCCCGTCGGAGCACACCGCCGGAGCGCACCGTCGCTACACCGGTGCCGACGTCGAACGTCTCATGGTGATGCGGCGCCTGACCCTGGCCGGGGTCGCCCCCGCCGACGCGGCCCAGGTCGCCCTGGACACCGACCCGGCCGCCGCCGACCAGTTCTTCGGCGTCTCGCGCACCCCGGCCGCGGTGGTCGAGGCTGCGCTGGCCGCCGACCTGCCGCGTCTGGACAGCCTGCTGCGGATCGTCGACGACCAGGACGTGGTCGCCTGGTGGACCGACCTGGTGGCGCCGGCCCGGGACCAGCTGGCTCGTCGCACGGTGCTGGACCGCCCCGGTCAAGAAGCTGACCTGGTGGTGCAGATGGCCGTGTGTGCCGCAGTTCGTGACAGAATGGCGTCAGTAGCGGTACAACCCACGGGGGTGGTGCTGCTGCTCGCCCCACCGGGGGAAGCGCGGCCGCTCGTCCTGCACGCGGTCGCTGCGGCCGTCGGCGGGGTCGACGCCAGGATGGTGTCCGGGCCGATGTCTGCCCGGCACCTGGTCGAGCTGGTGATGATGACCAAGGCGCGCGCCGTGGTCACGATCGCAGACCGCCGCGAGGCCGACATGTCGTTGGTAGCGACGCTCGTCACCGAACGGCCCGATCTGTCCCAGTTCGTCCTGGTTCCCACCGAAGACTTCGGTCGCGTCCCGACGGGACCGATGGTCCAGCGGGCCCGGTCGGTGGCCGGGCTCGTCCACGAGCTACGGGCCGCACTGGCGGCCCAGGACGAAGGGGCGTGATGACCGCACTGGCGTTGTCCCGTACGGGGGAAGTCGGTGACTACCACGGTTCGGCTGCCTCAGCGTCACTCACAAGTGGGACCTCTGCTTCCGATAGACAGACGGTGACCCCGAACGGGGGACCGTACTACCGAGAAGGAGGGGACATGGCTGGAGTGGTGGTGTGCCACGCAAGCGCGTCCGTGCGCGAACGGATCGTGGTGACCTCGCTCGGTGTCCCGCTGCTGGCACCCGTGCGGGCCGCCGCGTCCGCCGACGAGCTCGCCGTGCTGGCCCGACGGCTGGCGCCCTCCGTGGTGCTGCTGGACGCCGACCTGCCCGCACCCGGACCGGCCGAAGCGATGCGCCGCCTGGCCCAGGTCGCCCCGCACGCCGCTGTCGTGGTGCTGGCTGGTGCCGACGACGCCGAAGCGCTGGAACGGGCGTTGGCCCTGGGTGCACGCGGTTTCCTGACCCCTGAGGTCAACCGTGCCGAGCTGGCGGCGGTGGCGGCCCACGTGCACGCAGTCTCGTCGTTGACCCCGACGCCGACGGTCCCGGTGCGCAACGTCGAACCCCGTCCGCCCGCCCCGACCCCGGACGCCGAACGGACCCAGCCGGTGCTGACCCGTCGCGAGCTGGAGGTGCTCGTCGGGATGAGCAACGGGCGGTCCAACGCCCAGATCGGCCAAGACCTGTACCTGTCCGAGGACACGGTGAAGACCCACGCGCGGCGGTTGTTCCGCAAGCTCGGGGCGTCCGACCGGGCCCAGGCGGTCGCCATCGGGATGCGGCGCGGTCTCATCCAGTAAGCCGTACGAGTGAGTTCTGTCGGGTGAAGCTGGTCTGGTCGGGCTGGGTCGCAGGTCGGGCTGTCTGCCCGCCGCGCAGTCCCTCGCCGACGGCGTCGGCTCCCGCCAGGCCCCGGTGCCAGCACCGCCACCAGACAGTCCGACCGGCGTGCATCCCGCGACCGAGCGAGGGTGGTCCTGGGTCCGGCTGTGCTGGGCATCGGCTGTCGTCTCCTCGCTCCTGACCTTCGGGCAGCCGTGGGCACGGGCGCTGTAGGTTCGACGGCGCTGGGTACGATGGCCGGGTGAGCCTGAGCGATGCCCCGTCGAACCCGTTCGGACTTGTCGGACTGACGTTCGACGACGTCCTCCTGCTGCCCGGTGAGACGGACGTGGTGCCGTCGCAGGTCGACACGACCAGCCGGCTGACCCGGGAGATCCAGGTGCGCTCGCCCCTGGTCTCGGCCGCCATGGACACCGTGACCGAGGGGCGGATGGCCATCGCCATGGCCCGGCAGGGCGGGCTGGGGGTGCTGCACCGCAACCTGTCGATCGCCGACCAGGCGCACCAGGTGGACCTGGTCAAGCGCTCGGAGTCGGGCATGATCACCGACCCGGTGACCGTCGGGCCCGAGGCCACCCTCGAAGACCTGGACCGGTTGTGCGGCACCTACCGGGTCTCGGGGCTGCCCGTCGTCGACGACGACCGGCGGCTGCTGGGCATCATCACCAACCGGGACCTGCGCTTCGTGCCGGTCCGTGACTGGGCGAGGCTCCGGGTCCGTGACGTCATGACCGCCATGCCGCTGGTCACCGGTCCGGTGGGTATCGAGCGGGCCGACGCTGCGGCGCTGCTGGCCCGTCACAAGGTGGAGAAGCTGCCGTTGGTCG
Organism: Cellulomonas sp.; assembly: GCA_031556715.1. GTDB lineage: Bacteria > Actinomycetota > Actinomycetes > Actinomycetales > Cellulomonadaceae > Cellulomonas. Next base: position 19,413 of record JAVBSR010000056.1, read on the forward strand.
ACGCCGACGGTCGGCTGGCCGGGCTCATCACCGTCAAGGACTTCGTCAAGACCGAGCAGTACCCCAACGCCACCAAGGACGGCGAGGGCCGCCTGCGGGTCGGTGCGGCGGTCGGCTTCTACGGCGACGCCTGGGAGCGGGCCACCGCCCTGGCCGAGGCCGGGGTGGACGTGCTGGTCGTCGACACCGCCAACGGTCATGCCCGGGCCATGCTGGACATGGTGCGCCGCCTGAAGTCTGACCGGGCGACCTGCGACGTGCAGGTCGTCGGCGGCAACGTCGCCACCCGCGAAGGTGCCCAGGCCCTGGTGGACGCCGGGGTCGACGCGGTCAAGGTCGGTGTGGGCCCCGGGTCGATCTGCACCACCCGCGTCGTGGCGGGCGTGGGCGTGCCCCAGGTGACGGCCATCTGGCTGGCCTCCCAGGCGTGCCGCCCCGCAGGCGTGCCGGTGATCGGCGACGGCGGGCTCCAGTACTCCGGCGACATCGCCAAGGCGCTGGTGGCCGGGGCCGACACGGTGATGCTGGGGTCGTTGCTGGCCGGCTGCTCGGAGTCCCCTGGCGAGCTGGTGCTGGTCAACGGCAAGCAGTACAAGCAGTACCGGGGCATGGGCTCGCTGGGCGCCATGGCCTCGCGCGGCCGGGTCTCCTACTCCAAGGACCGCTACTTCCAGGCCGACGTCGACTCCGACGAGAAGATCGTCCCCGAGGGCATCGAGGGCCAGGTGCCCTACCGCGGGCCGCTCGCCGCGGTGGCGCACCAGCTGGTCGGCGGGCTGCACCAGTCGATGTTCTACGTCGGTGCTCGCACCATCCCCGAGCTGCAGGAGCGTGGTCGCTTCGTCCGGATCACCGCCGCCGGCCTCAAGGAATCCCACCCCCACGACATCCAGATGACAGTCGAAGCCCCCAACTACGACCGCCACTAAGATGTAGCACGACATCGTCGCTGTCTGTGCCCTCAGCCCTCCGTGGGTCGCGGTCCCGTGGTGCTGATGCGCATGTCTCAGCGGCGGCTCGGTGCTCTTTCGCGCTGGCGTCGACCGGAAGGTGGAGCAGATGCGGTGGTTCGAGCACCAGCGTCCTGCGCCGGTGCTGCGAGTTCGGCTTGCCGGCGGCGGGCGCATGATGATCGACGTGGGTGGTTGCCCCCTCCTGCTCGCCAGGGTCGATCCGTGGCAGGACGGTTCTGTCCTCTATGCGGACGCCGACCGGCCTACGCGGGTGCTGCCGGCGTGGACTGCTGCCGATTGTCGCCGCCTGGGGGCTGACCTCGACCGCTGGCTCTGGGAGATCCGTCGCCGCCTCCAGGCCAGTGGCCGCACGCCCCTGCATCGTGGTGGGTGGCTCCTGACCGACCGCCCCGGCGCGCAGTGGGGATCGGCGGCCTTCAGCGACGCGGGTAGCCGGGTCGCGGTGGACCTGGCTGTGCCTGAGGCTGGACCAGACGGCCTGCTCGTGGCGGCGATCGACTACTTCAGCCGCGTTCCGGGCCGGGCCGCGGTGCTTTTTCCCTTGCGCCGGCTGAGCACGGCCGATGCGCCGCGGGTGAGAGCGCACCGTCGGTCGGTCCGTGAGGGTGCGCTCGCGCCGATCGTGGCGCTCACTGTGTCGGGGTTGGCCGGGCACCTGATCCTCGATGGGCACGACCGGCTCGTCGCGGCGCTCGTCGAGGAGGTCGAACCGCCCGTCGTCTACCTGTCGCGCACCGACACCGAGCGGGGTGCGCAAGCCGAGGCCCAGGCCGTCGTCCGTTACGAGCGGACGATGGCCGCCTTCGCCGAGGCCGGGCTGATACCTGGTGGTGACGACCTGGGCGCCACGGCCGCGAAGCGGCTCGTGGACGAGCTCCGTGCGGGCGACCCGGCCCCCACATGGGCGTGGCCTCTGACCGTCGCCGAATGGGAGTCTGCTGCGCGGCGGATCTCGCCGGCCTGGCTGGCGGACGTCGCCGACCGTTGTGGAGAGCAGCCCCTTGAGATATCCCAGCGCCGTGCGTTCGAGGTCAGGTCGGATCTCTCTTAGCACTGCGTCTCTTCTCGCATTCCGCGGGCATTCCGGGCCCGCAGGTACAAGCCTGCCGCCCCTCTCAATCAGAGGCCGTCGCTTCCCGGGCGGCGACCCAGGCTTCGTGCCAGGCCTGGGCCCAGGCGACCTGCTGGTCGTGCAGGGCGTCCAGGTCGGTGGCTGCCAGGGCAGGGTGGCGGGTGGCCATGCGGTCCAGCAGGTCCAGGGTGGCCATGACGTCGACGTCAGCGCTGTGCAGGGTTCCGGTGGCGATCTCGTACACGGCACACAGGTCGCCTAGGGTCCGCGGACCGGGACGGTCCGGGTCCATCGCGCGGTCGAGCACCAGCGGGTCGAGCACCGGGCGTACCAGGTGACCCAGCCGTTGGGGGACCGTCGGCAGGTTGTGGCGGGTCAGCTCGGCATCGAGCAGCCGCAGGTCGAACCGGGCGTTGAAGGCCACCACCGGGACGCCGTCGACCAGGGCAGAGACCAGCACGTCGGCCATCTGAGCCAGCGCGACCGGAGGTGCCGTGCCCTGGGCCTGGGCCTGGTCGGTGGTGACCCCGTGGATGTCGGTGGCGATGTCGGGTATCTCGATACCCGGATCGAGCAACCAGGTGCGCACCTGGGTGCCGCCAGCGTCCCGGCGGACCAGCGCCGCGGTGACGATCCGGTCGTGCGCGACGTCCACCCCCGTCGTCTCGGTGTCGAACCCGAGCACCGTCTCCGGCCACCGACCTGTCCGCTGCATCGTCCATCCTCTCGTCCGCCTCCGCAGAGCATCCCACCCACCACCCACAGGTCTGCGACCGTCGGCGGGCGGGTCCCGCCGGCGGGGGGAGCCGGGACCGAGCTCGGTGCTGCCACCCGCGGTGCCCGTGACCGGGCCACCGTCGCGGCAGTCATTCTTGGCGCCGAACGGAAGATCGACGACAGCGAACCACGGTGAGCATCGAAGCGTTGTGAGGCCGGCCATTCGACGTGTCCCGGCAGGTGAATACTGTCGATCTGCGAGTGAGGGGTTGATGCCGCGAGTGGGGTTCTAAGCCCTCACTTGCAGCATCGACCCCTCACTCGATGATTCGCCCGGCCGCGCGGTGCGAGGGTCGGACTCTTCGGGTCAGGAAACCTCGGGGGCGGGCATGGCCAGGCGCCAGCGGCCGGCGTCGAGCTCGATGCGACCCGCGCGCAGGCCGTGGGGGGCGGGGCCGACCCCGGCGTCGGGCGCGAACACCTCGAAGGCATAGGGGCGGCAGCGGATCACGGTGTAGGTGTCGCCGGGGCCGTCCGGCCAGTAGGCGCCGAAGATCGGGCGCCACCAGCGGCGGTGCTCGGCGGGGTCGTCCAGCATCTCGATGGTGCAGTAGGCGGTGACGGCGGAGCTCATCCCGGCGCTGTAGAGCAGCACGGCCTGGCCGGTGGCTGCCGCCTGGCGGGCCTTGGTGGACGTCGGGTCGGTGGCGACATGGATGTGCCGCTCCGGGGTCGGGGTGAGCGGCATGACGATGCGAGCCGTCGGACCGTCGGGTCCGGCGGTGACGAACGTGCACAGGCTCTTGCGCAGGTGGCGGTCGACGACGTCCAAGATCAGCGCGGCAGCCTCGTCGTCCGGCCCGACCCCGACCCGGTTGCGGCGCAGCCCCCGCGCCCGGACGACGGAGGCGGCCCGGGCCTCGATCCAGCTCTTCATGGTGTCTCCCTCGATCGGCAACTAGAACACAATAACTAGAACGACTACTCTAAATCAAGGGTCTAGGGTGGCCTCAGGGCGTTGGGAGATGATGTCGGCATGGGTCGCAGCCGGAAGTTCACCGACGACCAGCTCCTGGACGCCGCGCGCGACATGGTGGCGACGCACGGGCCGGGGGCGACCGTGGCGCAGGTCAGCACAGCCAGCGGGGCCCCGACCGGGTCGATCTACCACCGCTTCCGCTCTCGCGACGAGCTGTTGGTCCGGCTCTGGCTGCGTTCCATCGAGCGCCTCCACGACCGGCTGCTCCAGGTGGGGGACGAGCACGACGACCCCACCGAGGCGCTGGTGGCACTGGCCGTCGAGACGGCGCGCTACTGCCGCGAGCACCCCGCCGAGGCCCGCGCCATGACCCTCTACCGCCAGGAGAGCCTGAGCCAGACCGCGCCAGAGGAGCTGCGCGAGCGGGTGGCGCACCTCAACGACCGGGCGCTGGCGATGTTCGGGCGGCTCGGTGCACGGCGCTTCCCGGCGTCCGCCGACGACCCTCGGCTCGTCGAGCTGGTCTTCACCTGCGTCGTCGGCCTGTGCTACGGCCTGATCCGGCCCTACGTCGTCGCCGGGACGCCGATCCCGCCGTGGCTCGACGAGGTCATCGCCCGGGCCTGCGCCGCTGCGCTCACCGTCGGCGACATCTGAGCCGCCTGCCGCCGACCATGCCTCGATCGCGCAGCACACCACCACGGTCGACCGCGCTGGGCGCTGCCCGGGTGAGGACCGGCCACCAAGGCCGGTGGTCACGCACGGACGGCGACGGGGCCGGTAGGCTCGGGGCGTGAGCGAGATCGAGATCGGTCGCGGCAAGCGCGGCCGTCGGGCTTATTCCTTCGACGACGTGGCGGTGGTGCCTTCGCGGCGCACCAGGGACCCGGAGGAGGTCTCGATCGGCTGGCAGATCGACGCCTACCACTTCGGTCTGCCCGTGGTCGCCGCGCCGATGGACTCGGTGATGAGCCCGGCCACCGCGGTGGCGCTGGGTCGGCTCGGAGGGCTGGGGGTGCTCGACCTGGAAGGTCTGTGGACCCGGTACGACGACCCCGCGCCGCTCCTGGAGCAGATCGTCGACCTCGACCCGGAGGCCGCGACCTCCCGGATGCAGGAGATCTACTCCGCCCCGATCCGCCCCGAGCTCATCACCGCGCGGCTGGGCGAGATCCGGGCGGCGGGGGTGACGGTGGCCGGGGCCCTGTCGCCGCAACGCACCCAGGAGTTCTGGCGGACCGTGGTGGAGGCCGGGTGCGACCTGTTCGTCATCCGAGGCTCGACCGTGTCCGCCGAGCACGTGTCGTCCCGGGCCGAGCCGCTGAACCTCAAGCGGTTCATCTACGAGCTGGACGTCCCGGTGATCGTCGGCGGGGCTGCCACCTACACCGCGGCGCTGCACCTCATGCGCACCGGGGCGGCTGGGGTGCTCGTCGGGTTCGGCGGGGGCGCCGCCCACACCACCCGGCTGGCGCTGGGGATCCACGTGCCGATGGCTTCTGCCGTGGCCGACGTGGCTGCGGCGCGGCGCGACTACCTGGACGAGTCCGGCGGCCGGTACGTGCACGTCATCGCCGACGGTGGTGTCGGCCGTTCAGGCGACCTGGTCAAGGCGCTGGCCTGCGGCGCCGACGCGGTGATGCTCGGCGCGGCGCTGGCCCGGTCGGCCGACGCCCCCGGTCGCGGCTGGCACTGGGGCTCGGAGGCGCACCACCCAGAGCTGCCGCGGGGCGAGCGGGTCGCGGTGGGCAGCGTCGGGACTATGGAGCAGATCCTGTTCGGCCCGTCGGCCACCGCCGACGGCACGGTGAACTTCATCGGGGCGCTGCGTCGGGCCATCGCCACCACCGGCTACTCCGACCTCAAGGAGTTCCAGCGGGTCGAGGTCGTGGTCTCGCCGTACCAGCCTCGCTGACGCACCCGTGGTGGGCGCGGCCGAGAGCCAGTCGTCCGGGCGATCGTGTCGGTCAGGTCGGCGACGCCAGGTAGTCCGCGCGGGTGAACAACCGGGCCTTACCGGGGCCGAGCGGGTGGACGGGTCTTGATCGCCGCGCCGCGGTTCGTCACGCTCGAACGATGATGAGGTCGTTGGCGGCACCGGTGTCCATCGGCCGGATGGCGGCGCCGCACCGCATCGCCATGGCCCCCATGACCCGTCGCCGGGCCGACGCGCGCGGCGTGCCGACCCATCTCATGGCGCGCTACTACGCCCAGCGCGCCGACGCCGCGTTCATCGTCACCGAGGGCACCCTGATCGACCCGCGGCGCCAGGAAGCGCGCCTGCCCGGGCTGGTCACCGACGCCCAGGAGGCCGGGTGGCGGTCCGTCGTGGACGCGGTGCACGTCCTGGACGGTCGGATCGCCGTGCAGCTGTGGCTGGCGGGGCGGCGGGCGCGCCACCCGCACGGGCTGCCGGTCGCCGACTCCGACCCCACCCCGGACGACATGTCCCGGGCCGAGATCGCGCAGGTCGTCGAGACCTACCGGGTCGCCGCGGCGCGCGCCGCCGCTGCGGGGTTCGACGCCGTGGAGATCCAGGCTGCCACCGGGTCGCTGCTCGACGAGTTCTTGCGCACCACCGTCAACCACCGCGACGACGCCTACGGCGACGGTGCGGTCGGACGCACCCGGCTGGCCCTGGAGGTGGTCGACGCGGTGGGGGCCGAGATCGGTGTCGACCGCACCGGGGTACGGGTCGCCCCTCACGTCGCCGCGTACTCGGTGGCCTGCCCCTTCATCGTGGAGACCATCGAGCACCTGGCCACCCGGCTGGACGAGCGCGGCGCCGCCTACCTGCACGTCGCGGAGTCCGACTGGGCCGACGTGCCCGAGATCGACGCGCGCTTCCGGGAGCGGCTGCGCGCGGCCTACGGCGGCACCATCGTCGCCGCCGGCGACTACACGGCGGCCAAGGCGCTGCGCAACGTCGGCGACGGTCTGGTCGACGTCGTGGCGTTCGGACGGGCCTTCATCGCCAACCCGGACCTGCCGACCCGGCTGATCGGCGGTCTACCGCTCGCCGAACCGGACCTGACCAGCATGTACTCCGGTGGGGCCAAGGGCTACACCACCTACCCGCGCTCGGCCGGCCCGCAGGCCGGCGGCGTCGGGACCGCTCGGCTGGCCGCCGAGCGCTAGCTCCGCGTGTCTGGCAGCCCCGCGGCCGTAGCGGGCGGGGCTGCCAGGCACGACGGTCGTGGGCTAGCCGTGGACCAGGCTGGCCGACTGGCGGGCGATCTCCAGCTCTTCGTTGGTCGGCACGACGAGCACCGTCACCTTGGCGCCGTCGGGGGAGATGACCCGCGGTTCGCCCGACCGGATCGCGTTGCGCTCCGGGTCGACCTCGATGCCCAGCTCGGCCAGGCCGCGCAGGGCACCGGCGCGGATCGGCGCGGCGTTCTCGCCCACCCCGGCGGTGAACGCGATGACGTCGAGGTGCCCCAGCTGGGCGTAGTAGTTGCCGACGTACCCGCGGATCCGGTGGTAGTACACCTCCAGCGCCAGCTGGGAGTGCTCGTCGCCGCCGTCGGCCGCCTCCAGGACGTCACGCATGTCGTTGTACCCGCACATGCCGAGCATCCCGGAGCGGCGGTTGAGGATCGAGTCGAGCTGGTCGAGGCTGTACCCGGCCGCCCGGGACAGGTGCACCAGGACCGCCGGGTCCAGGTCGCCGGACCGGGTGCCCATGACCAGGCCCTCGAGCGGGGTCAGGCCCATCGAGGTCTCGACCGAGTGGCCGCCGCGCACGGCCGTGGCCGAGGCGCCGTTGCCCAGGTGCAGCACGATCTGGTTGATCTCGGCCACGTCCTTGCCCAGGAACTCCGCCGCCGTCCGCGACACGTACAGGTGCGACGTGCCGTGGAACCCGTACCGGCGCACCGAGTGGGCCTCGGC
>JAVBSR010000126.1:0-8793 GCA_031556715.1 Cellulomonas sp.
CGGCCACCTCGCCGACGACGCGGCCCAGGCGGCCCCGGGCGGTGCGGGCGGCGATGCCGTCCCGGGCCTCGTCGCGCCACCCGGCCAGCCAGGCCCCCACGATGTGCACGGTCGACCCGGTCGGCCCGCAGGCCCGCAGGCCCGCCGCCAGCCGGGCGGCCACCGGTCGGGGCAGCCGTCGGGCTACCTGCACGGCGAACAGGGCCGGGTCTTCCGCGGCCAGCGCCCAGGCGGTGCGCACCGCCCGGGTGGTGTGCCGGGCGACAGCGACCGGACCTGGCCTCGGCCCCGGCGACCTCTGTTCCGACGGCCGCGTCGATACCGCGTCCGACGGCACCGTCGACACCGCGCTGTCCCGTGCTGACGGGGCGGCGACCACGAGGCCGACCAGCGCCTGGGCGCTGCGCCCGACGCGGTGCGCCTGCCTGGTCGACGGGGGCGCGCCGGCCCGGGCGGCCTGCCCCGGCCGTCTCACGACCGAACCGCCTCGAGCAGGTCCAGGTAGTGCGCGGCCAGGGAGTCGTGGTCGGCGTGGGCCGACACCCAGGCCCGTCCGCGACCGGCGACGTCGAGGCTGGATCGTTCGGCGGCCAGCCGCACCCACAGGTCGGCCAGGGCCTGGGGGGATTCCGGCGGCACGACGTCGCCGGCTTTGGCGTCGGCCAGCACCTGGGCCGACTCGCCTCGGGTCGCAGCGCTGACGTGCCGGTTCACGGCCAGGATCTCGTACAGCTTGGACGGCACGGTCCAGGCGAACGGTTCCCAGGAGCGCAACGAGACCAGTGCGGTGTCGGCCCAGCGGTAGTGGTCGACGATCCGGTCCCAGGGCATCCGGGGGCAGAACTCCACCGGGGCGTCCAGGTGCGTGGCCAGCAGCCGCAGCGACTCGGCCTCGGCCCCGCCGCCGACCAGCCGCAGCGTCAGGTCCAGCCCGCGGCGCCGCGCCAGGCTGGCGGCGGTGACCGCCGTGGCCAGCCCTTGGGAGCGGCCCAGGTTGCCCAGGTACAGCACCCGCAGCACCGCCGGGTGCCGGGCGGTGCTGGGCGGGTCCAGCGCGGGCAGTCCCTCGACGTGGGCGCCGTTGCGGATCACCGCGACGTTGTTGACGTCCCGGTGGCGCAGCACGTCGGCGAAGCTGGCGGTGGTGGTGACGACGGCCGAGGCGTGCCGTTGCAGGGCGGTCACCGCCTGGTGCGCCGTCCTGGTCGCCCGGGTGCGCCAGCCACCGCCGGGTCCGAGCATCTGCGACGGGGCGATGAGGTCGGGCCAGGCGTCGCGCATCTCCACCACGACCGGTCGGTGCATCAGCCCGGCCAGCGTCATCCCGGCCGGGACCGACGGCAGCCCGGGCGCGGTGGCGATCACCAGGTCGGGCCGGTCGGCGCCCCGCAGCAACCGCAGCCCCGTGGTCACCGAGCTGTGCGCGGCCACCATCTGGTCGAGGCTGCGGGCGACCAGCCGGGCGTCGTGCTCGCGGAACCTCACCCGGCACACCGTCTCGCCGTACCGGCCGCGGGCCACCGCCCCGGGCTGCAGCTCGTCGGTCAGCGGCCCGGCCTTGCCGGTGGCGTAGTGCGGCGGTGGTGCCAGCACCGTCACCCGGTGCCCGGCTTCGACGAACCGGCTGACGAAGGCGCTCCACCGCCGCTGCGGCGCGTTGGTCTCCGGCTCGTAGTGGTGCGTGACCAGGGCGATGTGCATCGGTCACCAACCCCGCCGGTCGACGGACCCCGGGACGAAGAACGGTAGGCGACGCGTGATGACTCCCGTTGACCGGCAGCGATGACAGTTTTGCTGAGGCTATCCGGGGTGGCTCGACTCCGCCCGTCGAGCCGGGCGCGGTCGCGTCGGTCGCGGCCAGCCGTCTGGCTGGGCCGCAGCCAGGCAGACGAGCGGTCCGATGCTGGTCTCGATGCTGGTCGCGGGCGCGACACGCGTGCACTACATCAGGATCGGGGCGCGTACTGGGCGGCCTCGGCCCGGGCGGCTTCGGCGTCGTCGTGTCTGCCGCAGCCATCCAGGAGGTCTGCAAGGTTGTTCAGAGACCGGGTCAATGCCGGGCCGTAGACACCGGGTCGTGCCTGGGCCAGGTCGTGGTACAGCTCGGTGGCTTCGGCGACGACGTGGAGGGCTTGTTCTGGTCGTCCCAGGTCGGCCAGGCACCCGGAGAGGTTGTTCAGGGACCCGGCGAGGTCGGGGGTGTAGGCGTCGGGTCGTGCCTGGGCCAGGTCGCGGTACAGGGCGGTGGCATCGGCGACGACGTGGAGGGCTTGTTCTGGTCGTCCCAGGTCGGCCAGGCACCCGGAGAGGTTGTTCAGGGACCTGGCGAGGTCGGGGGTGTAGGCGTCGGGTCGTGCCTGGGCCAGGTCGCGGTACAGGGCGGTGGCTTCGGTGATGGCGTGGAGGGCTTGTTCTGGTCGTCCCAGGTCGGCCAGGCGGATGGAGAGGTTGTTCAGGGACATGGCGAGGTCGGAGTGGTGGTTGGGGTCGGACGACGCCTGGCTTCTGTAGTAGGCGACTTGTTGGCCGGTCACGGTCGCGGCCAGCCGGCGTACGGAGACACCACAGTGCTCGGTCGGCAGCAGGCCAGCGCAGGCCGCAGCGGCCGATGGTTGGGGGTGGAGAGTCAGGGCGTCGGCGAGCAGGTCGGGGAACCTGTCCGCGGCGGCAGAACCTTCGAGCGCGTGTGTGACCGCGTCAGGAAGCCGGTCTGCCAGGAGGCCGTCCAGGGCTTCCCCCACAGGCGGGCGGTGGTCGGCGCGGACCAGCTCGTCGAGCAGGTGAGCAACACGGGCAGGGGTGGTGCGCACGTGCTCGTAGCACCGGGCGACAAGTTCGGTCAGGTCTGGGCAGGTCGCCAACAGCTGTTCCTTGAGCAGGCCCAGACCCAACGGGTAGACCCACGGTGGTGGGACAGGGTTCTGGTACAGGTTGTGCACCCAGTCAGCCACGCCCAGCCGGTGGCCCACCGGCACGTCGGACAGGTCAGGGATCGCGCCCAGGGCTCCGGCCAGATCTTCACGGCTGGTGCCGGCAACCAGCAGTGCGACGGTCACCGCCTTGTGCTGAACGGCGGGAGGGGGCGCCACGTGTCGGTCGGCAGGGGCTTGCCACCTCGTGCGCTCGAGGTTCAAGATGCCGTCGAGAACCTGGGCTCGGACGTCCGAACCAGCACCCGGTGCACTGTTGAGCAGATCGAGCAGAGCGTGCATGTGCACCAGCAATGGGTTCTCGAACGCCGGGTCGCCCAAGTCGGGCGCTCTCGTCTCCTCACTCTCAGGACGGTCGAGGCGTGAGGCGAACGCTTCCACGGCCGCGCTGTAATGGGTCGCCCGCTCGTTGACCTCCAGCAGTCCCGTACCCAGCAGAACGGGATCATCAGTGAAGTCCTCGACGACTCCCAGAGTGTCCCGGACCAACGAGTCCCACCATGCTCCTAGATAGCGCGAAACCATCAGTACCCTAACCGGCGGGTCGTCCGGCAGCCAGGTTGCAAGCCATCGGATTATCAAGGCGGTCGTTCGCGCTTTTTGATCCGCATCATCCGCGACTAGTAGCACTGGTCGTCCAAGGCGAACCTCGGCTGTTATTGCCTCAAGGCGGTCGATGTCGACGATAGCCGTCCGCCACGCGCGCGCAGACATAATTATACACAACTCCTGGGCCAGACGAGTCTTGCCCGCCCCGCCCTGGCCGAGCACGCACCGCGCCCCGACTTGGGCCGCAGACTCGCACCAGGAGACCAGGTCGTCCAATTGGCTCTGACGCCCCTGAAAAGGTACCACGCCATACGCGGGCCGCAGCAACTGCCCCGGAACCTGGCCGAATCTCGATGGCGCGGGCTCGCACGGATACTGCAAGCTCCGTGGGCTGCCTTCAGATGGCGGCAAATGCGGTTCGTGAGCCACAGGATTATTCACCCCTCGGCCTCTCTTGTAACGAAAACGCGATCGAGTATCCCGAGTGCTGCCGTCTCAATAATCTTGGGGTCGTCGGCCTCGATGCTAAGCGTGTGCCCACTCGGGGAGGAGAACGAGATCCGGGCGGCAAGCCGTCTCGTGTTGTCGGTTCTGCGATCCTGTAACACTGTATTCGTCAGGATGTCGTCGGCTCTGTTGAAGATTTTTGCGAGCATTGCGTTAGCAGGTGCAACCTGAAGGCGGTCGGTCTTAAAGTTGGCTGGACTATTCACGACCACGCCGATCAGGGTTGGGCTAGCAAACACCGCGGCGCCCGACATGCCAGCCCATGGTGATTCCATCTCCACACATTCCCTTGGGATCGGGCTTGTGATGTTTAGGATCCACAGCCCGGACTTGAAACCCGACCCCGGCGCGATGGTTCCATGCACCTGCTCGGTGTCCCTCACTTCTCCCGCGGATTGTGCCCGGGGGAACCCCACCGCAACGACCGGGACCAGATCGGTGTGCTGCGTCTCGATGCCCCCCCAAGGTGCCTCCGTGCACCAAGAGGGCAAGAGTAGGCCTGGGGTGCGTACCACGGCTACATCATCCGAAGCATCCACGACCTTCCCACCGGTCCACGCCGCTTCGCCCAGCAGGCGGACCTGCACGGGTTTGTCGTCCTGCTCGGTGCCCACGATGTGGGTCGCCGTCAGCACCAAGCCTTCAGCAACCAGGTAGCCGCTGCCGACGTCGCCGGGGACTTGATCTCCGGGGTCGTCCCCGACGAAAACTTCGACGACGCGCTTCAGGTACACCGATGTCCCCTTCTAGCCCGGTCGATCACGCAGGGCGACGGGCCACCTGGTCGTTGACGAGCATGTCCTGAGGACGGCCCGGTTGGCTGGTGTCCACCGGGTCCAGCCTGACGCGCACCCTCTGCACGGTCTCCTTCGCCCACCGGGCCGCGGCGTCGCCCTCGACCACCCAGAACCGGACCTTCGCACCGCCGCCGCCCTCGGTGGTGACTGCTACCGACAGCTCCAGCTCGATGGGTCCGACCGTGAACTTCAGGTCCTTGTCAGAACCTTCGGCCTGCGCCTCCGACAGCTCGTGACGAAGGCCCCTGACGAAGTCCGCAAGCCCCACACCAGCATCCTCGTCAGACTTCTGGCTCACCGCGACCACCCCTCACCAAATGCAGCACCGATGCGACATGTCACCTGTCAGTACGACGGAACCACCGTAGCGTTACCAGGCCTGGACACGCCGAGCCGGTCGGCACAATCACCCGAGCCCGTCGACCATCCGTCCGCCGCTGGGAGCCGGCCGTGCGGTCGTACCGCGGCGCGTCAGGCGGTGTTCGCTCCGGCGCTGCGCAGCACGAGCTGGTCGTCGCCAAAGACAGCGGCGACATGCAGGTGCCCACCGAGGGCCTGGACGTAACGGGCGATGACGTCGACGGTCGAGACGTTGCCGCGTTCGATCTGGGAGACGCGGCTCTTGGTCACTCCCATCCGCTCGGCGACGTCGGTCTGGGTCAGGCCGAGCGCAGCGCGTCTCTCGGCGAGCCGGTGGGCGTCGATGTACGCCTGGTTGCGCTCGTGAGCCTGGGCGATCGCTTCGTCGCCGAGCTCGGCCGCGATCTGCGGACGCAGGTCGTTCCACGCGCGGATCTCCATCACAGCGCTTTCGTCGGTGGCCCAGATCCCCCACTCGTCCACAGACCCGAGTGTAGCATTTACTTGACCTTGCAGGCCAGGCTGGCACGTTCGCGGAAAAGGCCCGACCCTGACCACCCCTGGCGGGAAACCGGTCGCACGGTGGGTCTCTCCAGCTCACCTGACCACCGGCGGTGCCGAGAACCGTTGACCGGGGTTCGGCGACCGTCAGCAGTGAGTCGACCTGCGAACGTCGTCCGGCCGCCCGGACAGCGAGATCCACCGCCACCACGCCGACGACCACGTCGTGAGCGCCCGCTCCTCCGCGACCGTCACGCGCCGCGCGGGCGGCCGCTGGCGGCTGGGTTTTCGCAGGCATCCACAGCGTGCCGGTCGGCCAGGAGGTTCGCCGGAGGTGGTGAACGCCGTGTTCCTCGTCGCCTGGCTGTCGGCCACGGCCGACGGGGCTGTGGGTGGGACAGGCCCGGGCTCGGTAGGGTCGGGTACGTGATCGACCTCAAGCTGCTCCGCGACGACCCCGACCTGGTGCGGGCTTCCCAGCGTTCCCGAGGTTCCGACCCGGGTCTTGTCGACGAGGTGCTGGACGCCGACCTGCGTCGACGGGCGGCGTTGACCGAGTTCGAGCAGCTGCGGGCCAAGCAGAAGGCGCACGGCAAGCTCGTGGCCCACGCCCAGGGGGAGGAGAAGCAGCACCTGCTCGGCCAGGCCACGGCCCTGGCCGAGCGGGTCAAGGCGCACCAGGCCGACGCGGACGCCGCCGAGCGGGCCGCGACCGAGCTGTCGCGGCGTATCGACAACATCGTCGAGCCCGGTGTCCCGACCGGCGGCGAGGACGACTACGTCGTGCTGGAGCACGTCGGTATCGACCCGGACCGGCCGCCGGTGCCTGCCTTCCCGGTGCGTGACCACCTCGAGCTCGGCGAGGGGCTGGGTGCGATCGACACCGAGCGGGGCGCCAAGGTCTCCGGGGCCCGGTTCTACTTCCTCACCGGGGTCGGGGCCCGGCTGGAGCTGGCGCTGCTGACCGCGGCCATGGACCTGGCGGTGCGGCACGGCTTCACGCCCACCATCACCCCGACGCTGGTCAAACCGGAGGTCATGGCCGGCACCGGGTTCCTCGGCGCCCACGCCGACGAGATCTACCACCTGGGTGCCGACGACCTGTACCTCGTGGGGACGTCCGAGGTGGCCCTCGCCGGGTTCCACAGCGGGGAGATCCTCGACGTCTCGGCCGGCCCGCGACGGTACGCCGGGTGGTCAGCCTGCTACCGGCGGGAGGCCGGGTCGTACGGCAAGGACACCCGCGGCATCATCCGGGTGCACCAGTTCCACAAGGTCGAGGCCTTCAGCTGGACCACCGTCGAGGACGCCGCCGCCGAGCACCAGCGGATCCTGGGGTTCGAGAAGGAGATGCTGGCCCTGGTCGACCTGCCGTACCGGGTGATCGACGTCGCCGCCGGCGACCTGGGCTCGTCGGCGGCCCGCAAGTACGACTGCGAGGCGTGGCTGCCGTCCCAGCAGCGGTTCATGGAGGTCACGTCCACGTCGAACTGCACGACCTACCAGGCCCGCCGCCTGGGGGTGCGCGAACGTGGGCCCGACGGGGCGCTGCGCACCGTGGCCACGCTGAACGGCACCCTGGCCACCACCCGGTGGATCGTCGCGATCCTGGAGAACCACCAGCAGGCCGACGGGTCGGTCGTCGTCCCGGCCGGGCTGCGCCCTTACCTGGGCGGCCTGGAGGTCATGGAACCTCTGGCGGTCCGGCTGTGACCGGCCAGGCCGGCCGGGTCGGGCTGGTCGCCCTGGACGTCGACGGGACGGTGCTGCGCTACGACGGGACGGTCTCGCCGGAGGTCCGGGCCGCGCTGGACGAGGTGCGGGCCGCCGGGCTGCACGTCGTGCTGGCCACCGGCCGGTCGGTGGCCGCCCTGGTGCCTGTCGCCCACGACCTGGGTCTGACCCGCGGGTACGCGGTCTGCTCCAACGGGGCCATCACCCTGGAGCTTGACGACGACGGCGGGTACCGGCTGGTCGACGTGGTGACGTTCGATCCGGGCCCGGCGCTGCGTGCCCTGGCCGTCGAGCTGCCGGACGCCCTCATCGCCGTGGAGGACGTCGGGGTGGGCTTCCGGGTCTCCGCCCCGTTCCCCGCCGACGAGCTGGCCGGGGAGCACACCGTGGTGGGGTTCGACGACCTGGCCTCGCGCCAGGCCACCCGTGTGGTGCTGCGCGCCCCCGACTCCACCCCGGAGGAGTTCCACGAGATCGTGCAGCGCGTCGGCCTGCACGAGGTCAGCTATGCCATCGGCTGGTCGGCCTGGCTGGACCTCACCCCCGGCGGGGTGTCGAAGGCGTCGGCCCTGGAGCAGATCCGCCAGCACCTGGGCGTCGAACCGTTCGCCACGGTCGCCGTCGGCGACGGCGGCAACGACCTGGAGATGCTGCGCTGGGCCGCCCGCGGGGTCGCCATGGGACACGCCCCCGCCCTGGTGCGGGAGGTCGCCGACGAGGTCACCGGCACGGTCGACGACGACGGTGTCGTCGCCGTGCTGCGTTCGCTGCTCTGACCGGTTCGCCCCGGTTGAGGGTGATTTTGGGTTTCGCCCGCTTTCAGCCCACCATTTCGTCGTCGCGCTGCCACACACTCCCTATCCTCGAACGGCTGCGGTCGCGGAAGCAGTGTCGTTCAAGGCTGACTATCAGAGACAGGTGTAGCGATGCGGGCTTCACGAGAGATGACACGATGGCGGCGCCGACTGGCGCTCGGGGTGGCTGGTGCGCTGGTCGGGGTGAGCCTGGCGGGCCCGGCCCTGGCGGACTCGCGCCCGGCTGACCCGGAGAGCGTGGCGACGCCGCCGACGGTGGCCGGCGACGCCCTGCCGACGGTGCAGATCAGCGGCGGCACCATGAACCCCCGGCCGGGTGGGGTGGTGTGGTCGCAGGCCGTGGTCGGCAACACCGTGTACGTGGGTGGCGACTTCACCAAGGCCCGCCCCGCCGGCTCGGCGGCAGGCAAGAACGAGGTGACGCGCACCTACCTGCTGGCCTACGACATCCGGAACGGGCAGCTGATCGGCTCGTTCAACCACACGCTGAACGGTCAGGTCCGTTCGGTGGTGGCCTCGCCGGACGGCAAGCGGGTCTACGTCGCTGGTGACTTCACGCAGGTGGACGGTCAGTGGCGGGTGTTCATCGCGGCCTTCAAC
>JAVBSR010000067.1:0-6568 GCA_031556715.1 Cellulomonas sp.
GAGGTCGCCCTGCGGGTCATCCACCGCGGCGTCGGTGCGATCACGCAGAACGACGTCAACCTGGCCACGGTCGACTCGGCGATCATCATCGGCTTCAACGTGAAGTTCGCCGAGCGGGTCGAGGACCTGGCTGACCGTGAGGGCGTCGACGTGCGCTTCTACTCGGTCATCTACCAGGCCATCGACGACGTCGAGGCGGCCCTCAAGGGGATGCTCAAGCCGGAGTACGAGGAGGTGCAGCTCGGCACCGCAGAGGTGCGCGAGGTGTTCCGTTCCTCCAAGTTCGGCAACATCGCCGGGTCGTTGGTGCGGTCCGGGGAGATCCGGCGCGGCACCAAGGCGCGCGTCCTGCGCGGCGGGAAGGTGATCGGGGACAACCTGACCATCGACTCGCTGAAGCGCTTCAAGGACGACGTCACCGAGGTCCGCGAAGGCTACGAGTGCGGTATCGGGCTGGGGTCGTACAACGACATCACCGTGGAGGACGTCGTCGAGACCTTCGAGATGCGCGAGAAGCCCCGGGCGTAGGTCCGGGCAGCTGGTCGCCCCAGGCTCGTCGGCACGACGAGCCTGGGGCGACCGTACCTGCGGACTGCGACCTGGCTGACGTCGACCGTCTGGTCGGCAGCACGTCGCGTAGAAATCACGTGGCCGGGCGGGGGAGGATGGTGCCATGAGCGACAATCCGAGGGCGCTGCGGCTGGCTGACCGTATCAAGCAGGTCGTGGCGCAGATGCTGGACACCAGGGTCAAGGACCCACGGCTGGGCTTCGTCACCGTGACGGACGTGCGGGTCACCGGGGACCTGCAGCATGCCGACATCTTCTACACCGTGCTCGGCGACGACGACGCGCGGGCCGGGTCGGCTGCCGCGCTGGAGTCGGCGACCGGGCTGATCCGCTCGGAGGTGGGCCGCCAGACCGGGGTGCGGCTGACCCCGTCCTTGACCTTCCACCTGGACGCGGTGCCCGAGACGGCTGCACACCTGGCGGCGGCGCTGGACGAGGCGGCCCGGCGCGACGCCGAGGTGGCCCGGCTGGCCCAGGGTGCCAGCCCCGCGGGCGAGCCCGACCCGTACCGTCGACCCGCGGAGGACGACGAGGCGTGACCGAACCGCTGGTCCGGCTGCCGGACGGGACCGTCAAGCAGGTCTCGCCGCTGACCGGCACCACGGTGTGGACCGTCCCCGGCCGGGCCGACCGGCCGCTGCCGGGCGCCCCGACCGAACGGCGGCCGGTCGACCCGACCGAAGCCGACCGGCTGTGCGCGTTCTGCCCGGGCCGGATGTCCGAGACCACCCCGGAGAAGGCCAGGGTGGTGTGCGACCCGGAGCCGCGGGTGCTCGAGCACGTCCCACCCGACCAGCTGGACGCCACGGTGGCCGAGCTGCGGCGCGTCCCGAACCTGTTCGAGATCGTCTCCGTCGACTACTGGCGGGCCAACCACGGGTTCGTCGTGCCCGACGACGTCCAGGCCCGGGCTGCGGCCTACGTCGCCGACCCGGCGGGGCGGGCCCACCTGCTGCGGGTGCTGCGGGCGCGGGCCGTCGCAGCCGGAGACACGGCCGACGACGAGCAGCTGCTCGCCGGGGCCGTGAACCTGTTCGCCGGCTCCCACGACGTCGTCATCGCCCGGCGTCACCTGGTCGACGGGGCGCAGTTCGCCGACGAGCTGGCCGGGTCGGGCACCCTCACCCCGGTCGAGCACGGCCGGTTCTGGGACTTCACCGTCGACGCGGTGCGCGACCTGTACCGGGCACAACCAGGCGCCCGGTATGTCGCGGCGTTCCAGAACTGGTTGCGTCCGGCCGGTGCGTCGTTCGACCACCTGCACAAGCAGGTCGTCGCCATCGACGAGTACGGGCCGCAGGTCCAGCGGGAGCGGCACCAGCTGCGCACCGACCCGCAGGTGTTCAACCATGCGGTGCTCGACGTCGCGGTGCGGCACGGCCTGGTCGTGGCCCGCAACGAGCACGCCGTGGCGATCGCGGGCGTGGCGCACCGCTACCCGGCGCTGGAGGTGTACGCCACCGGCACCCACCAGCTGCCGTGGGAGCACACCGACGCCGAGCGTCGGGCAGTGTCCGACCTGGTCCACGGCCTGCACGCCGCCGCGGGCGTGCACACCCCGGTCAACGAGGAGTGGCACTACCGTCCGCCGGCGGCCAGCGAGCCCGTGCCGTGGCGGGTGGTCGTGAAGTGGCGCGTCTCCACCCTGGCCGGTTTCGAGGGCGGCACCAAGATCAACGTCAACACCATCGACCCGTGGACCCTGCACGACCGGGTCGTGGCCCGGCTGCGCCAGCTGCGGGCCGACGGTGCGGTGGCACCGATGCGCCTCGGCGAGGAGTGCGACGCCAGCGCCGGGATGCTCCGCTACGCCGAGTGAGGGTCAAGGTCTCGAGTAGTGCCAGGAGTCATCGGCGCGCCCAGCTAGAATGTCGCATATGACCGGAGTGCCGTCCCAACCGACAAGCATCGTCGACCTCCCAGAGATGGTGACCAGGGACGAGACCACGCTGGACAGGACGGTGCCGACCGGCACCACGGAGCTGACCGACGGCCGTGCGGCGTCGGCACTCGGTTCGTCCCGTCCGGTCAAGCCACGCCTGCGCTACCTCGACGCCCTGCGCGGTATCGGGCTGCTGCTGGTGCTGACCAGCCACGTCGGCGGGGTAGGCGTGCCGTGGCTGCGCCGTTTCTGCACCGAGACGGTGGCCCTGGGCCCAGGGGCGGTGATGATGTTCTTCGCCTGCAGCGGGTTCATCATCCCGGTCGCCCTGGAGCGCGCCGGAGACCTGCGTGCGTTCTGGGTGAGCCGGTTCATGCGCCTCTACCCGATGTACTGGCTGAGCCTGGCTCTGGCCGCGGTGCTCGTGGCCTTCGGGCGCTACGCCTACCTCGGCCCGCAGGGACCGACCGCGGCCACGACCTGGCTCGCCGACGTGACGATGCTGCAGATGTTCGTCGGGCAGCCCAACGTCCTGATCATCTACTGGACGCTGGCCTGGGAGATGCTCTTCTACCTGCTGCTGAGCGTCATGTTCGTCGTCGGCATCCATCGTCGGTCGGTCATGCTGTCGCTCGCCTGCAACGGGCTGATCCTGGCGGCCGTGGCCGCAGCCGCGGTCGCTGGTCGTGCTGACAGCCTGCCGCTCGGCACGATGGCGCTGGTGTTCGCCTTCCTCGGGGCTGTCTGGTACCGCTGGACCGTCGGTGAGGTCTCTGGGCGGGTCCTGGCAGCAGTGGTCGGTGCGGCGGCGATGACGGTGACGGTCTTCTCCCTGGTCGTCCTTCACGTCGAAGGCCCGCCGGACCTGTACGGCGAGCACCGGTGGCCGATGCTGACGGGCTGGCTGGGCGGGATGGCGATCTTCTCCCTGGTGGTCTTCTGGGGCAGCAAGGGTCGGCGTGTTCCGGGGGTTCTCTGGCGGCTCGGGACCATCAGCTATTCCGTCTACCTGCTCCAGGCCATCGTCATCGCCGTGTTTCCGTTGTCGGACAGCGTTCCCGTCTGGGTGAGCGTGTCGATCTGGGTGGTCGGCACCCTGGCGCTGAGCGCGCTGACCTACCGGTGGATCGAGAAGACCGGGCTGAGCCTCGGGCGCCGGTGGTCACGACGCTGGCGCCGCACACCGTCAGCCGCGCCCGTCGCCGCGCAGTGACCGGGTAGATTGCACGGCTGTGCCTGCTGATCTGCCTGCCGGGTCTCGCCCCCGCGACGAGCCGCGCCGGCCGACGGCGCCCGACGGGGTGCTCGTCGTGGACAAACCCGCCGGGTGGACCAGCCACGACGTGGTGGCCCGGATGCGGCGCCTGGCGGGTACGCGCAAGGTCGGCCACGCCGGGACGCTCGACCCGATGGCCACCGGGGTGCTGGTGGTCGGGGTGGGTCGGGCCACCCGCCTGCTGACGTACGTCACCGGGGCGGACAAGGAGTACCTGGCCACGGTCAGGTTGGGGGAGTCGACGTCCACCGACGACGCCGAGGGCCCGGTGCTGACCTCCGTCGACGCCAGCGGTCTGGTCCGGGCTGACGTCGTCGCCGCCGCCGGTCGGCTGACCGGTGACATCGAGCAGGTACCCAGTGCTGTGTCGGCGGTCAAGGTCGACGGGGTGCGGGCCTACGCCCGGGTGCGCGCCGGCCAGGAGGTGACGCTGGCACCCCGGCCGGTCAACGTCGCGGTGTTCGAGGTGGGTGACCTGCGACCGGTCGGGCCGGTGGTCGACCTGGACGTGCGGGTGGTCTGCTCGGCCGGGACGTACGTGCGGGCGCTGGCCCGGGACCTGGGCGCGGCGCTGGGGGTCGGGGGGCACCTCACCATGCTGCGTCGTTCCCGGGTCGGCGGGTTCGGCCTGGCCGAGGCGCAGACCCTGGACGCCCTGGCCGCGACCGACCCGACCGTGCCGCTGCCGGTGATCACCCCGGCCCAGGCGGCCAGCGCGGTGATGGCGACCCGTGCGGTCACCGACGCTGAGGCGCGGGAGCTGGGGCTCTGCCGTCGGATCGCCCGACGCGACGAGCGCGACGACCGCCCGGTCGCCGCCGTCGCCGCCGACGGCGCGCTCGTCGCGGTGCTCACGGCCGTCGACGACCAGCTGCGCCCGGTCTTCGTGCTCGCTCCTGGCTGAGGAGTCTGTGCCGTGAGTGCGGGGTGCAGCGCCCCGCACCCACGGCGCAGACCCTCGCTGGCTCGTCGCCGACGTTCGGCCTGCGGGACTGGCTGGCCGCCGGGGGGGTGCCAGTGGCAGGCTTGGCCGTCGTGGCTGATGTGATCGCAGAGAGGACCGCGGTGCGGGTCTGGCGTGGGTTGACGCAGGTACCTGACGGTTTCGGGCCGTCGATGGTCACCATCGGCAACTTCGACGGGGTGCACCTGGGCCACCAGACCGTGCTGCGGCGGCTGGCCGCAGACGCGAAGGTCGCCGGGCTGGCCTCGGTGGCGATCACCTTCACGCCGCACCCGCTGCACGTCCACCGGCCCCACGACGCCCCGCCGCTGGTCACAGGGGACACCGACCGCCTGGAGCTGCTGGCTGCCACCGGTCTGGACGCCGTGCTGCTGGTCGACTACACCATGGATTTCGCGGCCCAGACCCCCGAGGAGTTCGTGCGGACCTACCTGGTCGACGCCCTGCGGGCCACGACCGTGGTGATCGGGCGGGACACACGGTTCGGCCGGGGCAACTCCGGCGACCTGACGACGATGGTCGCCCTGGGCGAACAGTTCGGGTTCGACGTGCGGGTCGTGGAAGACATCGCCGACGTTGACGACGAGGCCCGACGCCGCTGGTCGTCGACCTGGCTGCGCGAGCTGCTGGCCTCGGGCGACGTGGTGACGGCCGCCCGGGTGCTGGGGCGTCCGCACCGCATCCGGGGGATCGTGGTGCACGGTGACGCCCGCGGTCGACTGCTCGGCTACCCCACGGCCAACCTGCAGCCGGAGACCGCGGGGATGGTGCCCGCCGACGGGGTGTACGCCGGCTGGCTGCGCCGCACGCGCACCGCAGACGGCGCAGAGGTGCCCGACGGGGCCCCGCTGTCGGCCAAGATGCCCGCTGCGGTGTCCATCGGCACCAACCCCACCTTCGACGGCCAGGCGCGCCGTGTCGAGGCGTACGTGCTGGACCGCGACGACCTGGAGCTGTACGACGAAGAGGTCGTCGTCGAGCTGATGGTCCGCCTCCGTCCCATGGCTCGTTTCGAGTCCGTCGACGAGCTGCTGGCCCAGATGGCCGTCGACGTCCAGCAGGCCCGCGACGTGCTGGGGCGCGCCGACCGGCGCTGACGAGACGGGCAGGGCGGGCTCGGAGACACGCCGCCGACGGGTGCATGAGGGCAGGACTGCCTGGTCCTGGTAGGGTTGCCCCTGCCGTCAAGACGGCCGCGGAACGAGAGAGCCCGGGTGGACATGCCCCGGCGCACCGCGCAACGAACCCGAAGGAGAGCCGTGCCGCTCGACACTGCCACCAAGCAGACGATCATGACGACGTACGCCACGCACGAGGGCGACACTGGTTCCCCGGAGGTCCAGATCGCGCTGCTGACCCAGCGGATCAAGGACCTGACCGAGCACATGAAGGTGCACAAGCACGACTACCACTCCCAGCGCGGGTTGCTGCTGCTGGTGGGGCGGCGTCGCCGGCTGCTCGGTTACCTGCAGAAGATCGATATCGAGCGGTACCGCTCCATCGTGGAGCGACTCGGTCTTCGTCGCTGACCCCACCAGCCCGGACCCGGCGACCATCGCGGGCCCGGGCTGGCCCGCTCTAGGGATCGCCTGGGCAGGAAGCCGGGCGTTCCCGCACAACTACACACACCACTGCGTCGGCCGCGCTCGTCCGGTCCTCGGTAGTGGCCCTCTGGGCCTGGTAGTACCGGGTGCGGCGGGCCTCGATCGAAGACCGCCGGGTCGTCCCGGTCGGCACCTTCGACAGACAGGAGGGCACCCGTGGAGGGTCCCGAGATCCAGTTCGCCGAGGCCGTCATCGACAACGGCCGCTTCGGCACCCGTACCGTCCGCTTCGAGACCGGCCGTCTGGCCAAGCAGGCCGCCGGGTCGGCCGTC
>JAVBSR010000123.1:0-8499 GCA_031556715.1 Cellulomonas sp.
AGCACGTCGCTGGCCGCCAGGGGACGGTGCGCACCGAGGGGTGCGGCCCGGCCCGGCACGGCCGCAGAGCAGCACAGGTGCAGCGCCGGTTCGCTGGTGACACCGTCGACGAGCGCGACGGTGCTGACGTGCCCGAGGTAGAGCAGCCGGGCCGGTCGCCTGGCCAGGGCCTCGGCCAGCCAGGTCCGGTCCTGGTCGCGGCGGCGGAACAGCCCGGCGGAGCCCTCAGGGGCTGGCTGGCCGACGAGCCGACCGGAGTCCAGGTAGGTGCGCATGCGCTGGTCCAGGGCGCTGCCCGCAGGCAGGCGGCCGAGGACCGAGCCCAGGGCCGAGTCGGCCGGGAAGCCCGGGACCCGCGGGTCGAGCACCGCAACCACACCGTCGTCAGTCGGGGCGTCCGGCGACGGATCGGCCTGCACCGGCAGTCCGAACGGCGCGAGCGTGACGACGTCCACCAGCTCGACCAGCCGGGTGTCGGACGCGCTGTCGCTGGTCATGCCGGGGACGACGAGCAGCCCCCAGGGGACGGCGGCCAGGTCGCCGTCGGCGCGGACCCGCAGGCGCGGGGCGGCGAGGTACGTCAGGTCGCTGACCAGGGCCGGGGGGAGCAGGCGCTGGCCGAGGCGGCGCATGAGGTCCACCTCGCTCGCCCGGTGCAGCAGTGCCGATGCGCCTGACGGAGCGAGTGCCGCGCCGCTGGCCTGCTCCAGCTCGGCCAGGTCGGCATCCAGCCCGTCGCGGGAGATCCGGACGCTGTGCATCGCCCCGGTGGGACGGCGCCAGCACAGGTACACGTCTCCGTGCCCGACCGCCACCAGGTCCAGGCCCTCGCCGCGGTAGGCGTCGACCGTGCGTTCCTCGTCGCGGATCGGCCGGTCGTACCGTTCGACTGCCGCCCGGGCGAGCTCGGCCAGGGGGTCCGTACCGGCCACCAGGACCCGGGGCGGGCGGGGGTCGTCCCGGTCGGGCGGGACGATGGCGCACAGGTGCGCCGCGACGGCGGCGACCAGGGCGTGCCGGCCGAGGTCCTGGGCCAGCCGCAGGACCGGCCCGCTGCCGCTCGCCTGCTCGAGCTGCTGCCACGACTCGCGCAGACTTCCCGGCAGGTCGATCCTCCAGACGTCCATGACCAGGGCCGCTGTCAGCGCTGTGGTCGCCTCCGGCTCGGCAGCCCCGTGTCCCAGGGCGTCGCGGGCGGTGACGAAGTCGACCATGACCTGCAGCTCGACCGACTCGGCTGCGGCCACCCGGCGGGCCTCGCGACGCAGCCGCGCAGCCTCGGACGGATCGTCGCAGGCCCTCGCCAGCAGGCAGTAGCCGCCCGCGACGATCGCGGGTGCCGTGGTCGCACCGGCCGAGACGGCGTACCAGTGGCGGGCCACGTCGAGCTGTCCGTCGGCCTGGGCGATCGAGCCCAGGGTGGCCGCGGCGTGGGCCAGGCACTCCCCGCCCTGGTCGTGCTGGGAACGGTCGACGACGTCCAGCAGCAGCGGGACGGCGCGCGCCGGGTCGATCGACGCGGTGGTGACCGCCTGCCCCAGCCGGGCGGACTGGTCCTGAGCCTCGGTCCGGTCGGGGCTGGCCAGGACCTGGGCGTACAGCGACAGCGCCCGCTCGCGGTCCCCCAGGCGACGGCAGGCCTGTGCCAGGTTCGCGACGGCACCGACCATCGCCTCGCCGCCCCCCGTGCGGCCGTGGTCGACGGCGGCCTCGGCCCGCCGCAGCGCCTGGGCGAACCGGGTGCAGCCGAAGTCGACGAAAGTCCAGGCGTTCAGCAGGTCCAGGCGCAGGCCGGCCTCGACGTTGCCGGCCTGGCAGATCGCGTCGGCCCGGCGCAGGCGTACCTGGGCCGCCGCGAGGTCACCGCAGGCCAGGAGCACCATCGCCGTGTCGGTGCACACCTCCACCGCGTGGTCGGCCGCTGCCGCCACGGTGCCCTTGTCGACCAGGCCACGGTGCTCGGTGGCCAGGTCCTCGTCGACCAGATCACGGCCCTCGTCGACCAGACCACAGCACAGCGTGACCACCTCGTCGTAGCCGGCCACGGCCGTCGTCGCGTCCCGGGAGCAGCACCAGGCGAGATGCGCGTCCAGGGTGAGGGCGCGGATCCTCAGCATCTGCGCCGCGGGACCGGACGGCAGGCCGGGAAGGTGTCCGTGGACGGCAGCCAGCGCCGCTACGAAGTCAGGGCCCGGTTGCTGCATCACCCGCAGCGTGCTGCGCAGCGTCGACTCCAGCGCCGTGAGCTCTTGGTCGACGGCGTCAGTAGTCGTCATCGTCGGCTGCCGCTGCCTGTTCCGCCTGCCACGGGTCGGCCACGGCCGGGTCAGCGCCGGCCGGGTGGGTGCCGGGCGGGTGGGTGCCGGGAGGAGCGGCAGCAGCCAGGCGTCGTCGCGCCAGGCCGCGGACCAGCTCCTGCCAGCTCGCGGACGACCCGGCCGATCGGACCGCAGGGCGCTCGTCCGGCCCGGCCTGGTCCACGGCCAGGACCTCCAGCGCCGGGGTGGGCAGCGGGGTCGGTCGTCCGTCCGCCCGGTCGTCCGGTGCGAACCCGGGAAGGTACACCCGCACCTGCTCGGGCACCGGGCCAGGATCGGTGCCGGTGGACTCGCCCGACCAGCACCGGCCGAACAGGTCCGCGCCTGGGCGCAGCTCGACGTGACGGCCGGCCGCCTCGGCGACCAGTCGCGCCTGCTCGACCACCACGACCGGACCGGCCGCGGCGCGCACCCGGAACGACCAGTGGTCGAGGTCCTGCCGCAGCCGCCACGACACCGCCAGGTCGGAGGCGTCGACCCAGCCTGCGGGCAGGTCCGACCAGCAGGTGCCGCCCACCCCGGTGCTGACGCTCACCCCCACGGCGGTCGGGCCGTCGTCCGGTGCACCGGCCGCCAGGGCGTACCGGTCCGGCGCCGGGCGCCAGTGGGCGACGACCGCAGGAAGCGGCGGCTCGGCCCCGTCGACGAGCAGGTCGAGCCGGGCGCCGAGCGGCTCCAGCTCAGCGCGCAGGAGCGCGGGGTCGAGCGCGGCGATGCCGTCGGTCGTCGAGGCGGGCCACCAGGCCGACAGCCAGGTCCCGAAGGCGAAGCGGGCCGCTGCCGCCGGCAGCCATCCCAGCCCGGGGGCGCCGCCGACAGACGTCGCACCGGTCGCGTCGAGCACTGCCAGGGCCGTGTCGCGCCCGTACAGCGCCCACAACCACTCCTGGGCGGCGGTGACGTCCTCCAGCACCGCGACCGGCGGCCGGGTCAGCGTCGCTCGTGGGTCGAGGCCGCCCGCACTGTCCAGGCACCACGGCCAGGCCAGCAGCCCGCCGCTGACGGCCAGGGTGACGGGAGGAACCGGGCTGTCGGGCGCTCCGTCGGGCTGGTCGGGCCCGACGACGACCACCCCGTCCCGCACGGCGATGCGCAGACCGTTCATCGCGACGCTCCGTCGGGTGCGCCTGCCGGTCCGTCGTCGGCCTGGTCGTCGGTGCCGTGCTGCCCCGGGAGCACCCCGCCCCCGGACGTCGCAGCGTGGAGCCGGGTCAGGGCGGTGCGCACACGGGACCGGCCGTCGAGCAGGACGGAACGGAACACCCCCAGCAGCAGGCTCTGGGTCTCCTCGACCCCGGCCGGCAGGGCGCCTCGGGTCTCGGCGCCGTGCAGGCGGACCCACAGGCGGCGCAGGTAGGCCGCGACCAGGTCGGCCGGTCCGGTGGTGGGTGGGCCCGGCCAGGCGGTCGGCTGCCGTTGCGCCCAGGTCAACCACGACTCGCGTCGGCACATGCCCACGACGGTGCGGTGGGCGCGAGTGCCGCCGGCGCGGTGCGGGTCGCCAGGGCCAGGCAGCCCGGTGACGAGCACCGTCCCGACGACGAGCGTGGCGCGGCTGGTCTCCTCCAGCACCTGCCACGGCGCGCAGGCCCGGTCGACCTCGTCGGTCAGCAGGTCCACCAGGTCGGGCAGCACCGTCCGGTCGCCGGAGTGCTGGAGCACGCCCCGCACCCGGGCGGCGATGGAGCGGTCCCACGGGCACCGCGCCTCGGCTCCCCCGTCCAGCGCCGGACGGGCCGGCCGTCCGAGCTCGGTCAGGCCCAGCTGTCGCGCCCGGGCAGGCCCGGGCAGCACCGTCGGCCAACGGTCGGCGTGCAGACCTCGTCCCGTCTGGCTTCCGACGCCCGCGTCGACGATCGTCGTCCAGGCCTGCTCGGCCTGCCGCTGGTCATGGTCACTCGTGATGTCGACACTGTCGAGAAATGTCAGGCAATCATTCTCGAACAGCTCGTCGACGGTCAGGTCTGGTGCCAGAGCCTCGGCCCACCCAGAAACGAGCCGGGCCGACAGCCTCGACCTGAGCTTCGGGTCGTCCAGCGCGTGCCGTAACGTCGTCGACGTCCATTCTCCCCGGGTCTCGGCAATCTCGTCCAGGGCGTCGACCGCCGTCGCGTCGGCGTCGTGACCCGGGTCGCCGTGGTGCACGGCCAGCTCGAAGGCCTTGGGATAGCAGGCGTCACGCGAGACCTGGTCTTTCGACGGGTGGTCGGCCAGGTGCCGGACCAGCAGGGTGAACCAGGCCGCGGTGCCGCGCAGCGGCTGGCGGTGCTCCTCCACGAGCTGTTCGACCATGGCGACTCCGGAATCGTCGAGGACGGCCGCCGCCAGCTCACGGTGCAGGGAAGGCCGGAGCACCAGGGGCAGCAGGACCAGCTTCACGGTGCGGCTGAGCGGTCCGCCGTCGGGCGCCGACAGCGGCTCCAGCCCGGGGCCGAGCCGCCGCCAGGTGCGGTCGATCACCTCTGCCCGGGGAGTGCGGCTCACCCGGCGAGAGTATCACCCGCTCAGAACCGGTGATATCGGCGGACGGTGATCTTTGTGCCGCCGA
The DNA here is from genome assembly GCA_031556715.1 of Cellulomonas sp. Lineage (GTDB taxonomy): Bacteria > Actinomycetota > Actinomycetes > Actinomycetales > Cellulomonadaceae > Cellulomonas. The sequence continues at coordinate 4,867 of JAVBSR010000123.1, forward strand.
TGATTCGACGACAATGCTGCACTGGTGCCTAGCGACTGTCCCCGCGGTAATAGCCGTTCCCGGTGTCGCCGCGGTAGAAGCCGTCCGAGGGAGAACCCCACGGAGGAACCGGAGCGGCGTCCTGCGGGGTGGCCGGTCGAGCCGCGTCGCCCAGCTTCTGCTCGACCACCTCGAGCGGTTCGAGCGTGACGAGGATCTTGTCCTCGTCCATGCGGGCGGGGTCGTAGAACACCGTCGCCTGCATGCCCGCGGACGGCATGGCCGTCGGGTCGAAGGTCGCCTTCTTGGTCACCCAGCGCTGCACGCCGGCCTGGTCGGTGAAGGTGACGGTGAACCGGATGAGCTTGCGGCTGGAGATCTCCATGCCGGTCCATGCCGCCTCGGTGACCACCCCCCGCGCCCGGCGGCCGGTCTCCAGCACGGTCCGGGCCCGCTCCCCTCGGGCGTTCCGCTGGATCCACAGCCAGACCCCGCCGGCCAGGACCAGCGCGGTCACCACGGCGAAGGTGAGCGGCAGCCACTGGTCGCCGTGCTCCATGAACGAGGCGTAGGCGCCTGACTGCGGGTTGTCCGGGTAGCCGTCGAGCCCGGACCACTGCACCCCCTGCAGCCAGACGCCGTAGGTCGCACCGGCGGCGGTCAGCGACAGTCCGCTGATGGGCAGGCCGACCCCGCCGGTGAACGTCCGGCTCGACGCGCCGTACCACCCCATCATGGCCAGGCCGACGAAGACACCGACGAAAACCCCCCAGAAGTAGGGCGGCCCCTCAGAGCTGGACATGCTGTTGATGCCTTGCGAGGCCATCCACCGGAACACCCCGAAGATGCCCGCGAAGCCACGGCCGAACAGGTAGCCGGTCACCAGGCAGCCAGCCGCGGCGGCCATCGTGCCCAGGAGGCTGCCGATGCCGCCCTTCTGACGTTCCTGCTGGCGGGCGCGCGCCACTGCGGGGTCGACGGTGCTCATTCCACTCCGGATTCCTGGGGCAGGCCGCCCCGGTTCTGTGCCGTCATCCTACTGACGGCGCCTCGGCCTCGAGGGCCCTTCAGAGATCTCGCGTGCTCTCAGTGAGAAGGTCCGACATAGGCCAGCGTTCCCGGCGCGGCCGGGTTCTCGACCAGCAGGACCGTGTCGCCGTGCCGGGGGATCTGCAGCTTCGAGACCAGGGTCTGCACCTGGACGGGGCTGCCGTCGGCGAGCGTCGCGGTGATGATGACCACCGGGTCGAAGTTGATCAGCTGGCCGGTGTCCGCCACAGCGGCCACGGTCGCCATGATGGTCGGCATGCCGGCTGCGACGGCGGCCGCTGCGGCCTGAGAGCCACGTGCCGCCGCCAGCCCTTCCTGCATCCGGGCCGCACCGTCAGCGCCGACGAACGCGCGGCCCAGCTTTCCGACGAGCCCTCGGCCGGCCGCGATGTCCTCGGCCTGGCGCATGGCCTTCTCCTTGTCGTGCGAACGTCCGAACATTCCCATGGTGTCCTCCAGACCGAGTCCGCGGCCTTCTTCGACCGCTGGACGCGACGCTAGGCGGCTGCCGGTGGTTACCGATCCCACGGGGCGGGTCCTGGTGCTGCCCTGATCACCGGACGCGTGCGGCGTTGCGTGGCGCCACCGTGTCCGGGCAGCGCGGTGTCAGGGGAGCGGCACGTGCGAGCACGCAGCGGGATGCGCCGAGCGGTCGACCGTCAGGCCTGCATGTCGACGAAACGGGAGTAGTGGCCCTGGAAGGCGACGGTGATGGTGTCGGTCGGGCCGTTGCGGTGCTTGGCGACGATGAGGTCGGCCTCCCCGGCCCGGGGGGACTCACGTTCGTAGGCGTCCTCGCGGTGCAGCAGGATCACCATGTCGGCGTCCTGCTCGATGGAGTTGTGCACGGCGATGCCGTCGGCGACGAAGTTGTGGGTGCCGAGCACCGTGGCGTCGTAGACCGGGCGTTCGCCGAGCGGTTCGACCGACACCACCGGGTCCCAGGTGATGTCGTTGACCGCGTCGAGCTCCAGGTCGGCCGCGTCGAGCAGGTCGGCGATCTCGGCCAGCGCTGCGCGGGCCGAGGCGTCGGTGGGGATGTTCGAGGCGGGCGGGCTGCCGGGCAGCGGCACGCCGAGGGCTGGCGAGGTGACGGCGCCGTCGGGCGTGCCGAGCGGCTCTACCGTGCGTCCGTCCCGCTGCCGGACGACGGCGTCGCGCAGCGACACCCGGGCCACCGCGGCCGGGGTGGCGACGTAGGGGACGGCCACCTGGGGCACGGCACCGGACAGCGCAGGGCGCTGCGGCTGGCTGGGCACCCGGTCGAGCACGGCCCGGACCTGCGCCCACACCGGACCGTCCGCGGCCTGGGCGGCGGCGCTGTCGGCCTGCTGCGCCCGGACGATCCGCAGCAGCCGGGCGGCGATCGGCTGCTGGGCGCCGACCACCCCGATCTCCTGCAGGAAGCGACGCTGGTCGTCCCGGCCGACGACCTCCAGCCGGGCACCGGGGAACCCGCCCGCACCCACCACGCGGGTGCCGATCCCGAAGCGGAGCAGCAGCCCGGCCACGTCGTCGAGCATCTGGCGCGAACCCGAGCGGTAGCTGATCACCCCGCCGCGGCCGTGCCGGTGCACCACGACCGACCCCGCCGCCGACCACAGGTGCCGCAGGAACGTCGCGACGTGCGCCTTGGGCAGGCTCGCGACCGCCTCGGGCACGAACCGCGCGGCTGCCCCGACCCGCAGCAGGCCCAGGTCGTCCAACCAGTCGGCCACCTGGTCGCGGGTGGTCGGGTCCTGGCGGTCCAGGTGCACGACCAGCGCCCGGGACCCGGGCGACCCGTGCGGCACGGCACAGGCGCCGAGCACCGGGGCGGCCTGGTCGACCTCGGCCGCACAGTCCGGGTCGCAGGTCAGGTAGCGCACCGGCTGGTCCAGCCCGTAGGCCCCGCCACCGAGCAGGTGCGCCAGCAGCACGACCCGCCGGACGTCCCACTCGGTGACCAGCCCCGGGGCGGGCACGTGCCGGGGCACCCCGATGCGGGTGCCGACGGTCAGCGAGTCCAGCGGCCGCCAGCCTTCGGCGGTGAGGAACGGGTGGTTCGCGGTGGCGGTGACCTGCTTGCCCGAGGCGGTGGTCAGCCGGAACACCGGGCGCACACCCGTCGGGAAGACGTGGGTCATGTCCCGGCGCACATAGCCCAGCCGCTCGTCCAGCGCCCAGACCGGCACGTCACGGGCCCCCAGGGCGTACAGCTCGCCCAGGGTGGTCGTGGCCCCGGTGTCGGCCCGCAGCACCCGGGTGTCGGCCACCAGGCAGCCGGACTCGCGCAGGTCCGACATCTGCGGTTTCTTGTCCTGCCGCTGCTCTGGGCCACGGTTGAGCTGGGAGATGGCGATGAGCGGCACCTCCAGCTCTTTGGCCAGCAGCTTCAGCGCCCGGGAGAACTCCGAGACCTCCTGCTGGCGCGACTCGACCCGCTTGCCCGAGCTCATCAGCTGCAGGTAGTCGATGACGACAAGCTTCAGGTCGTGCCGCTGCTTCAGGCGGCGGCACTTGGCCCGGATCTCCATGAGCGACATGTTCGGCGAGTCGTCGATGAACAACGGGGCCTCGGACACCCGGCCGCAGGCCTCGGCGACCCGTTTCCAGTCGTCGTCG
>JAVBSR010000124.1:0-11370 GCA_031556715.1 Cellulomonas sp.
ATGGAGACCATGGCCAACCACGGCACCGGCTGGGTGCGGATGGAGTTCGTCGTGCCCGCGCGGGGGCTCATCGGGTTCCGCACCAGGTTCCTCACCGACACCCGGGGGACCGGTATCGCGTCGTCCATCGCCTGGGGGTACGAACCGTGGGCCGGTGCGATCGAGTCTCGCCAGACCGGGTCGCTGGTGGCCGACCGGCCCGGGGTGGCCACTCCGTACGCCATGCTCGCGCTGCAGGATCGCGGCACCTTCTTCGTCCAGCCCACCTCCGAGGTCTACGAGGGCCAGGTGGTGGGTGAGAACTCGCGCAACGAGGACATGGACGTCAACATCACCCGGGAGAAGAAGCTGACCAACGTGCGGTCGTCGACCGCGGAGAGCTTCGAGTCCCTCACCCCGCCGCGCACCCTCACCCTGGAAGAGTCCCTGGAGTTCGCCCAGGACGACGAGTGCGTGGAGGTCACCCCAGAGATCGTGCGTATCCGCAAGGTGGTGCTCGCCGGCGAGGCGCGGGCCAAGCTCGCCGCCAAGGCTCGGCGCGCCTCCCAGCAGTAGCGCCCCTCGGCGCCGCCGCAGGACCGTTCGGCCGCAGCATGCCTCCAGACCGTCGATGCCTTGGATCTCGGCCGTCGTCTGGCGCACCGCGGCCGAACGTCGCGTCGCTGTCGGCGGAGGGCACCACAGCAGCGGGCCGCGACAGTGCGAGGCGGGACGTCCATAGCTCAGGGTGAGATGTGCGACACTGACGGTCACCAGGCCCCGTCGCTGCGCAACGCCTGTCGAGAGCGTCCCTGACCGGGTCCGACCGACCGGCGACGTGCTTCCTGACGGCGTCCGACGTGCACGGCCGCGGCAGCAGCGGGGCCCGCCGGCGACGTTCGACAGCGGCGAGGCGTGGCGCGGTGCGGTCGTCGTGCGGCGACATCATGGACAGGGAGATGACCTCTGGCCTTCTGGGAGGGGTACCACGGGTGCTGAGCGCGGACGGGGTGATGCGTTCGTACGGGCAGGTTCAGGCGCTGTCGCCGTTGAGCCTTGACCTGCTGCCAGGTGCGCGGTTGGGCCTGCTGGGCCCCAACGGCGCCGGCAAGACGACGTTGCTGTCGATCCTGGCCTGCGAGCTGGCCCCGACCAGCGGCCGGGTGACCCTGGAGGGTCGCCCGGTCGTGTCGCGGGCCGATGCGCGAGCGGCGCGGCGGGCGATCGGGTTCCTGCCGCAGAAGCCGTCGTCGGTGCCGTCGTTCACGGCGGAGGAGACGGTCGAGTACGCAGCATGGCTCAAGGGCATGCGATCGCAAGGGCGGCGGCAGAAGGCGCGGGAGGCGCTCGACCAGGTCGGGCTGGGAACGGTGCGCGGCAAGCGGATGCGCACCCTGTCCGGCGGGATGGTCCAACGGGTCGCCCTCGCCTCCGCGATCGTGGCCGGACCCACGGTGCTTCTGCTCGACGAGCCGACCGTGGGACTGGACCCCGCGCAACGCCTGAAGTTCCGCGACCTGGTCTCGGGGCTGGCCGACGTCGCGGTCGTCCTGTCGACGCACCTGGTCGAAGACGTCGCCGTCGTCACCTCCGACGTCATGGTGCTCGACGAGGGCACGGTGCGGTTCCGGGGGACACCCGACGATCTGGCCGCGGCCGCCGTCGCGGGGGCGCCGGGAGACTCGCCGATCGAGCGCGGCTACATGAGCGTGCTGGGCGGGTCGATGCACGGTGTCGACGCCTGATGCGTGCCGTATGGGTCGAGGCGCGCCGACCGCTGGTCGTCGTGGGTGCCGCCCTGCTCGTCGCCGGGCAGCTCTACCTGATGCTCCACGACATCACCGCGTGGCGGGGTGTGTGGCCGATGGCATCCGCCGCGGTGGGTGCACCGTGGATGTTCCTCGGCCCCGCCGCTGCGGGCCTGAGCGCCTACGAGGCGCTGCGGCGAACCCGGCTGCGGGCGGGAGGGTGCGCCGTCGACACCGTCGCATGGCGTTCGTCGGCCACCGCCATGCTGGTGGCACGGGTGGTGCTGGCCTGTGTCGTCGTCGGTGCGGGGGCGGCCTGCGCGGTGGTGGTCAACCTCACCGGGCACGCCCCGGCGGGTTTCCTGTGGCCGTCGTACCTGATCGTGACCCTCGCGTTCGCCATCGGGAGCGTGGCCGTGGGGACGCTGCTGGGCAGCCTCGGCGGACCGATGTGGTTCGCGCCGGTGCTCGCTGTGCTGGCGACGTTCCTGCGTGCGATGTGGTTCCAGAGTGCAGTGATGGGTTCGGCCGAGGCCGCGTTCACGCGGATCTTCCTCTCGGGCCGCCCGTGGGTCGAGCTGGACGCTCGCGCTGTGATCGCGTCCGTCATGGAGACCGTCGTGCTCGTCGCGCTCGCCCTGGCAACCCCGGTGCTGCTGGCCCGTGCGCGGGCCCGGCGGTCGGGGCGGATCTTCCCCGGCGGGCGCGGGGCGGGCGTGCGCCCGGTGACCGCTGCTGCGGTCCTGGTCGCGTGCGCGGCGCTGGTGCTGGGGAGCCCACCCATGGTCCGGTTCCGCACTCCGCCGACCGACGTCCCGTGCAGCGACACCCACCCGCGGGTGTGCGTCTGGCCCGACAACGCCGCGCTGCTACCCAGGCTCGCCGAGACGGCAGACCGTGCGGACGCGGTGGCACAGACGGTCGACGGTCGGCTCATGACGCAGATCGACGAGTTCGGCCTGAGCGACGGCGACAGCTTCGGGACCCAGGGTGAAGACACCTGGTTCTTCAGCAGTACGCTCGCCGGGACGATCGCCTATTCGCTGGCACCGTACCGATGCGACCAACCACCGGACGACGACCCTGGGCTCTTGACCTACTACGGCGCCGAGAATGAGTTCTCTGCGCTGTTCCAGCTGCAGATCGAGGACAGTCCGATACCGCCCGGGTACAGCGACTCGACCGGCACAGACTTCGCAGAGGTCACCCGGGTGTGGCAAGCCAGCCAGTCTGAGCGCGACACCTGGGTCGCGGACCGGGTGGCGACGATGCAGGCTCAGGTCCAGGGCTGGTGCGGGTGAGGCTCTACCTGCGTTCCCGGCACGTCGCCGTCGCTGTCGCCGTCATGGCGGCGCTCGCGACCGGTGCCGTCGTCGGCGGCGGGCGGCTCCTGACTCTCGTGTCGTCCGGCGAGCCCGTGACCATGCCCTTCCGCTACGTGCTGGTGATGTTCAGCGCTGTCGTCGCCGTGGCGAGCCTGGAATCGCCGGTGCCTGCGACGGACCGCGCCGACACCGGACCGTTGAGGACCGCACACCGGACGCACCTGCTCGCGCTCCTGGCGGTCACGGTGACCTTCAGCGCGGTGTCCGAGGCGTTCACGCTCGCCGGGACACCGGCCGAGACCGTCCGGGCCAGCCTCTGCTGGTACGGGTTCGCCCTGATCTCCATGACGACGGTGCGCGCGTCGTTCGCCTGGGTCCTTCCGATCGCGGCACTGTTCGTCCTCGTCTGGTGGGGCAGCGCCGACGGCAGCCCCGCCTCGTGGAACTGGGTCACAGCACCAGCCGGCGACCCCGCGTCATGGGTCGTCGCGGTGGCGAGCCTGACCGTAGGAGGCGCTCTGGCGCTGGTGCGCCAGTAGCCCGAGCAGCACGTCCCGGTGCCAGCATCGAGAGAGACGATGTCGCCCACCTGCGACGACGCTCATGTCAGTCGTGGGAGGTAAGGCGAGTAAGGTGGCGGGGTGAAGGTGCTGAGGATCGCGGTCGGCCCCATCGTCGGTCTGGGTGTCGGCGTCGTCGTCGGGGCCCTGGGTAGCGTGGCGCACTGGGGGCACCGGCCGTGGGGCATGGTCGCCGGGCTGGCTCTGGTGCTGGCCAGCGCGACGATGATGCGCGCCTGGGCAGGCCGCCCGGCGCTCGCCGCACACGCCGTCGGTCTGGGCGCCGCGCTGCTGCTCCTGTCGCGGCCCGGCCGTGGCGGTGACGTGATCATCCAGCTGTCGACCTCCTCGTCGCTGACCGGTGCCGACCCAGGCGTCTTCGGCCGGGTCTGGGTGGTCGGGTCGCTCGTCGCCGTGGCGCTGGTGGCGGTGGCACCAGCCTTCCTGTTCTCCGACCGCCCCCCGGCCGATGGCGGCGAAACGACGCCAACTCCCAGCGACGTGCCTGGTGAGGACGTCGAACCAGAGTTGCCCACCAGCTCGACCGACGAGTAGACCGACAAAGCCACCCGACGCCGCGGCGCCGCCCGCGTAGACTTGCCCCGGGCCGGACCAGAGGGGCGTGCCCAGCCGAGGCGAGGGCAGAACGCGCAGGCTCCGTCGATCGAGGTGTCGGCGAGCGCAGCGAGGACGACGGGCGTGGACGAACAAGACCAGACCGAACCAGCCAAGCAGCCGGGCGCGCCCGGGCACGACGGGCCACCGGACGCGGCCGGAGCGCCGCCGACCAGCGAGGCCCGGCAAGCCCCGGCCAGGGACGACCACACCCAGGTGCTCGAGCCGCCCGCTGCACCACCCGCAGGCCGTGGCGCGCACGTCACAGGGCCGCCGGCCGCCGCGGCGCCGGGGTCGTCGACACCGGAGACGGGCGGTGTTTCCGGCGAGACCACGATCGCCCGGCCAGCCGGACCACGGCCGCCCCTGGTCGTCTCAGAACCTCCCCCCGCTGTGCGCGAGGCACCCGTCGGTGCTGCGCCCGGGGCGCCTGTCGCCGCGGTGACCGGGGCACCCGTCGGTGCTGGGCCCGGGGCGCCTGTCGGTACCGCCCCGGTGCCGCCACCAACGACCCCGCATCCCCTGCCTGCCGCCCCGTCAGGTTCCGTCGGGCCGCCTGTCGGGCATGCCGGCCCGCCCGCGCCGGTCCAGCCCGGGCCAGCGTCGTCGCGTGCGGTTCCGTCGAGCTCCGTGCCGCCGAGTGTGGTCGTGCCGTCGAGTCCCGTCGTGCCGTCGAGTCCAGTGGTGCCGTCGAGTGCCGTGGTGCCGCCGGCCGCGGACGTGCCGTCGGCCCCGCCGGTCGCACCGGCCACGGCACCGCCGGCCGTTCCTGCGGCGCCGCCCGCTCCGCCCGTCGGGCTGTCGTCAGCGCCAGGTTCGGCTGCTCCGAGCGTCCCGCCAGGTCCGGTGCCTGCCCGTCCCTCCACCGGACTCGGCGCTGACGCTCCCGCTGCGGGGTCGGCGGGTCCCGCCATGCCGTCGGAGGCAGTGCGGGGTGCGTCCTCCGTTCCGGTCGGTCCCGCTGCCGTGGCGCCGCCGGTCCCCTCAGCTGATGCTGCGTCCGTGACTCGACAGGCTCCGGTCGTGCCTGCACCGGGCGTTCAGCCTGCGGCGGCCGTCCCGCCGGCCCAGGTACTGCCCACCCACGCCGCCCCGTCTACCCAGGCTGCCCCGCCTGCTGAGGCTCGGCTGGCTCCGTCGGTTCCGCCAGCACCCAGCGTCGCGTCGTCGCCGGTCGTTCCGCCTGCCCCGGTTGTCCCGTCGTCGCCGGTCGCGGCGCCCGCACCGGTCACCCCGCCCGGAGGCGGCGTTCCGCCCGCACCGGGGCCTGCGGCAGCCACACCGCCTGCGTCTGGCCTCGCTCCGTCGTCGATCGTGCCGCCCGCACCAGCGGCCCCCTCGGCGGCGGCGATGCCGCCTGCTCCGGTCGCCTCGTCCGGACCCGGTGTCCCGTCGGCGCCGGTCACCCCGCCCGGCCCGCCCCCCTCGCCCGCGCCAGCCGTCCGGCCGGCCCAGGAGACCCCGCCTGCCCCGCCCGTCCCGTCGCCGGTTGTGCCGCCTGCGCCGGTCGCCCCGTCTGGAGCCGGTGTTCCGTCGGCGCCGGTCACCCCGCCTGCCTCGCCCGGGCCAGCTGTCCGGTCGGCCCAGGAGGCCCCGGCTGCCCCGCCCGTCCCGTCGCCGGTTGTGCCGCCTGCACCGGTCGCCCCGTCTGGAGTCGGTGTTCCGTCGGTGCCGGGTGCTCCGTCGGCCGCGGACACACCAGCCTCAGGGTCGCCTGCTTCGGCCGTCACGTCGGTGTCGGGCGCGAGGTCCGCGCCGGTCGTCACGCCGGCGCCGGGTGCGCCGTCGGTGGCGGCTGCCCCGTGGGCTCCGGCCCCGGTGGCGCCTGTCGAGCCGCCAGGTTTGCTCGCGCCGGTACCAGGAGCCCCGCCGGCCGTGCCGTCCGCGCCTGCGAGCCAGGCCACGGTGGCACCGGTCGTGCCGCCCGCCACCGGGATGCCCGCCGACCCTGTCGCCGCCGCGACCGTGGGCGACGTCGTGCCACCGGTGACCGGCATGCCGCCTGCTTTCGCGGTGCCGCCCGCGTCGGACGGTCCGCCCTTCTCGCCGCGCAGCGTGACGTCGGGGCGGGCTCCGACCGTGTCGACGGCTGCTGGTTCGCCTCCGCCGCCCGACCTGGGAGCACCCTGGTCGCCTGCCGAGGTCGGGTCCGACCCCTTAGCGGTACCGCCGCCGGACCAGAAGGGACGGCGTCGGGCACCGAAGGTGCTGCTGGCGGTGGCCGGCGCGGTCGTGCTGGTGGTCGGTCTGTACGTCGGCGCCTGTTTCGCGCTGTCCGACCGGGTGCCCCGCGGCACCACCGTCGCCGGTGTCGCGATCGGCGGGAAGAGCGCTGCGGACGCCCGCAAGGCCCTGGACAGCGGCTTGGCTGACGCCGGTACCACCCCGGTGGTCGTCGTCGCCGACGGCAAGGAGTCGACGTTCGTCCCGACCGACGCCGGACTGGCGCTCGACTCGCGGGCGACGGTCGCGTCCGTCACCGGCCCTCGGCTGACCGAACCCGGCCACCTGTGGCAGCACATCGCCGGCGGCGGTGCCGTGACCCCGGTGACGACGACCGACAAGGACAAGCTCGCGGCGGCCGTCGACGCGCTGGACGCACCGGTGCACGTCGACCCGGTGGACGCCACGGTGGTGTTCGCCGACGGCACCGCGCAGGTCACACCGGCGACCGAGGGGCAGGGCCTGGACACCGAAGCCGCCACCCGCACCATCGCCGCCCAGTGGTTGACGGCCGACGGCCCGCTGACGCTGAAGACCGTCGCCCTCCCGCCGCAGATCACCGACGCGGAGGCCCAGCGGGCGGTGACCGAGCAGGCCGAGCCCCTGATGGCCGGCCCGATCACCGTCGCGGTCGAGGACGGCACAGCCTCGCTCACCGTGCCCCAGCTGACAGCGGCGGCAGCCTTCGTGCCCCGCGACGGCGGGCTCGTCCTGACGCTGGACGGTCCGACGCTGGTGCAGCAGGTCGCCACCCAGCTGCCCGCCCTGCTGAACGACGCCGCTGACGCCCACTTCGAGTTCGACCCGGCCACCGGGCAGCCGGTGGTGATCCCGGGCGTCCTGGGCAAGACCGTCGCCCCGGACACCCTGGCGGCAGCACTGGTGACGGCCAGCACCACCCCTGACCGGACGGCGACGGTCGAGCTGGTCGAGTCGCACCCGGAGCAGTCCAGGGAAGAGCTCGAGGGTCTGGGCGTCAAGGAGGTCGTCGGTGAGTTCAGCACCCCGCTGACCTCCGAGCCGCGGCGCACCACCAACATCACCAACGGCGCGAGGCTCATCAACGGCACCCTGGTGCGCCCGGGGGAGACGTTCAGCCTGGGCGGCACCCTGGAGCCGGTGGACGCCTCCAACGGGTTCGTCGAGGCCGGGGTGATCAACAACGGCATCCACACCGACGGGATGGGAGGCGGCCTGTCGCAGCTGTCGACCACCACCTACAACGCCGCGTTCGAGTCGGGCATGGAGCTGGTCGAGCACAAGCCGCACTCCGAGTGGATCAGCCGGTACCCCGAGGGTCGGGAGTCGACGCTGTTCTACCCGCAGCTGGACATGAAGTGGACGAACAACACCCCCTACGGCGCGCTGGTCAAGGCGTGGGTCGACCCCAACCCGCAGTGCGCCCAGGGGAAGACCTCGTCGTCCGGCTGCGTGCACGTGCAGATCTGGAGCACCAAGTACTGGAAGGTCGAGGCCGAGACCTTCCCGCGGCAGAACGTCGTCGCCCCGACCACCGTGCACCTGACCTCGCCGAACTGCGAACCGTCCTCCGCAGGCAACTCCGGGTTCCTGTCGACCGGGGTGCGCCGGGTCTACCTCGACGGTGTCCTCAAGCACGAGGACCCCTGGTCGTGGACCTACAAGCCGAGCAACCAGATCATCTGCGACACGCCTCCCTAGACCCACCCAGAGCACCGACCCAGCGGCAGCGCCGGGTCGGGGTCAGCGTCGAGGGGGCGGCGGCACGGCCTTGGCGGCGACGACGTCGGCCGCCGGGACCCAGGTCTCGCCGTGCCGTCCGGCGATCCGCAGGCCGTCGTCGGTGACCTCGACCACCTCGCCGAGCACGTCGGTCAGCTGGGGTTCGTGCGGGGCGGGGTGGTCGTCACGTCGCCGCCGCACGACGACCCGCTGACCGGGGACGAACGTCCGCCAGCGTCCGGGCGACCGGCCGCGCGTCGAGCGGGTGTCCGGAAGGCCCGTCGTGCCGGTGTCCGCCAGGTCCGTCGTGCGGGTGTCCGCCAGGCCCGTCGGGCGGGTGCCCGCTGGACTCGAGCGGGGGTCCGCTGGGCCAGTCGGGCTCGCTCCGGTGCTCACTCGGGAGATACTAGAGGTTCGTGCCCCCGGTCGGAGGGGGCCTGCGGCTGGAAGGACCCCGTCTGTGACGTACGTGATCGCCGAGCCCTGCGTGGACGTGAAAGACAAGGCGTGCATCGACGAGTGCCCGGTGGACTGCATCTACGAGGGCAAACGCATGCTCTACATCCACCCGGCCGAGTGCGTGGACTGCGGTGCCTGCGAGCCGGTGTGCCCTGTCGAGGCGATCTACTATGAGGACGACGTGCCGGAGCAGTGGGGCGCCTACTACGACGCGAACGTGCACTTCTTCGACGCGCTGGGCTCCCCGGGCGGTGCGGCCCGCAAGGGGCCGATCGACCTCGACCACCCCCTGGTCGCCGACCTGCCGCCGCAGGCCGGGTAGGCACAGCGCTCGTGGGTCTGTTCGCTGCCGCGCTGCCGGACTTCCCCTGGGACTCGCTGACGCCCTACGCCGACCAGGCCCGGGCGCACCCGGGCGGGATCGTCGACCTGTCCGTGGGCACGCCCGTCGACCCCAGCCCGCCGGCGGTGCGGGCCGCGCTGGAGGCCGCGTCAGACTCGCCCGGCTACCCGCCGACCGCGGGGACGCCGGCGCTGCGGGCAGCGATCGTGGACTGGTTCGCGCGGCGTCGTGCCGTGACCGGGCTGACGGAGCGGGGGGTGCTGCCGACGGTCGGCTCCAAAGAGCTGGTGGCGCTGCTGCCGTCGCTGCTGGGCCTGGGTCGGGGGGACGTCGTGGTGCACCCGGCGGCGGCCTACCCGACGTACGACGTCGGCGCCCGGCTGGCGGGGGCCACACCGTTGCCGTCGGACGACCCGGCCGCGGTGCTCGACGGTGACGACGCGGTGCGGCTGGTCTGGCTGAACTCCCCGGCCAACCCGACCGGTCGGGTGCTGGACGTCGCGGCGCTGGCCGCGGTGGTGGCGGCGGCCCGGCGGGCGCAGGCCCGGCACGGCCACCGGGTGGTCGTGGCCGCCGACGAGTGCTACGCCGAGCTGGCCTGGCAGCGGCCGTGGGTGGACGACGGGGTGCCGTCGTTGCTGGACCCGCGGGTGACGGGCGGTGACCTGTCCGGGCTGCTCGCGGTGTACTCGTTGTCCAAGCAGTCGAACCTGGCCGGGTACCGGGCGGCGTTCGTCGGCGGGGACGACGCTCTGGTCGAGGGGCTGCTGGAGGTCCGCAAGCATGCCGGGTTCATGGTGCCCGGCCCGGTGCAGGCTGCGATGCTCGCCGCCCTGGGCGACGACGAGCACGTCGCGGAGCAGCGCGAACGGTACGCCCGGCGGCGCACCGCCCTGCGCCAGGCGCTGGAGCAGGCCGGGTACGTCGTCGACGGGTCGGCGGCGGGGCTGTACCTGTGGGCCCGGCCGGTGGGCGGGCAGGATGCCTGGTCCACGGTGGCGGACCTGGCGGGGCTGGGTATCCTCGTGGCACCCGGCGTCTTCTACGGCGACGAGGTGCACGTGCGGGTGGCGCTGACGGCCACCGACGAGCGGGTGGCGCAGGCCGTCGCCCGTCTCACCGGGGCGTGAGGAACCGATACAGACGGCCTGGACAGTCGAGGTTCGGTCGCACCTGAGCGACACTGAGGCCAAGTAGCCCTATACAAGAGGCAAAAACAGGTACCTGCATGAGCCGAAGGGCCCACCGGAGAGGTCCTGGAGTGTGAGATTCCTCACAAAACAGCACCGGTTCCTCTCGGGGTCTTAGACAACAGGCCCCTGGCGGGTAGCGTTCAACCAGAGTCGCCGCGCCACCGACGGGGCACGTCCGCCGAGGCATCGCCGGGGCGTTGCGGCCACCCTGACAGACCGACACTGGAGGTATCCCATGACCGACGCGCCAGCCCCGGTTCGCCTGATCGTACGAGACCGCGAGCTCGAGCTTCCGGTCATCCCCGCGGTCGAGGGCAACGACGGGATCGTCGTCGCCTCCCTGCTGCGCGACTCGGACATGGTGACGGTCGACCCCGGGTTCACCAACACCGCCTCCTGCGAGTCGAAGGTCACCTACATCGATGGTGACGCGGGCATCCTGCGCTACCGCGGGTACCCGATCGAGCAGCTGGCCGAGCAGTCGTCGTTCCTCGAGGTCTGCTACCTGCTCATCCACGGCGAGCTGCCGTCGCAGTCTGATCTTGACGCGTTCGTCGAGCGGGTCAACCGGCACACCCTGGTGCACGAGGACTTCCGGACCTTCATGGGGACGTTCCCGCGCCATGCCCACCCGATGGCGGTCATGGCCTCGGCGATGAACGCCCTGGCCACGTTCTACCCCGAGTCGCTGGACATCTTCGACGAGGAGGCCATCGAGCTGGCCACGGTGCTGATGCTCGCCAAGACCCGGACCATGACGTCGTACGTGCACCGGGCCCGCAAGGGTGAGCCGCTGCTGTTCCCCGACTACGCCCGCGGCTACGTCGAGGACTTCATGCGGATGTCCTTCGCGGTCCCCTACGAGCAGTGGACGCCGAACGACACGCTGGTGCGGGCCATGGACAAGCTGCTCATCCTCCACGCCGACCACGAGCAGAACTGCTCGACCTCGACCGTGCGGATCGTCGGCTCGTCCAACGCCAACATCTACGCCTCGGTCGCCGCCGGCATCAACGCCCTCGGCGGGCCGCTGCACGGTGGCGCCAACGAGGCCGTGCTGAAGATGCTCGACGAGATCCGGGCCAACGGCGGTGACGCCACCAAGTTCATGAACAAGGTGAAGAACAAGGAGCAGGGCGTCCGGCTCATGGGCTTCGGGCACCGGGTCTACAAGAACTACGACCCGCGTGCGGCCATCGTCAAGCAGTCCGCGCACAAGGTGCT
>JAVBSR010000057.1:0-12141 GCA_031556715.1 Cellulomonas sp.
TCTGGCTGACGGTCTGCCTGCGGTGTCGGTGGACACCTCGGCGGCGAACCTGGCCTATGCCCTGCCGACGTCCCCGGTGATCGCGGCGGCGCCCGAGGCGCTGAACACCGACCTGCAAGAGGTCGTCCCCGACTTCAAGGCCGCTGCCCCCGTCGCGGCCCCGGCCAAGTCGAAGGCGAAGACCGCCCCCA
Source organism: Cellulomonas sp. (assembly GCA_031556715.1). GTDB lineage: Bacteria > Actinomycetota > Actinomycetes > Actinomycetales > Cellulomonadaceae > Cellulomonas. The sequence continues at coordinate 192 of JAVBSR010000057.1, forward strand.
CGACCAGCAAGGCGGCGGCGCTGCCCGACTCGGTCGCGGGCGACATCCTGGCCATCGCCGAGTACTACAAGGGCATCCCCTACGTGTACGGCGGCACCAGCACCTCCGGTATCGACTGCTCCGGCTACGTCCAGCTGGTGTTCTCCAAGGCCGGCATCACGCTGCCGCACAGCTCGAAGAAGATGCGCGACACGCTGCCGCACATCTCGGCCTCCGAGGCTCGGCCCGGCGACCTGGTCTTCATGTACACCTCGAACAGCGGCAGCGGCAGCCACATCGGCATCTACGCAGGCGGCAACCAGATGTGGGACGCCTCGTACGACGGCACCGGGCTGCACACCATCCGCAACCCCAGCGTGATCTTCCTGCGGCCGCCCTCACCCTGAGCCTGGCCATGAGCGTGCGGAGCCCCGACGACACCTGACGTCGGGGCTCCGCTGTCTTCGGGGGCGCCGCGGATAAGAGCTCGACGGTTACGCTGGTCGGGCTGCACAGTGGCTCCAGCCGCCGACCAGGCGGTCGAGTCGAGTGAGCGAGGAGGTCGCCGTGCTGGTCACCGACGACGTGCGTCCGGGCGGGCGTGCGCTGCTGCTCAACGCGAGCCTGGAGCCGCTGTGCGTGGTCAGCCGCAACCGGGCCGTGGTGCTGGTGCTCACCGGCAAGGCCACCGTGCTGGAGGCGGTCGGCGTGCTGCGCTCCGAGCGGGCGGTCCTGCCCGCGCCGGTGGTGCTGTCCCTGACCCGGTACGTGCACGTCCCGGTGCGGCGTCCGGTCACACCGACGCGTCGCTCCGTGCTCGCCCGTGACGACCACCGCTGCGCCTACTGCGGCGGCGGGGCCGACACCGTCGACCATGTCCGTCCGCGGTCGCGCGGCGGCGCCCACGAGTGGACCAACGTCGTGGCGGCCTGTGTGCGGTGCAACCACCGCAAGGCGGACCACCTGCTGCACGAGATCGGCTGGGAGCTGCGGTTCACCCCGCGTCAGCCGCGCGGGTCGGTGGCGGTGCTCGACGCCATGGCCAGCACCGAGCCCGCCTGGAGCCCCTACCTCGTGGCCTGAGCGGGAGCGGCCTGGCCCCGCCGCCCCGCTCGGGTGATCGGGTGCTGCCAGCTGACTCGTCCGGAGAGGCGCCAGGCTGTCCGATACGTGCCAAGATGGTGGTGCGGAGGTGCTCGACATGGACGAGTCGCGGATCGTGGTCGGAGTCGACGGGTCAGTCCGGAGCCTGCACGCGTTGGACTGGGCGGCGCAGGAGGCGGCGGTGCGCGGCGTCGGGCTGACGCTGGTCAGTGCGTACACCGTCCCGACCTTCTACGCTCCGGTGCTCGACGGCGGGTTCGCCGGGCTGGACGACACCGCGATCCGGGCCAGCGCCGAGCAGGTCCTGGCCGACGCGGCGTCCCACGTGGCTGCTGCCGGTCCCGAGGTGACGACCCGCCTGGTCGTCGGTGACGCGGCCGGAGCACTGGTCGAGGCGTCGCACGAGGCTGGGCTCGTCGTCGTCGGCACCCGGGGCCGGGGAGGGTTCTCCGGTCGGCTGCTCGGCGCCGTGTCAGCGGCGCTGCCGGCGCACGCCGCCTGCCCGACGGTCGTGGTGCCGCTGCGCCAGGGGCAGAAAGACACCACCACCCCGCTGAAGCGGATCGTGGTCGGGGTGGACGGGTCGCCGTCGTCACAGGTGGCGCTGCGCCACGCCGTCGACGAGGCCCGCCTGTGGCAGGCCGAGCTGGTGGCGGTCTCGGCGGTGCCGATCGCCAGGGCGGCCGGGGTGCTGGCCTGGTACCCGGCAGCCGTCGACACCGAGCAGGTGCTGCGCGAGCAGGAGAAGGCGATGACCGCGCTGGTGGCCGGTGCGGCCGGCGACCTTGAGGTCCGGTGCGTCGTGCTGGACGGCACCGGGGCCGAGCTGCTCACCGAGTTCTCCGCGGCCACCGACCTCGTCGTCGTCGGGTCCCGCGGGCGCGGCGGGTTCGCCGGGCTGCTCCTGGGCTCCACCAGCCAGGCCGTGCTGCACCACTCGACCTGCGCCGTGATGGTCGTCACCGGGTCGGCCGACCGTCACGCGGCCGAGGCTGCGGCTGACTAGGCGCGGTGCCGATCGGTAGGACGGTCAGCACGTCTCAGGCCTGACGGCTGGCAGCTGGTCGTTCCGGCGACGGTCAGTGCCGCGGCGTCTCGGCGGCGTCGCGGTGCGCCGACGGCAGCGGTGTCACCGGACCGCCTCTTCCGCGCCGACGAGGTCCGCGGTTGCCGACGCCGGCCGGGCGGATCGGGGGATACGTCCTGGTACCGCCGCCAAGAGCTGCGCCGATCGGGCCCGCCGGTGGCCGTTCCACCCGTGTGGGGGACACTCGTCCGCCGGTATGGCGCCTTACCGTGCCGGGCGGTCCGTCGATCGTCATAGGCGTACAGCACCCATGGATGGGAAAACGACACGATGGATCGTCTGACTGTAGCTCCCCCGCGCCCCCGTGCGGTCGCACCGACCACGGTGCTGCCGCGGGTGCCGACGCAGAGATCGCGTCCGGCGACCGAGCGGCGCGCCCCCCGGCTGGACCGCACCCGCCTGGCCGCCGCTACCGCCAGCGTCGTGCTGGTCGCAGGGTTCGCCGTCACGACGGGAGTCGCCTGGCACGCCCGCGCGGTCCAAGCGGCCACGGAAGCACGGGTCGACCGGGCTGTCGGCGTGCTCGCCGCCGACTCCACCGCCGGTGCGGCGCTGAACGGCCACACCACGTCCGCTGCGGCCGCCGGAGCCCGCGCCGCCCACGTCGACGCCGCGTCGAGCGCCGTCTGGGAGGCCCGCACGGCCCTCGACGCCTCGCCCCACGCCGGTGACGTGCCCCGCGCCCAGCTCAGCGCCGCGACGGACACGCTGTCCGCGCTGCTCACCCAGTCTCGGACCAGCCCCTACCAGGTGGCCCAGGTGACGGCGGCCCTGTCCGCGCCGCTGTCCGGTGTCTCCGACGCCGAGGCACAGTGGCAGGCCGCCGAGACCGCCCGGGTCACCGCCGAGGAGCAGGCCGCCGCGGCCGAGGCCGCGCAGCGGGTCCGCACCGGAGGCAACGGGGTGCGGTCCGGCGAGAACGTGGTGCCCCGGCAGACCCCGGCCATGCCGACGGTCCCCGCCAGCGGCAAGCAGTGCACCGCTGCCGGCGAGGGCGGAGCTGCGACGTCGGCCGCCGAGATCGGTGCCGCGATCAACGACTACCGGGTGCGCAACGGCCTGCCCGAGCTGCGGGTGGCCACCTCCGACACGCTGGGCTCGCACGCCGTGACCATGTCGAACGCCGGTGGCATCTGGCACTCCGGCGCGGACAACATCGTGGGCTGTGTCAGCAACGGCAGCCCGTCGTCGCTGGTCGTGGCCTGGTCTCGCTCCGCACCGCACAACGCGCAGATGCTGCGCACCGACGTCACGTCGGTGCGGGTCGGCGGCGCGGCCCGCGACGGCTGGTTGTACGGGGCAGCGTCCTTCCTCTGAGCAGACCGACCAGGCACCGGCAGCGGCTCGCCGGTGGCGTCAGCGAGCGGGGCGGATCTCCAGGGTGCAGCACTTGGCTCCACCACCGCCCTTGAGCAGCTCGGTGGTAGGCACCGGGACCGGGGTGTAGCCCCGTTCGCGCAGCTGGTCGGCGAAACGGGTGGCGGCGGGCGTCACCACGACGTGCTCCCCGTCCGACACCGCGTTGAGCCCCAGCCCGGCGGCGTCGTCGGCACCAACCGTGATCGCGTCGGGGTAGCGCTCGGCCAGCAGCGCCCGGCTGGCGGGGGAGAAGGCCGGCGGGTGGTACGCGATCTCGTCGTCGCGCAGCACCGCCAGGGCCGTGTCCAGGTGGTAGTAGCGCGGGTCGACCAGCTCCAGCCCGACAACCTCGGGGGCGTCGGCCCCGCGGGCGGCGGTGAGCAGCTGGCGCAGCTCGTCGTGCGCGGCGCGGGAGGTGCGGAACCCTGACCCGGCCAGCACGGTGCGGCCCGCCACGAGGATGTCACCCTCGCCCTCGTTGACGCACCGGGCGGTGCGGGTGGGGTAGCCGCGGTCGGCGAACCACGACTCGTAGGCCGGGCCTTCCGGCTGGCGCTGCGGGTGACGGAAGAGCGCCGAGTACACCAGGCCGTCGACCACCAGGGCGCCGTTGGCCGCATAGACCATGTCTGGCAGTCCCGGCAGCGGGTCGATCGTCTCCACGGTGTGACCCAGGTCCAGGTACACGTCGCGCAGACGCTCCCACTGGCAGACCGCCAGGTCGGTGTCGGTGGTCTCGTCAGCGTGCATCCACGGGTTGATCTCGTAGGCCACCGTGTAGAAGGTCGGCGGGCACATCAGGTAGTGGCGTCGTCCGGCAGCAGCCATCGGTCCCTTCTCCGTCTGTCCGAGCCCCGCCCCCATGGTGGCACTCGCGCCGCCCGGGGCATCTTGGCGGGTCCGGCGGTGACCACCCGGGCCAGGTCAGCCGTCGCGGGCACCGCCTCTGCGAGGTGGCGCTCGGTCGTCGTCGGGCGTTCAGCGCTTGCGGGTCGTCAGGCGGCGTATGCCGGCGGGCCGGGCGGTGACCGCGCGCCCGCGTGGCGGGTCGTCGACCGGGCTCGGCAGCAGCGGGACGTCGACAGACCCGGCGGTGATCTCGATGATGTCGGGGAAGCTCCTGGGCGGCGGGCCGAAGGCGGTGCGGGCACCGGTGACGACAGTCCTGCCCAGGGCGCGGCCGCCGATCCCGCCGACGGCGGCGCCGATCCCGTACGGCAGCATGCGGCCGAGGGCCAGGCCACCCTGCTTGGCTGCCTGGTTGCGGACCAGACGCTTGGTCAGGGTCTCGTTGACCCGGCGCACGGTGGTCAGGGGGATCCGGGTGAGCAGCACCCGGCCGACGTGGACGGACGGCAGCTCGACCAGGTCCTGGACGGCCTTGACGCCGGGTTCGCCGAGGAGCGTCGCGACGACGAGAGCGCGACGGCGTTCCACGTCGTCCACGGCGATGCCGTGCACGCTGGCGACCCCGAGGGCGAAGGCGGCCGAGGCGACGACGAAAGCGGCGACGTCACCGCTGGTCAGGGCCAGCGTGGTGCCGGTGCCGACGACCGGGATGGCAGCGGCCGCACCCACGGCGGCGCCGGTCGAGGAGACCAGGGTCAGGTACTCCTTCTCCAGCAGCCGGACCACCTCGGCCGGTGGCGCGTAGGGGTGCCGTCGGCGGACCGAGCGGACGTGCGCCTCGATGGTGGCCGAGGGAACCGACACGGCCTTGTCCAGCGCGGCTGCCAGGGGGTTCACGCCTGGCCCTCGCCGTCCACGGTGAACGTGGTGGACACCCCCGCCTCCAGGCTGCGGCCCACGGTGCAGTGCCCGGCGACCGCACGGTGCAGGGACGTGAACAGCCGCGCCCGGGCGGCGTCGTCGAACCCGGACAGGTCGACGACCAGCCGGTCGGTCAGCGTGCCGTAGCGGTTCTCGCCGTCCACGACGGTGCTGTCGACCTCGACGGTCGCCGGACCGTCCGGTCCGATGCGGCGCTCCAGCGGGGCGTCGACGGTGAGCCCGACGCACCCGGCCAGGGCGATCCTCAGCAGCTCGCCGGGGCTGAACACCCCCGGCTCGTCGGCGGGCCCGATCTCTACCCGGCCGCCGCGCTCGTTGTGACCCACCCAGCGGCGGGTGCCCTGTCGCGCCACCCAGGTGCGCGGGGTCTCGGCGGGGACGTCGCCGGAGACTGCGGTCGTGCTCATCGGACGATCTTCCCATGTCGTGCCGCGCGAACCCAGGCGAAGCATCGCCCGGCGCAAGGAATCCGCCCTCGCGGTGAGGCCCATACCCTGGGCGGTGCGCACCCCGAGTGCGCACCGCCCAGAACCAGGGCCGGGACCGGACCGGCCCTTCGCTGCGACCGTAACAATCCGAACGGCCAGCCGGCATCCGTCCCGCGGCGGACGGTGGGCCCACAGGAAGACCCGCAACCAGGGCCCAGGCCTGGGACTACGGTCCTAGTCGTCCTGGGCCCACCGGCCGGGCGTCTGGCAGACCGCGGTCACAGCCCTGAACGCAGCGCGGCCACCGGTTCCATGCGGGCGGCGCGGGTGGCGGGGTACAGCCCGGCGAGCAGGCCGACGAGCGCACCGGTGGTGGCTGCGGCGGCCACCATGCGCAGGTCGAGGATCGGGGTCCAGTCGCGGACGGCGGAGACGACGGCGACCACGGCCACGCCCGCCGCGGCACCGATCAGCCCGCCCAGGGTGCCGACGATGACGGACTCGATGACGAACTGGACCGCCACGTCGCGGCGCCGGGCACCCAGGGCGCGGCGCAGGCCGATCTCTCCGGCCCGTTCCATCACCGACAGCAGGGTGACGTTGGCGATGCCGACCCCGCCGATGAGCAGCGCCACCCCGCCGAGAGCGAGGAAGACCATCACCAGCTCCGACTGGATGGCCTCCTGCACGTCGGACGGGCGGCCGGGAGTGGCGACCTTGATGCCCTTGGGGTTGGTGGGCGCCAGGCTGGTGGGCAGCTGGGCGGCCAGCACCGGGCCGGCACCGACGTCGATGAGCATCTCCAGCGCCTCAGGGGCGGCCAGGTCGAACTCGGCGCGGGCGGTGCCGGCCGGGATGATGACCGACGACAGCAGGTTGGTGCGCCGGTCGGCGGCGTCGAGGATGCCGATGACCTGGTAGGCGTCGTCACCGATGAACACCGACGGCAGCGTCCCGACCTCGGTGACGCCGAGGCGCTCGGCGGCCTGGGCCCCGAGCACCGTGACCCGGTCGGCCCGCTGGTCGTGCCCGGAGTCGAAGTACCGGCCCTGCGCCAGGTGACCGCCCACGGCCTCCAGCAGGTCGGCGGAGGTGGCGACCACGCCCGGGGCAGACCGGGCGGCCGCGGACGGGTCGTGCACCGACACGGCGGTGATGGTGGCGTCGCCCACGTCGACCTTGGAGACGGTCGCCGCGGCGCGGACCCCGGCGATGCGGTCGGCCCGTTCGGGGGAGTCCCAGGGCAGCGCCCCCAGGGCCTGGGAACCGGAGGAGCCGTTGCGGGTCGCCGGTTCGGCCGAGGCGTGCTTGGCCGCCACGGCGTCGAAGCTCTCGTTGATCCGGTTCGCGCCCGTCTGGGCCAGGCCCACGGTGACCACCACGGCGGCGATACCCAGGACGGTGCCCAGCACCGTCAGCAGCAGCCGTCCGGTGCGGGCCCCGACACCTGCGGTGGCCTCACCGAACGCGTCACGCAGCAGGAAACGGTCGTGCCGACGAGACGGGTCGGGTTCCGGGTCGTGCTGTCTGCGGCGCGGCCGGCCCCTGGTCACGCGACTTCCCGCAGCTGGCCGTCGGTGATCTGCACCCGGCGGCCGGCCCGGGCCGCGACGGCCGGGTCGTGGGTGATGACGATCAGGGTCAGCCCGTCGTCGTGCAGCTCGTCGAACAGGTCCATCACGCCGGCCGAGCTGGTCGAGTCCAGGTTTCCTGTCGGTTCGTCGGCCAGCAGCAGGTCCGGGACGGTCACCACGGCCCGGGCGATCGCGACCCGTTGGCGCTCGCCGCCGGACAGGTTGGTCGGCAGGAACCCGACCCGGTGGCTCAGACCCACCCGGTCCAGCGCCGCCAGCGCCCGTCGGCGCCGCTGGGCCCGCGGGGTGCCGGAGTACAGCGTGGCGAGCAGCACGTTGTCCAGCACCGACCGGTGCGGCATGAGGTGGAACGACTGGAACACGAACCCGATGCGGCGGGCCCGCAGCCGGGTCCGTACCCGTTCCGGTGCGGCGGCGGTCGGCACCCCGCACAGCCGGTACTCGCCGGAGGTCGGGCGGTCCAGCAGGCCCAGCTGGTTCAGCAGCGTCGACTTGCCCGAACCCGACGGGCCGACGACGGCCAGGTAGTCACCGGCCGCCACGTCCAGGTCGGTGGACAGCAGCGCGTGGACGGGCGGGTTGCCCGGGAAGTCCCGGGTCACGCCGCGCAGGGACAGGACGGGTTCCTCGCCCACCTGCTCGGAGGCAGGCGCCGGGAACAGGTCGGTCGCGCTCATCCGTTGTCGTCCTTGTCGGTCGCGCCCTTGGCGGCCGCCGCTGGGTCGAGCACCAGCAGGTCGCCCTCGGACAGGTCGCCCTTGGACGACGTGATCTCGACGTACCCGTTGGCGGCCAGACCGGTGGTGACCTCGACCAGGCGGGTCTCTGACTTGTCGCGCACCTGCACCCGGCTCGACCCGTCGGGGCCGGCGCTGAGCGCGGCCAGCGGCACGGCGAGCACCTTCCCGTCGGTGGACCCGACAGGGACCTTCACCCGCACGCTCGCACCGTCGAGGGCCGACTCCTGCTCCGCCGTCAGACCGCTGAAGGTGAACACGACCTCCTTGCGGCTGGCGTCGGTGCCGCCGCCCTCCTTGTGCGCGTCGGCGATCTCGGTGAGCGTGACCTCGAAGTCCTCGTCGTCCAAGGTGATGGTGCCGGTGGCACCGACCTTGAGCTGTTCGGCGTCGTTGGCGGCGATCTTGCCCCGGACCTCCAGGTTCGTGCCCGACACGGTCGCGAACGCCCCGTCGGAGAGGATCTCGCCGCGCTTGGGCGTCACGGCGTCGACCCGGCGCGGCAGGGTCGGCACGTACACCACCTCGCCGGCAGGCAGCGGGGTCAGAGCCTTGCCCTGCGCCTCGGACAGCGCGGTGTTCGCCGCAGCCAGCTCCTGGTTCGCCGCGGTCAGACCGGCCTGGGCCTCAGCGGTGTCCGGCGGGGTGTTCAGTGCCGTGCGAGCGGCGACGGCGCTGTCGACCGCCGCCTGGAGCGCGACCCGTCCCGGCGGCGTGCAGACCAGCGCCGCGGCGTCCGGGTTGCGGTCCTCGGGTGCCTTGGGGCACTCGGAGTCCCAGTACGTCAGGTCGGCCCGGGCCACGGTCACCGCGCCGTCGGCCTCCACGATGGCTGCCGGTGTGGCGCCGCCCCGGCGCGCCGCGTCCAGCGTCCGCTTGGCCGCTGCGACGCTCTGCCCGGCGGTGGTCACGGCGGTCTTGGCCGACTTGACGGTGTCGTCCAGCATCTCGTCCGGTGCCGGTGCGGTGTACCCGGCCCGGGAGTACAACGTCCGCACCCCGGCGGCCAGCGACGCGTCGTAGGTGTCGTTCGACGGGCTGCCGGCGTTGATGCCCAACGACTGCAAGGCCTGGCGCAGCTGCACCACGTCGGGACCCGACATGCCCGGCCCCAGGCTTCGGTAGACCGGCAGCTCTCCTGGCAGCGCGATGACCGGCCGCCCGGCGACCTCCAGGGCCACCTGACCAGCCCCCAGCTCGCTGCCCTTCTCCGGCACCCGCCCGGTCACGACCGCAGGGACGCTGGCGTCGCCCGCCCCGCTCGTCCGCTTGAGCTCGACCGACCCCTCGCGTCGCACCTCGGCCCGCAGGGGCACGTCGTTCGAGATCACGCGCTTGTCGACCTTGTACGTGATCGGACCGGCCGACGGCGGTGCCAGGTTCGCCGCCGCCTGCGCCGGTGACTGGATCAGCCGGCTCAGACCCATCCCGGCCACCAGGCTCACCACCGCCACCACCGCCAGGACGACCACCGACCGGCGTCCCGTGCGGACCTGCTGCGCTGCGTTGTTCTCGCTCATCGGCTCCTCGCCAGACCGTCGGGTCGATTCCGTCGGGAACGCTACGTGCTCGATCGGGGTCTCGTCGTCAGCCTCCAGGTGGATACCGCCTGCAACTCCAGGTGGACAGCGCGCGGCACGGAGGCTCAACCGTCGTCGCGCGCGAGGGCCTCCAGCTCTGGCAGGTAGTCGGCCACCAGAGCTGCCTGTGCCGCCCACAGCACCTGGTCGTAACGGGCTGTGTAGTCGACCTTGTCCTGGCAGCTCAGGTCGGCGAGCGCCAGGGCGATCTCGTCTTCACGCAGCGTGGCCATGGCGACGACGGGACTGTCAGGGTCGGTCTGCCCAGCACGCAGCTCGGCCAGGGCGGTGTGGACCGACAGGGGAGCGTCGGACGGTTGCGCCAGGTCGGGCCGCCCAGCCTCGGCCATGCACCGTGACCACGCAGCATTGAGCCCCCCGACCTCGTCAGAAGCAGCGACCTCAGCCTCCACCGCGCTGATCGCGTCGAACAGCACCGCGTACCGGGCGTCGCGCATCACCTCGTCGGCCCCGCCGGTCGCCTCGTGGTATGCCCGGCCCATACAGCCTTGCTGCTCCCAGTCATATCCCCCCTCGCTCTCGGTCCCGTACAGGGCTTGGTCGTACGCCGCCTGGTCGGCCGAGGAACGGTCGCTGGCGTCCAGCGACACCGTGTCGTCAGATCTCGTACTGATCCCGTACCCGTAGACCGCCGTCCACTCCTGGAGGTCCATGTCCTCGGAGCCTTGAGCTGCCTGGTCCGGTACGTACGGCTGGTCGTAGCTGAACCCCTCATCTTTCATGCACTGGGCGATCAGGTCCTCAGCCTGGCGGGAAATCTCCGCCTGCTCGTCTCTGCTCAGACCCAGCAACGAGACGTACTCAGCCAACGGGCTCTGCTCGTACACCGTCGGTGACGGGGCGGCCCCAGTCGAAGACTGGCAAGCAGCCAGAACGGCCACCAACAGCACGGCGGTGACGCTGCGACAGCACAGAATACTCATCAGGGCAGCTTGTCCTTTCCTGGCCAAGGCGCCAGCGGGTCTTGTACCTGCTTTCCGTTGATGTCGAGAGCGTAGGCAAACATGTACGTCATCTGGTAGACGTCGCTGGTCTCGTCATATTTTTCGGGCCAGAGCTCCAGCTGGCACTGTGTGTATGCCCGCGCTACCCGTTGGTCTTCCCATTCGACCTCGGTGTTGGTGATGCCGTCGTCATCGTCTGAGAACGTATTGATACGCTCTTCCGTGAGTCGGTACCCGAGTTTTTCCGAGGAGCAGCGGAGGAGAGACTGCATTTCATCAGGCGTCCATTCAATCGGCGCGACTTCTTCGTCAGCGCCCTGCGCCCGTGCTGTCGAGGATGGCGTTTGTGTGGGCGAGTGGCAGCCAGCGAGCACCGCGACCAGCAGTGCGGCCACGGCGAACAGACGCGTAGTTTTCACCAAAGATGTCCAGTCGTCCAGATGGGACGTGTCGAAGAACGCGGATACTCCCGGCTGGCGTTCTCGGTGCTCTAAGGGTGGAGCCAGTCGGCGGCGCGGTCCGACGAGGCTGCCACGTCGAGACCTATCATTCGAGCTGGAAGGCATCGAGCCATGATCTTGCGACGGAAACTCTGCTCTCATCTTCTGGTGCTCATCCTTTGGCATACAACGATGCTGGCGGGTCTCGCTAACAGACAACGCAGGACGCGGCAGTCGGATTACGACTGCCGCGTCCTGCGTGCACGTCACTACTTGGCGCACAACTTCGGGCTGGAGTTGGTGTGCAGGTAGGACCACGGAAGATTGGGCAAACTGTTGGTCTTCGTTGCGCTCAAGAAGTGGTCGGTCCGTTCCCACCACAGTACGCCATGCGTGTGGTTATTCTTGTTGCAGCGAGAGTCCGCAGTCGCCGCAGGCGCTATCGCCAGGGCGCCTCCTGCCATCAATGCGCCGGCGAGGGCCATCGCGGAAAGCCTGCGAGCGATTTTCGTCATGAGCGTCTGCTCCTTTGCGTGAGTGGGGAAATCCGGCGCGCCCGGAATGCCTGACTGTCACAAGGTATAGCGGGGGGAGGTGTTGTGTCAAGACACGATACGGCGGGGTGTGCATGGTTGCCGACCGTCGTCCTCGGTCGAACCCCGCGGCGTCCCCGGGGTGTGCCGTCTCATGCCCTGGCCCAGTGATGCAGGCGGACAGGACGGCGGCGCGGTAGGTGATGGCGAGCTAGGGCGTGTCTCATAACCTTCCGGGGTGGGTCGCACGAGACTTGAAGCATGTCGCGTGCTCAGGTGTTCTCGGATGCTGCGTGGGCTCGGGTCGAGCCTTTGATGCCGAAGCCGTCGGGCAGGGGCGGGCGGCCGTTCA
>JAVBSR010000059.1:0-2958 GCA_031556715.1 Cellulomonas sp.
TCCGCGCCGATGCTGCGGGGGCCGGGGGGTGGCGGGGGGCGCGTCCTGGGGGGGGGGGGCGGCGCGCCGCCCTTCGAGGAGGTCGACCTCATCACCGCGGAGTCGTTCGCCGCCCAGGCTGCCCTGGCGTTCGTCCTGGCCGAGGCCCGGCACGCCCAGGACATCGCGGCGCTGCTCGACGAGCGCGAACGGATCGCCCGGGACCTGCACGACCTGGCGATCCAGCAGCTGTTCGCCACGGGCATGCAGCTGGAGTCGGCCCGGCGCCGCGCCGTGAGCGGGGGTCTGGACCCGGAAGAGGTGGCGCACATCCTCGACCAGGCCCTCGACAACGTCGACGGGTCGGTACGGGAGATCCGCGGCATCGTGCACGCGCTGCGCGACCCGGACGAGGCCACGTCGCTGGTCGAACGCCTGCGCCGCGAGGCGTCCCTGGCCCGCACCGGGCTGGGCTTCGCCCCGTCGTTGGTGCTCGAGCTCGACGGGCAGGTGCTCGGCGAGCGCGAGTCCGGCGAAGGGCTGGTCATCGACGAGGAGATCCTCGACGACCGGGTCTCCTCAGAGCTCAACGACGACGTCGTCGCCGTGGTGCGCGAAGGCCTGGCCAACGCCGCCCGTCACGCGCACGCGTCGTCGGTCACCGTCCACGTGACGGTGACGGGTCGAGGCCCGCAGGGCACGGTCAGCGTCGAGGTGCGCGACGACGGGCGCGGCCTGCCCCCCGACCGGGCCCGGCACTCCGGCACCGGCAACCTCGCCTCCCGGGCGCACCAGCACGGCGGCACGTTCTCTCTCAACGCCTCCCCTGACGGTCTGGGCACCCGGCTCGCCTGGCAGGCCCCGCTCTCCCCGTGAACGCCTGACGGGCTACGACGAGACCGACGGGTGCACCGCATGGATGGTCCTCGGGCCGCCCGTCCCCTGAGCGACAGACTGCCCCCCTGCCGACCGGTCGACGCGAGGACGACGTCGCTGGGGCAACTCTCCACCCGTCCAGGAGGGGTGTGCTCCGGTCAGCGGAACGGAGGCAGCAGGTCTTCGCCAGTTGCGGGAATCGCTCAGCGGCCGGGCTCGGCGCGCCAGCCGGCGTGCTTGCGGGCGGCGACCCAGGCAGCGACCTGGGTGCGGCGTTGCAGGCCCATCTTCGCCAGCAACGACGTGATGTGGTTCTTCACCGTCTTCTCGGCCACACCGAGCCGTTCGGCGATCTCCCGGTTGGACAGGCCGTCACCGATGAGGTCGAGCACCTTGAGCTCGCTCGGGGTGAGGTTCTCCGTGGGGTCCTCGTGCCCGGCACGACGCCGGGTCACGGTGCGGTCGTCGAGCAGGGTCCGGCCGATGGCCACCGCGCGGATCACGTCGGTGATCTCGGCGCCACGCACCGACTTGAGCAGGTAGGCGGAGGCGCCCGCGTCGAGAGCGGCGGCCAGGGCGTCGTCGTCGTCGAACGAGGTGAGCACGATCGCCCGGGCGCTGGGCAGGGCCTCGCGCACCGCCAGCATGAGGTCGATACCGGTGCCGTCAGGCAGCTGGAGGTCGACGAGCATGACCTTGGGACGCACCAGGGAGGCGCGGCGGATCCCGTCGGCGACAGAGCCCGCCTCGGCGACCACGGTCATCCCGTCGGCGCGCTCGACGACTTCGGCGATCCCCCGCCGGACCACCTCGTGGTCGTCGACGATCATCACGGAGATCGGGCCTGGCCGCTCGGCGTTGGGCGTCTGGCCGGTGTGGTTCACCCCCGCATCCTAACGACTTAGCCCAGTTCAGGGCGGAGTATGCCGCTGTTGTGCATGGTGAACCTGCCGGAGATTCGCCCTGCCGGGCGCAGGGGCGGGACCATCGGCGGAGCCCCGGGCGTGACGGTCAGGGATCCGCTCGGCCCGCAGCGCCCTGCACCGTCGTCGGGGTGTCGGCCTCGTCCAGGGCGCGGTAGGCGTGCTCCGCGGCCCGCTGCTCGGCGACCTTCTTGGCCGGGCCGACGCCCGACCCGTAGGTCGTGCCGGACAGCACCACCTGCGCCGTGAACACCCGCTGATGGTCCGGGCCTTCACCGCTGACCTGGTACGACGGTGCACCCAGGCCCAGGCTGGCCGCCAGCTCCTGCAGGGAGGTCTTCCAGTCCAGGCCCGCGCCCAGGTCGGTGGCCGCGTGCAGCGTCGACCCGACGAGGCGCAGCACCAGCTCGCGGGAGGTCTCCAGGCCGTGCGCCAGGTAGACCGCGCCGAGCAGCGCCTCCAGCGTGTCAGACAGGATCGAGTCCTTGTCCGGCCCGCCCGTCCCCAGCTCGCCCTTGCCGAGCAGCACGAACGACCCGAGGTCCAGGCTGCGCGCCACGTCGGCGAGCGCCCGCTGCGACACCGTGGCGGCTCGCATCTTCGCCAGGTCGCCCTCAGCGTGGTCGGGCAGGGTCCGGTACAGGTACTCGGTGACGACCAGCCCCAGCACCGTGTCGCCGAGGAACTCCAGGCGCTCGTTGGTCGGGATGCCGCCGGCTTCGTGCGCGAACGAGCGATGCGTCAGGGCAAGCACCAGCAGCTCGGGGTCGATGTCGACTCCGAGCCGGTCCAGCAACGCGCGGCTGGGGTGCCCCATGACCGGAAAGGTCAGTAGGTCTCGTGCTCGCTGCGCACGGCCTGGGCCAGGGTGCGTTCGCCGTAGACGCCGCACGCCGGGCACGCCACGTGGGGGCGGCGGGCCGCGCCGCAGCGGGGGCAGGTGCTCAGGGAGACCGGGGCGGCCTTCCACTGCGACCGGCGGGAACGGGTGTTGGCTCGCGACATCCGCCGCTTGGGAACCGCCATGTCAGCCTTCTTCCTTGGTCTGGTCTGTCGTCGTCTCGTCTGGGCCAGCAGCACTGCTCAGGTCGGACAGCACCGCCCAGCGCGGGTCTGCCGTCTCGTGCGCGTGGCCCGGGTGGTCCGCCAGCCGCGCCCCGCACTGGACGCACAGGCCAGG
>JAVBSR010000165.1:0-15386 GCA_031556715.1 Cellulomonas sp.
ACGCGAGTCGAAGATCCAGCGGTGGGCGTTGACGATGGCGTGCGGGCCGAAGTACTGGCCGTCGGTCCAGAACACCGGGCAGCTCGTCGTGCAGCAGGCGCACAGGATGCACTTGGTGGTGTCGTCGAACCGGGCACGCTCGGTGGCCGACTGGAGCCGCTCCTTGGTGGGTTCTACCCCGGTGGTGATGAGGAACGGCTGGATCTCGCGGTAGGAGTCGAAGAACGGCTCCATGTTCACCACGAGGTCCTTGATCACCGGCAGGCCCTTGATCGGTTCGATCGTGATGGGCTTGGACGGGTCCAGGTCCTTCAGCAGGGTCTTGCAGGCCAGCCGGTTACGGCCGTTGATCCGCATGGCGTCCGACCCGCACACGCCGTGAGCGCAGGAACGACGGAAGGTCAGCGAACCGTCCTGCTCCCACTTCACCTTGTGCAGCGCGTCGAGCACCCGGTCGGTGCCGTGCACGGAGATGGTGAACGAGTCCCACCGCGAGGTCGGGGCGGGAGCCGGCTCACCGTAGCCGCCGGACGGGGCGTCCGACGGGATGGACCGCAGGATCTTCACGGTGACGTCGAACGACGGCACCGCGGGGGCGGCCTGGGCTTTGGTCTCAGTCGTGGCAGTCATCAGTACTTGCGCTCCATAGGCTGGTACCGGGTCTGGGCAACGGACTTGCTGCCGAAGACGACGCGGTAGCCGTCAGACAGCGAGTTGAGCGCGAACGGCCCGGTGGCGTCGCCGTCGGCACCGTCATCGTTGCCCGGACGCCGGTAGGCGAGCGTGTGACGCATGAAGCTGGTGTCGTCGCGCTTGGGGTAGTCCTCGCGGAAGTGACCGCCGCGGGACTCCTTGCGCAGCAACGACCCGAGCACGACGACCTCGGCCAGGTCCAGCATGAACCCGAGCTCGATCGCCTCCAGCAGGTCGGTGTTGAACGCGCGGGACTTGTCCTGCACGCACACGTTGCGGTACCGCTTGACGAGCGCGCGCACGTCGGTCAGCGCCTGCTCCAGGGAGTCCTCGGTGCGGAACACCTGGGCGTTGGCGTCCATGGTCTCGGCCAGGGCCCGGCGCAGCTCGCCAGGCTTCTCGCCGTCCGCCCGGTTGCGGATCTCCTCGAGCTCGGCCACCACCGCTGCGGCCGGGTCGACGTCCTCGGGCAGCTCGATGAAGTCGGCGCTCACGGCGTACTCGGCCGCCGCGATCCCGGCCCGTCGACCGAACACGTTGATGTCCAGCAGCGAGTTGGTGCCCAGACGGTTCGAGCCGTGGACGGAGACGCAGGCACACTCACCAGCGGCGTACAGGCCCTTGACCACGTCGTCGGCGTTGCGGAGCACCTCGCCCTCGACGTTCGTCGGGATGCCGCCCATGAGGTAGTGCGCGGTCGGGTAGACCGGCACCGGCTCGGTGTAGGGCTCCACCCCGAGGTAGGTGCGGGCGAACTCGGTGATGTCCGGCAGCTTGGCGTCGATGTGCGCCGGCTCCAGGTGGGTCAGGTCCAGGTGGACGTAGTCCTTGTTCGGACCGCACCCACGACCCTCCCGCACCTCGTTGGCCATCGACCGGGCGACGATGTCGCGCGGGGCGAGGTCCTTGATCGTCGGGGCGTAGCGCTCCATGAAGCGCTCACCGTCAGAGTTGCGCAGGATCGCACCCTCGCCGCGGGCCGCCTCGGACAGCAGGATGCCCAGGCCGGCCAGACCCGTCGGGTGGAACTGGAAGAACTCCATGTCTTCGATCGGCAGGCCGCGCCGGTAGGCCAGGGCGATCCCGTCACCGGTGAGGGTGTGCGCGTTCGACGTGGTCTTGAACATCCGGCCCGCCCCGCCGGTGGCGAACACCACCGACTTGGCCCGGAAGACGTGGATCTCACCGGTCGCCAGCTCGTAGGCCACGACCCCGATGACGTTGACGTCCTCGCCGGCGGCGACGTGCCCGGCCGACAGGTCATGGTCGACCAGCAGGTCCAGCGCGTAGAACTCGTTGAAGAACGAGACGTCGTTCTTCACGCACTGCTGGTAGAGCGTCTGCAGGATCATGTGGCCGGTGCGGTCCGCGGCGTAGCAGGAGCGGCGCACCGCGGCCTCGCCGTGGTTGCGGGTGTGCCCGCCGAAACGGCGCTGGTCGATCCGGCCTTCGGGCGTCCGGTTGAAGGGAAGGCCCATCTTCTCAAGGTCGAGGACCGCGTCGATGGCCTCTTTGGCCATGATCTCCGCCGCGTCCTGGTCGACCAGGTAGTCACCGCCCTTGACGGTGTCGAAGGTGTGCCACTCCCAGTTGTCCTCCTCGACGTTGGCCAGGGCGGCGCACATGCCGCCCTGGGCCGCGCCGGTGTGGGACCGGGTGGGGTACAGCTTGGAGATGACCGCGGTGCGGGTCCGCACCGAGGACTCGAGGGCGGCGCGCATCCCGGCGCCTCCGGCGCCGACGATCACGACGTCGTACTGGTGGGTCTGCATCGTGTGGCTCTCTCCAGAACGGTCAGGGTGTGCAGAAGGAAGGCGCGCTGTCGAGCAGCGTGCCGTCGACCATCGGGCAGGGGTCGAAGGTGAAGATCACCAGGGTGCCGAGCACGACCACAGCCGTGAAGGCGACACCGACGAGGATCTTCAGCCACAGCCGGGTGGTGTTCTTCTTGGCGTAGTCGTTGATGATCGTGCGCACACCGTTGGTGCCGTGGATCATCGCCAGCCACAGCAGGAGCAGGTCCCACAGCTGCCAACCGAGGTTCGCCCACTTCCCGGCGACGAACCCGAAGTCGATGCTGCGCACCCCGTTCTCGGGTGTGATGAGGTTGGCGACCAGGTGGCCCATGACGAGCGCGACCAGCACGACGCCGGACACCCTCATGAACACCCAGCCGGCAGCTTCGGCGTTGGTACGGGTCACTCGTCGGCCCGGCCCGCTCTGACGGGTGCGGGGAGCCTTCGGATCAGCGATGGCGGTCATCATTCACCCCCGAAGACGTGGGACAGGTGGATCACGAGGAACGGCACCAGCAGCAGCACGAACGCCGCGATACCGATCCACAGAAGAGCTTTCTGGTACTTCGTACCCTTCGACCAGAAGTCGACCACGACGATGCGCAGGCCGTTGATGGCGTGGACGAGGATCGCGGCCACCAGGCCGGCCTCGCCGAGACCCATGATCCAGTTGTGGTACGTCCCCATGATGTTGTCGTAGGTCTCGGGCGAGACCCGGACCATCGCGGTGTCAAGGACATGGACCAGCAGGAACATGAAGATGAGGAACCCGGTGATGCGGTGCAGCACCCAGGACCACATCCCGGTGCCCCCGCGGTAGAGAGTGCCGACCGGCGCCTTGACCGGGCTGGCTTGGGGCGGAGCAGACAACTCGTGACCTCCTACAGGCGGGAGCTCGGCTGCGGCGCCGAACGACGCCGCCAACCGTGACTCTAGTGCGGAACCACCCTCTCGCCCGACAGGCGAAGCGGCAAGACCAGCGATTCTTCCCAGATGCAGACCGTCTCGCTATGTGGAGTACGTCACATCAGTGCCCGTGGCAGCCCTGGAGGGCGGCTGCGCCCCGGCGTCGGGCCGCACGGCGTGGGGTGCGGTCGACGAGCCGACGACGCCGACTCGTCCGGGCCGACCGGCGCGTGCGAGACCGACCAGGCCGTTGCGAGCTGTGCTCCAGGTGGCCATCCGGCTCGCAGCGGTCAGCGGTCGGCGAGCCGTCGTGGCCCCGGCCGGTCGGATGCCGGCCGCGCTGTCAGCACCGGTTGTCGGCTGCCGGCCTGAGTGGATTCCGGCCGCCCCCCGGTAGTCTGCAGTGATCCGCCGCGCACGTGCGTGCAGGCGGGCAGTGCCTCGGGAACGTGGATACGGCGGTGCGCCTCGACGGCAGCGGCACGCGTCCTGGACAGGTGGGACCGCGAACGAGGAGCCAGGAGCCTGGCGGCGAACCAATCGCTCGGAGGGGACGGATGCAGCTGAGAGGGAATCGGTTCCGACAGGACCGCGGTCGGAGTCGCTACAGCGACCAGGCACGTCTGGCGTTGTGGATCCTGCTCGGGCTCGGGCTCGTGCTGCTCGTGGTCGCCGTGGTCGTATGGCACGTCAAGACGGAGTTCAGGCGCAGTGCCGTGCGTGCCGACGGCACGGTCGTGGAGATGAGCAGCCACAGGTCGGTGAACAACGGCAGGACGACAGAGACCTACTGCCCGACGGTCGAGTTTGCGGATGCGGACGGTCGCATCACGACCTTCGACACCGGCGTCTGTTCGTCCCCCGCGAGGTACGAGGTCGGAGACGGCGTGACGGTCCTGTACCAGCCAGGTCATCCGGAGAACGCCGCGGTGGACGGTATGGACGACTGGCTGGTCGTGATCTTCCTTGCGTTCGCGGGATGCGTGCTGCTGGTGATCGGCATCGTCGTCGCGATCCGCGCTGCCGACAGCGGGTGAGCTGCCCGTGGGCGAAGCCGTCGGAGCGGTTCTGCACCCGCTCGGGCGCCGCTCCGGGTCTGACCTGCAACCAGCGGTTCTTCCCAGATCCGGACGGCGCACGAGGTGCCGCTCGTCACGTCGGCCGCCCACAGCCGCCTCGGCACGGTGCGGCCGGGCCGCTGGTGGTGTCGGCTTCCTGGTGGTGAGAGCTATACGCTCGGAGGCATGACGGGGATCGAAGGCTTCTACGGGGTCATCCCGGCCGGGGGAGCGGGCACCCGGTTGTGGCCGCTGTCACGCACCGGCCGGCCCAAGTTCCTGGTCGACGTGCTCGGCACCGGGCGGTCGCTGCTCCAGGGCACGGTCGACCGGCTGCTGCCGCTGACCGGGCCGGAGCGTCTGCTGGTCGTCACCGGCCGGGCGCACCGCGACGAGGTGGTGCGCCAGCTGCCCGAGCTGGCCGGCGACAAGGAGCGGGTGCTGGCCGAACCGTCGCCGCGCGACTCCATGGCCGCGATCGGCCTGGCCGCGGCGGTGCTGGCCCACCGGCACGGCCCGGGCACGGTGCTGGGCTCGTTCGCCGCCGACCACATCATCGCCGGGCAGGACGTCTTCGAGCGCACCGTGACCGAGGCGGTCGCCGCGGCCCGCGCCGGATACCTGGTCACGATCGGCATCAAGGCCACCGGTCCGTCCACGGCCTTCGGTTACATCGAGGGCGGGGAAGACCTGGAGGTCGCCGGTGCCCCCAGCGCCAAGCACGTCACCGGCTTCACCGAGAAACCCGACGCGGACGCCGCCTGGACCTACCTGGCCACCGGCCGGTACAGCTGGAACGCCGGCGTGTTCGTCGTCAGCACCGAGGTGCTGCTGGGCCACCTGCACGCCCAGCTGCCGGCCCTGCACGACGGGCTGCGCGAGATCGCCGCAGTCTGGGACACCCCTGGCCGCGCCGCGGCGCTGGAAGCCGTCTGGCCGACCCTGACCCGGATCGCCATCGACCACGCCATCGCCGAACCGGTCGCCGCCGGCGGCGGGGTGGCCGTCGTGCCCGGCACCTTCGGCTGGGACGACGTCGGCGACTTCGACTCGCTGGCCGCGCTGCTCGGGGCCCGCCGCCCCGACATCCCCGGCGAAGCGCCCACCAGCGCCACGCTCGGCGACGACGGTCTGGTGCTGCGCCTGGACGCCGCCGACGCGTTCGTCGTCACCGCGCAGCGGGCGGTGACCGTCGTCGGGCTGGACGCGGCGGTGGTCGTGGACACCCCGGACGCCCTGCTGGTCACCACCCGGGCGTACGCCCAGCGGGTCAAGGAGGCGGTCGACGCCTGGCGGGAACGGGGCGCCACCGGGCTGCTGTAGTCACGGCTCCAGCCGGTAGCCGATGCCGGGCTCGGTGATGAGGTGCCGCGGACGGGCCGGGTCGGGCTCGAGCTTGCGGCGCAGCTGGGCGAGGTAGACCCGCAGGTAGTGGGTCTCGTGGGCGAGGTACGGGCCGCGCAGCTCGGTCAGCAGCTCGCGGCGGCCGACGACCTTGCCGACGTCACGGGCCAGCATCTCCAGCAGGTGCCACTCGGTCGGGGTGAGCCGGACCGTCTGGCCGTCGGTGCGCCACACCCGCCGGGCCGCCAGGTCGACCGTGAAGGCCGCGGTCGTCACCGGCGGCACGTCGGCCGGGACACCGCGCCGCGCGGCGGCCCGCACGCGTGCCAGCAGCTCGTCCACGCCGAACGGCTTGGTGACGTAGTCGTCGGCCCCGGCGTCGAGGGCGTCGACCTTGTCGTCGCTGGTGCGCCGGGCCGACAGGACCACCACCGGGACGGTGGTCCAGGTGCGGGCGGTGCGCAGCACCTCCATGCCGTCCAGGTCGGGCAGCCCGAGGTCGAGCACCACCACGTCGGGCCGGCGGGCCGCGATCGCCTCCAGCCCGGCGGTGCCCGTGCCGACGCTCCACGTGTCGTAGCCGTGGGCGCGCAGCGTCACGCTCAGGGCCCGGGCCAGCACGGCGTCGTCCTCGACGAGCAGCACCCGGGTGCTCACGTCGTGCCCCGGGCCACAGGTAGCGTCAGGACCATGGTCAGACCGCCGCCCGGGGTGTCGTCGGCCTCCAGGGTCCCGCCGTTGGCCTCGACGAAGCCGCGCGCCACAGCCAGGCCCAGGCCCAGGCCGTGGCCCCGCGGGGCGTCGCCCAGCTGCTGGAAGGCCGCGAAGATCTGGGCCTTGCGGTCGTCGGGCACGCCGGGGCCCTGGTCGACGACCCGCAGGACCAGGTCGGCGTCGACCCGCTCGGCGGTGACCCGGACCGGCCGTCCCTCCGGCTGGTAGCGCACGGCGTTCTCCACCACGTTGGCCAGGGCCCGTTCGACCAGCCCGGCGTCGACGCAGACCAGGGGCAGCGTCTCGGGCACGTCGACCTCCACGGTGCCGACGGGCATCGAGTCGACCACCCGGGGGACGATCTCGTCGAGCGCGACCGGCTCGCGGCGGGCCGCCACCACGCCGGTGTCGAGCCGGCTCATGTCGAGCAGGTTGTCGATGAGCAGCTGCAGCCGGTCGGCCTGGTGGTCGACGCCGGCCAGCAGCTCGCGCCGGTCGGCCGGGGCGATCGTGACCCCGCTGCGCAGCGCCGTGACACCTGCCTTGATCCCGGCCAGCGGGGTGCGCAGGTCGTGCGACACCGCGGCGAGCAGCGCGGTGCGGGTGGTGGTGCGCTCGCGTTCCACCCGGCTGGCCCGGGCCTCGCGGCGCAGCCGGTCGCGTTCCAGGGCGGCGCCGAGGTACTGGGCGACGACGGTGATCATCCGCAGGTCGTCGGTCGACAGCGGCCGGTCGCGGTCCAGCACCAGCTCGGTGTCCTCGGCGACCGCGACGCGGATGCCGTCCGGGGCGGACGGGGTCGCAGACCCGGCCTGCCCGGCGACCGTCCACGCCGCCGGCTGGTCGCCCGACTCCCCGCGCACCAGCAGCGCGGCCCCGTCCAGCGTGAACGTCTCGCACAGCTGGTCGAGGATGGCCGGGATCGCCTCGTCGCCCTGCAGTACCGAGCGGGCCAGCAGCGTCAGGGTGTCGGCCTCCCCGCGGGCCCGGCCGGCCTCGACGGTGCGCCGGGCGGCCAGGTCGACCACGGCGGAGACCGCCACGGCCACGGCGATGAGCACGGCGATGGCCAGGGTGTTCTGCGGCTCGGTGATGGTCAGCGTGCGCGTCGGCGGCGTGAACCACCAGTTCGACAGCAGCCCCCCGGCGACCGCGGCCACCAGGGCCGGCCGCAGCCCCCCGAGCAGGGCGACCGCCACCGTGACGGTGAGGAACAGCATGAGGACGGTCGGCAGGCTGTCCAGCCCCGGCACCCACAGCAGCATGACGCTCAGCAGCGCCGGGCCGACGACGGAGGTGACCCACGCCGCGACCCGTCGCCGTGTGCTGAGCGTCCCGCTGCGGGGCGGGGGTGCGTGCCGGCCTCGGGCGGCGCTCTCGTGCGTGACGATGAGCACGTCGATCTCGCCGGACCCGGCGATGACGCGCGTCGCGATCCCGGCGGACAGTGCCGCCCGCCAGCGGGAGCGGCGGGAAGCCCCCAGCAGGACGTGGCTGGCGTTGATCCCCCGGGCGAAGTCGAGGACAGCCGCGGCGACGTCGTCGCTGACGACGGTGTGCCAGGTGGCGCCGAGCGACTGGGCGAACGCCCGGTGGTCGACCAGGTCGTCGGGGCGGGGGCCGGCCAGCCCGTCGCCGCGCAGGACGTGGAGCACGTGCAGCTCGGCACCGGCCGGCTGGGCGGCCCGGCGGGCGCCACGCCGCACCAGGGTCTCGGTCTCGGGCCCCCCGGTGACCGCGACGACGATGCGTTCACGGGCCGGCCAGGTCTTGGCGATGGCGTGCTCGCGCCGGTACGCCTCCAGGGCGGCGTCGACCCGGTCGGCGGTCCACAGCAGCGCCAGCTCGCGCAGGGCCGTGAGGTTGCCCACCCGGAAGTAGTTGGTCAGGGCCGCGTCGACCTTGTCGGCCTGGTAGACGTTGCCGTGCGCCAGGCGTCGGCGCAGCGCCTCCGGGCTCATGTCGACCAGCTCGATCTGGTCGGCGCGGCGCACCACCTCGTCGGGCAGGGTCTCCTGCTGCCGCACCCCGGTGATCATCTCGACGACGTCGTTGAGGCTCTCCAGGTGCTGGACGTTGACGGTCGTGACGACGTCGATACCGGCCGCCAGGAGCTCGTCGACGTCCTGCCACCGTTTGTCGTGGGCCGAGCCGGGGACGTTGGTGTGGGCCAGCTCGTCGACCAGCGCCATGGCCGGGCGCCGGGCCAGCACCGCGTCGAGGTCCATCTCGGTGAAGGTGGTGCCACGGTGGTCCAGGGTCCGTCGGGGCACGATCTCCAGACCGTCGAGCAGAGCCGCCGTCTGCGCCCGGCCGTGGGTCTCGACGACGGCGACGACGACGTCCGTGCCCCGCTCGGCCCGGCGGTGCCCCTCGGCCAGCATGGCGTAGGTCTTGCCCACACCCGGGGCCGCCCCGAGGTAGACGCGCAGCCTGCCGCGCCGGGGCGGGGCGGGGTGGGCATGGTCGGGCGCGGCCTGGTCGGGCACAGCCTGGTCGGGCACGGCCTGGTCGGGCACAGCCTGGTCGGGCACAGCCTGGTCGGGCACAGCGCGGTCGGGCACGCCGTGCCCGGGTACGGCGTGGTCTGGCGCGCGGTCGGGCATGGTGCGATCAGCCTAGATCGGCCAGGGCGATGTTGAGCTGGAGGACGTTGACGCGCGGCTCGCCGAGGAACCCCAGCTCCCGTCCGGTGGTGGCGTCGGCGACCAGGCCCCGGACGGAGGCCTCGTCGAGGCCGCGGGCCCGGGCCACCCGAGGCACCTGGAGGGCGGCGTACTGCGGGGAGATGTGCGGGTCGAGGCCCGACCCGGAGGCGGTGACGGCGTCGGGCGGCACCTGGGACGGGTCGACGCCCTCACGCTCGGCGACCTGGTCGATCCGTGCGGCGACGGTCGCCGCCAGGTCGGGGTTGTCCGGGCCGAGGTTGGAGCCGCCGCTGCGCGTCGGGTCGTAGCCGGAGACCGACGGGCGCGGCCAGAACCACTGGTCGCCGGTGAACGGCTGGCCGAGCAGGGCCGACCCGACGACCTGCCCGTCGACCTCGACCATCGACCCGTCGGCCCGGCCGGGCACCAGGCGCCCCACCCCGCAGACCGCGGCCGGGTAGGCCAGGCCGAGCACGACGGTCAAGATCAGCAGCATCCGCGCCGCGGCGACGGACTGGCGGAGGAACGGCAGCATGACGATCCCTACATTCCGGGGAGCAGGGCGACGACCAGGTCGATGAGCTTGATGCCGACGAACGGGGCGACCAGCCCGCCGACACCGTAGAGGAGCAGGTTGCGACGCAGCATGGCCGCGGCGCTCGACGGGGTGTAGCGCACCCCGCGCAACGCCACCGGCACGAGCGCGACGATGACCAGGGCGTTGAAGATCACCGCCGACAGCACCGCGGACCGCGGGGACGACAGCCCCATGAGGTTGAGCCGGTCGAGCTGCGGGTACAGGCCGACGAACATCGCGGGGATGATCGCGAAGTACTTCGCCACGTCGTTGGCGATCGAGAACGTCGTCAGGGCACCACGGGTGATGAGCATCTGCTTGCCGATCTCCACGATCTCGATGAGCTTGGTGGGGTTGGAGTCGAGGTCCACCATGTTCCCGGCCTCCTTGGCGGCCGAGGTGCCGGAGTTCATCGCCACACCGACGTCGGCCTGGGCCAGCGCCGGGGCGTCGTTGGTGCCGTCGCCGGTCATGGCGACGAGACGACCACCGGCCTGCTCACGCTTGATGAGGTCCATCTTGTCCTCGGGGCGGGCCTCGGCCAGGAAGTCGTCGACCCCGGCCTCCTCGGCGATGGCCCTGGCGGTCAGCGCGTTGTCGCCGGTGATCATCACCGTGCGGATGCCCATGCGCCGCAGCTCGTCGAACCGTTCGCGCATGCCCTGCTTGACGACGTCCTTGAGGTGGACCACCCCCAGCGCACGGGCCGGCTGGTCGCCGACCTGCTCGGCCACGACCAGCGGGGTGCCGCCCGAGGCGGAGATGGCGTCGACCGCCAGGCCGACGTCGGCCGTCGGGTGGCCGTGGTGCTCGCGGACCCAGGCCATGACGGCGCTGGCCGCGCCCTTGCGGACCTGCCACAGCCCGGTCTCGGCGGTGACCGCGTCGACGCCGCTCATGCGGGTCTGGGCGGTGAAGGGCACGAACGTCACGTCGGGCAGGTCGGCGGCGAAGTTCTCCCGCAGGTCGTACCGCTGCTTGGTCAGCACGACGATGGACCGGCCCTCGGGGGTCTCGTCGGCCAGGGAGGACATCTGCGCCGCCTCGGCCAGGCGCCGGCCGTCGATGCCCTCGACCGGGACCAGCTCGACGGCCTCACGGTTGCCCAGGGTGATGGTGCCGGTCTTGTCCAGCAGCAGGACGTCGACGTCGCCGGCCGCCTCGACGGCCCGGCCTGACAGGGCCATGACGTTGCGCTGGACGAGCCGGTCCATCCCGGCGATGCCGATGGCCGACAGCAGGGCGCCGATGGTCGTGGGGATGAGGCAGACCAGCAGGGCGATGAGCATGACGGTCGGCTGGGCCTGGCCGGAGTAGACGGCGAACGGCTGGAGGGTGACGACGGCGAGCAGGAAGATGATCGTCAGGACGGCCAGCAGCAGGTTCAGCGCGATCTCGTTGGGTGTCTTCTGCCGGGACGAGCCTTCGACCAGCGCGATCATCCGGTCCAGGAACGTCTCGCCGGCCTTGGCGGTGATCTTGACCACGATCCGGTCGGACAGCACCTTGGTGCCGCCGGTGACGGCGCTGCGGTCGCCGCCGGACTCGCGGATCACGGGGGCCGACTCGCCGGTCACGGCCGACTCGTCGACGGAGGCGATGCCCTCGACGACGTCGCCGTCGGACGGGACGACCTGCCCGGCCTCGACGACGACGAGGTCGCCGACCGCCAGCGCCGTGGCGGCGACGGCCTCCTCGGTGCCGTCGGCGGTCAGCCGCCGGGCGGTGGTGCTGGTGCGGGTGCGCCGCAGGGACGCCGCCTGCGCCTGGCCGCGCCCTTCGGCGACAGCCTCGGCGAGGTTGGCGAACACCACGGTGGCCCACAGCCAGCCGACCAGCGACCAGGCGAACAGGCTCGGGTGGACGGCCGCCAGGACGGTGGACGCCAGGGCGCCGACCCAGACGACGAACATCACCGGGTAGTGCACCTGGTGCCGCGGGTCGAGCTTGCGCAGCGCCCCCGGCAGCCCGTGCCACATCTGCTTCGGGTCGAAGGCGCCCGAACGCACCCGGCCAGGAGCCGTGTGTCGGGGAGGGGTCGTCAGGGCGGTCACAGCAGCGCCTCCGCGATCGGGCCCAGCGCCAGGGCTGGGAAGAAGGTCAGACCGGCGACGACGACCACGACGAACGTCAGCAGCCCGATGAACACCGGGCCGTGCGTCGGCATGGTTCCCCGGGAGACAGCCCGGGACGCCGGTGCGGTGGGGGTGGCGACCTGCGCGGCCGTCGAGGTGGCGCTCTGTGCGGCGGCTGACACAGTGCCAGCCGACATCGCGCTCTGCGCGCCAGCCGACATCTCGCTCTGCGCACCGTCCGACGCGGCGCTGTGTGCGGCCGCCGCCGGGACGACCGACGCGGCCCCGTGCGATTCGGAGGTCGCGGCCGGGGCGACGGTGGACCGGCCCTCCTGGTGCGCGAGGCTGCCGGCCAGGGCCAGGACCATGATCATCGGCACGAAGCGCCCCAGCAGCATGGCCAGGCCCAGGGCGGTGTTCTGGTAGACGGTCCCGGCGCCGAACCCGGCGAAGGCCGAGCCGTTGTTGTTGGCCGTCGAGGCGTAGGCGTAGAGCACCTCCGACAGCCCGTGGGCGCCGGCGTCCTGCACGGATCTGTCGACCAGCCGGGACGACCCCGCGGTGAGCGCGGCGCCGACCAGCAGCAGCGTCGGCATGGTCAGCACGAAGAGCCCGACGAGGGTGATCTCGCGCTGGCCGATCTTCTTGCCGAGGTATTCCGGTGTGCGCCCGACCATGAGGCCCGCGAGGAAGACGGTGAGCACGGCCAGCACGAGGATCCCGTACAGCCCCGCCCCGACACCGCCGGGGGCCACCTCTCCCAGCATCATGTTGAGCAGGGTCACGCCGCCGCCGAGCGGGGTGAGCGAGTCGTGGGAGCTGTTGACCGCACCGGTGGACGTCCCGGTGGTCGACACCGCGAACAGCGCCGACGCGGCCGGGCCGAAGCGGAGCTCTTTGCCTTCGGCCGCCCCGCCGGCCAGCTGCGGCACGGCACCCAGGCCGCGCATCTCCGACCAGGTGGCGACGGCCAGGGCGGCCGTCCAGACGGTGCCCATGACGGCGACGATCGCCAGGCCCTGGCGGTGGTCGCCGACCATCCGTCCGAAGGTGCGGGGCAGGGAGAACGGGATGACCAGCAGCAGGAAGATCTCCAGCAGGTTGGTGATCCCGTCAGGGTTCTCGAAGGGGTGCCCGGAGTTGGCGTTGAAGAAGCCGCCACCGTTGGTGCCGAGCTCCTTGATGGCCTCCTGGGAGGCGACCGGGCCGCCGACCACGGTCTGGGTGCCCCCGGTGAGGGTGGTGATCTCGTGCGGGCCGGCGAAGTTCTGCACCACCCCGTGGAGCACCAGCACCACCGCGGCGACGAAGGCGACCGGCAGGAGGATGCGCAGCGTGCCCCGCACCAGGTCGACCCAGAAGTTGCCGATCTGGTCGGTCCTGGCCCGGACAAAGCCCCGGACCAGGGTGATCGCCACGGCGAGGCCGACGGCTGCGGAGACGAAGCTCTGCACCGCCAGGCCGAGCATCTGTGCCAGGTGGCCCAGGGTCGACTCGCCGGAGTACCACTGCCAGTTGGTGTTGGTCACGAACGACACCGCGGTGTTCCAGGCCCCGTCCGGCGGCACGGCTGGCATCCCGTTCGACAGCGGCAGCCACGCCTGCACCCGCAGGAGGGCGTACAGCACCAGGACGCTGACCGCCGAGAAGGCCAGGAGCGACCGGGCGTAGACCGGCCACCGCTGGTCGGTGTCGCCGTCGACGCCCGACAGGCGGTAGACGACCTTCTCGACCCTGGTGTGGCCAGGGCTGGTGAAGACGTGGGCCATGTAGTCGCCCAGCGGGACGTGCACCGCTGCCAGGAGGGCGACCAGGAGCCCGATCTGCAGCAGCGCCGCCAGCGTCGCCGACATCAGAACTTCTCCGGTCGCAGCAGCGCCCACAGCAGGTAGACGACCAACCCGAGCGCTA
The DNA here is from genome assembly GCA_031556715.1 of Cellulomonas sp. Classification (GTDB taxonomy): domain Bacteria; phylum Actinomycetota; class Actinomycetes; order Actinomycetales; family Cellulomonadaceae; genus Cellulomonas. Next base: position 13,723 of record JAVBSR010000165.1, read on the forward strand.
CCAGCACCACGATCGCGTACTTGCCGTTCACAGCCTGGCCACCCCCGCGACGAGAGCGGCCAGCGCGAAGAACCCCACGCAGGTCAGGAGGACGAAGACGAGGTCAGCCACGATGGCTCCCGATGGTCCAGTGCCGCACGGCACCGACGTGCCGCCGCCCCTATTGGACCGTTCGCCCGGACCGTCCGCAGCAGATACGCCCCCGGTCCAGACGCTTTCCAGACGCCTGGCAGGACCGCGGCACCGCGCCGGGACGTCCCGGCGAGGACAGCCCCGGCCCCCGGGACGACCCCCGGTGCCGCTCGGTCGAGGCCCGGCGACGTCACCGGGCGTCCAGGTCAGGCCTGGTTCTGGCCGCCGTCCCGGCGTCGGCCCGACGTCCGGGCCACGACCACCAGGCCGGTGCCGACCAGCAGGGCGGCGACGCCGAGCGCGGCCGGCAGCCCGAGGTCTGCTCCGGTGCTGGCCAGGGCGTGAGTGCCCTTGCCGGCCGGGGCGTTCTTCTTGGCCACCGGGGACGCGGACGCCGCGGGAGCCGGCGTCGACCCGGCGCCCGGGCCTGACTGCGGACCCGGCCCAGGGGGGTCGGGTGTTCCCACGGTCGTGGTCGACACCAACGACTCCGGTGTGGTGCGACCGTTGTGCGTCTGGCGGGCCGACACCGACGTGGAGGGGTCCAGCGGCCTGCCGAAGGAGCACGACCAGGTCTCGTCGGTGGCCACGGTGGCGGTGCACCGCGTGGCCCCGCCGGTCACGGTGACGACCGCGCCGGGGATGCCCCGGCCGGAGGCGGACCGGCCGTCGGTCACGACCGACGGGGGCAGCGGCATCGAGGTCAGGGTCGAGCCGTGGTGGGTCGACGGGTCGGTCTGCACCGCCGTGACCGAGCTGTTCGGCGTCAGCGAGTCCTGCTGGGCGGGCGTCAGCCGGGAGGCCGGGACCGACCAGGTGCCGTCCGCACCCACCGGGCTGGTCGCGGTCGAGCCGTCGGGCAGGGTCACCGTGACGTCGTCGCCCGGCTGGCCGGTGCCGGTGATCCCCGTGACGGCGGACGCGCTGGTGATCGGCGGGGGCGGCACCAGCACGGTGACCGTCACCCGGGCGGTGGCGGTGGTGCTGTCGGGGTAGGTCACGGTGTACGTCGCCGTGGCGTCCGAGTCGAAGCCCGGCGCGGGCCTGAAGGTCACGGTCCCGTCGGAGTTCAGCGTCCAGGTGCCCTGCGACGGGTCGCCGGGCTGCAGGCCGGTCACGGTCGAGCCGGCCGGCAGGGCCAGGTCGTTGCCCAGCACCGGGACGGTCACCGGCGTCAGGTACGGCGTCGTGGCGGTGTCGTCGACGAGGATCGGGGTGACCGTCAGCGTCGCGTCGGCCGGGGGGTTCAGCCCGCACAGGCCGACACCGGGGCCACCGGCGCAGGCCGGGCCCGTGGTGCTGGCCGGGAAGTTGGCCGGGCCGTTGGTGTAGTAGCCGCCCTTCGCGGCGGTGACCTCGAGGTTGACGGTGCACGCGGCCTGCCCTGTGGCCAGGCTGCCGGTGACCACCACCCGTCCGCTGGTGACCGAGCCGGTGAAGCCCACGCAGGCCGGGCCCAGAGACCCGCTGGTCGGTGGGCCCACGGCGGTCAGGCCGGCCGGCAGGACGTCGGTGAAGTTCCACCCGCCCTT
>JAVBSR010000040.1:0-4269 GCA_031556715.1 Cellulomonas sp.
GCGGTCCTCGAACAGCCGGGCGAGAACGCGGTGGGTGATGGTGGCGCCGACCTGCGACTTGATGTCGTCGCCGACGATCGGCACGCCCGCGTCCTCGAACTTCTTGGCCCACTCGGGGTCGGAGGCGATGAACACCGGCAGGGCGTTGACCATGGCCACACCCGCGTTGATGCAGCACTGGGCGTAGAACTTGTCAGCCGTCTCCGAGCCGACCGGCAGGTAGGAGACCAGGACGTCGACCTTCGCGTCCTTGAGGGCCTGCACGATGTCGACCGGCGAGGCGTCGGACTCCTCGATGGTCTGGGTGTAGTACTTGCCCAGGCCGTCCAGGGTGTGACCGCGCTGCACGATGACGCCGGTCGGCGCCACGTCGGCGATCTTGATGGTGTTGTTCTCCGAGGTGTTGATGGCCTCGGACAGGTCGAACCCGACCTTCTTGGCGTCGACGTCGAACGCCGCGACGAACTCCACGTCCCGCACGTGGTACGGGCCGAAACGGACGTGCATCAGACCGGGCACCTGGCTGTCGTCCGGGGCGTCACGGTAGTACTGCACCCCCTGGACCAGCGACGACGCACAGTTGCCCACGCCGACGATCGCTACGCGGATGGTAGACATCCTTTACTCCTTCTCCGAGTCGCGCGCCGCGGAGGTCACGGCGGCTGTGGTGGCCTGGTGGCCGGGTGTGGTGGCCAGGTGGCCAGGGGTGGTGCCGGACCGGGCGGCCCGTTCGTTGTCGATCAGCTCGTCGAGCCAGGCGACCTCGCGTTCGACGGTGTCCAGGCCGTGGCGCTGGAGCTCGGCGGTGTACTCGTCCATCCGTTCCCGGGCACGGGCCAGAGACTGGCGGACCAGCTCCAGCCGCTCGGTCAGCCGCATGCGACGGCCTTCGAGGATGCGCAGCCGGGTCTCGGCGTCGGTCTGGTCGAACAACGCGAACCGGACGTCGAACTCCTCGTCGTCCCAGGCTGACGGACCGACCGAGCCGAGCACCTCGCCGAGGTGCTCCTTGCCGGCCGCAGTCAGCTGGTAGACGATCCGGGCACGTCGCGAACCGCCGCGAGTGCTGAGCCTGTTCTCGTCGACCCCGTGGATCAGACCACGTTCGGCCAGCGAGCGCAGCGCCGGGTAGAGCGAACCGTACGACAGCGCCCGGAACGACCCGAGCACGAGGTTGAGCTGTTTGCGCAGCTCGTAGCCGTGCATCGGGGTACGGTGGAGCAGGCCGAGGATGGCGTGGTCGAGCACGTCAGACTTGGCTCGCACGCTGCCTCCCCCTGCTCGTCCGGGTCGATGCTGATCTGACTACTGAACCGTTGCGCGGTGCCGATGTGGCTGTCGATGTATCGCAACGATACATCGCACACTATGCCCGTTTCGCCGTGGGAGCAAGCTCGCGGCTGAGAAGAGGGTGCAGATCCTGTGAGGAGGTCCCCGATGAGTGCTGTTTGCCGGGTCGAGTCCCCCATACTGGAGGACGGCCCCGGGACGGCTCAGCGGTCGGACGCCTCCGATCCGGCCTCGTCGACCTGAGAGAAGGAGAGTCTTCGTGGAGCGCAGGTCAGCGCGCCCCTCGCGGGCAGACGTCCGGCGTAGCGTCCCGGTGACGACGAACCGGCGCCGTTTCTGGAACTACCCGCGCCCCGGCTACCGGGGGCTGCACCGGTGGTTGCCGTCGTGGCGGTTCGTGCTGCTGTCCATGATCACCGTGATCGGCCTGGTGGCCGGGCTCGGCGTCGCGGCGTACTCCTCCGTCAAGGTCCCCGACGAGGGCGCCGACATCTTCGACCAGACCACCTCGGTCTACTTCGCCGACCCGTCACGCTCTGGCGACCGCAGCGCCCACGGCGAGAAGATCGGCGAGTTCCCGGGGGTGAAGCGGGACATCATCGCCTGCGACGACATCCCCCAGCAGGTCAAGGACGCGGTCGTCGCCTCCGAGGACCGCAGCTTCTGGACCAACTCCGGGGTGGACCCCCGCGGCATCGCCCGGGCGCTGTACAACAACCTCAGGGGCGGCCAGCAGCAGGGTGGCTCGACGCTGAGCCAGCAGTACGTGGAGAACTACTACGGCGGCACCCGGCACGGCTATCTCGGCAAGGCCCAGGAGGCGCTGCTGGCCGTGAAGATCAACCAGCAGCAGTCCAAAGACACGATCATCTGCAACTACCTCAACACGATCTACTGGGGCCGGGGCAAGACCTACGGCATCCAGGCAGCGGCCCAGAGCTACTTCGGCAAGGACGCCAAGGACCTCGACGTCTCCGAGGCGGCCGTGCTGGCCGGGATCATCCCGTCGCCCATCAACTGGGACCCGTTCGACAACCCGGACAAGGCCAAGCAGCGCTGGAACCGCACCCTGGACTACATGGTCTCGGACACGAACCTCAAGACCCACCTGACGGCCGCGCAGCGGGCCGAGCTGACCTTCCCGCAGGCTCGGCCCTACACCCCGGAACCGGTGTACGAGGGCGCCAAGGGCTACCTCTTGGTCCAGGCCCGGGAGGAGGCTGCGGTTGCGCTCGGCATCTCTCCAGAACAGCTGATGCGGGGCGGCTACACGATCATCACGACCATCGACCAGAGCATGCAGGACATGGCTGTCGCCTCAGGCGCCCGCCTCATCAACGGCGACCTGAGCGGCGGGAAGACCCCCAGCCTGTGCGACCCCAACGCGGACCCGACCTGCCCGGGGACGCTGCGGGTGGCGATGGTCACGATCGACCCCGCCGACGGGTCGATCCGGGCGCTGTACTCCGGCCAGGATTTCCTCAAGGACCCGTTCAACCAGGTGACCCAGGGTCGGGCCCAGGCGGGTTCGACCTTCAAGCCGTTCACCCTCATCGCGGCGCTGGAGGAAGGAAAGTCGCTGAAGTCGGTGTACTCCGGCGCCAGCCCGCAGACGTTCAGCAGCCCCGGCCACAAGGACTGGCCAGTAGTCAACTTCGGCGGTCAGTCCTACGGCGACATGAACCTCCTCACGGCGACCGCGAACTCGGTGAACACGGTCTACGCCGCGCTCAACATCGAGATCGGGCCAGAGAAGACCGCTGCCGTGGCTGCGGAGGCTGGTGTCACTCCGGTGTCTGCGGGCCAGCTGTCTGTGGACCGGTCCAACGTGCTCGGCACGGACGCGGTCCATCCCATCGACATGGCTCAGGCTTATGGTGTGTTCGCCGAGCAGGGACTGAAGACGAAGCCGCACATCGTCTCCCGGATCATCGGCCCGGACGGCGAGATCCTGCACAACGCCGACACCCGGGCCACCCGGGTGTTCGACGCCGACGTCATGGCCGACACGGTCACAGCCCTGCAGGGCCCGGTCGAGTCCGGCTCGGCGCGGGAGTACGTCGGGGCGATCAACCGGCACATCGCCGGCAAGACCGGTACCTCCACGGCCAACAAGTCCGCGTGGTTCATCGGCTTCACCACCGACGTCGTCACCGCTGTCGCCCTGACGCAGGAGGGCCCCGACCGGAGCGAGGCGACGATCACCCCGTGGGGGGGCGTCAAAGAGGTCACCGGTGGGTCGTGGCCGGCTGCGCTGTGGGCCGACTACATGGCCGGGTGCGGCGGCAAGAAGTACGCCTCGGCCTGCAAGGGCGGCGTGCTGTCGTTGGCCCCCTACTCGAAGAACACGGCCTTCCCGCCGGCGAAGAACGTCGGCAAGACCTCCAGCCCCAGCCCGACCGAGACACCGACCGACGAACCGACCGAGACCACCGAGGCGCCGCCCGAGTCCGTGCCGGTGCCGTCGCTGGCCAACAAGCAGGAGGCTGACGCCAGCGCGATCCTCGTCGGTCTCGGTTTCCAGCCGAACGTCGTCTCCGAGGCCTCCCCGACCGTCGTGAGGGGCCGTGTCATCCGGGTGGAACCGGCAGCCGGTACCACCCTGCCTTATGGCGACGCCGTCACCATCGTCGTCTCGACCGGCCCGCCGGTGGTGCCGCCGGATCCTGACAACCCGGCCGGCGGCGGGCAGAACGGCGGCCCGTAGCGCGGTCGGCACGTCGTCGGTCGTCCGGGCTGGACGGTGCTCCGTCGCACGCCTAGGCCTGCGAACTCGTCCGCCCGGCGTCAGCTGGGTTACGATGGCCCGTCGCTGCGTGCCACCCGGCACCGCACCGGCAGGCAACCCTCCTGTCACGGACCGACCGTGACCGCGAAGACCAGAGGAGGTGGGTATGAGCCTGCGTCCGTACGAGATCATGATCATCCTCGACCCTGACATCGAGGAACGCACCGTCGGCCCCGCGCTCGACAAGTACC
>JAVBSR010000087.1:0-3883 GCA_031556715.1 Cellulomonas sp.
TCGGTCCCGGCCCACGGGCTGCCAAGGATGCTCCGAGGCCAGCATCTTGGCCCGGCGGGTGGCAAGGACGTCGTCGGGCACGTTGAGGCGGATCAGCCGCGAGTGGACGTCGATCTCGATCTCGTCGCCGTCCTCGACCAGGCCGATGAGGCCACCGGCGGCGGCCTCCGGGGAGACGTGGCCGACGGAGATCCCGCTCGAACCGCCGGAGAAGCGGCCGTCGGTGATCAGCGCGCACTGCTTGCCCAGGCCGCGGCCCTTGATGAAGGACGTCGGGTAGAGCATCTCCTGCATGCCTGGCCCGCCGGACGGGCCCTCGTAGCGGACCACGACGACGTGACCGGGCTCGACCTGCTTGCTGAGGATCTTCTCGACGGCCTCGTCCTGCGACTCGCAGACGATGGCCCGGCCGACGAAGCGGAACACGTCCGGGTCGATCCCGGCGGTCTTGATGATCGCGCCGTCCTCGGCGAGGTTGCCCCGCAGCACCGCCAGGCCACCCTCGGCGGTGTAGGCGTGCGCGACGTCCCGGATGCAACCGTCGGCCTGGTCGGTGTCCAGGGTGTCCCAGCGGTTGGAGGTGGAGAACGGTTCGGTGGTGCGCACCCCGCCGGGCGCGGCGTGGAACAGCTCGACGGCCTCGGCCGTGGCCGTCCCGCCGCGCACGTCCCACGCGGCCAGCCAGGACGCCAGGTCGGGGGTGTGCACCGACCGCACGTCGTGATCGAGCAGGCCCGCCCGGTCCAGCTCGCCGAGCAGCGCGGGGATGCCCCCGGCCCGGTGCACGTCCTCCATGTGGAAGCTCGGGTGGTTGGGGGCGACCTTGGACAGGCACGGCACCCGCCGCGACAGCGCGTCGATGTCGGCCAGCGTGAAGTCGACACCCGCCTCCTGGGCGGCGGCCAGGATGTGCAGCACCGTGTTGGTCGACCCGCCCATGGCGACGTCGAGCGCCATGGCGTTGGTCAGCGCCGCCTTGGTGACGATCGACCGGGGGGCGACCGAGTCGTCCCCGTCGTCGTAGTACGCCCGGGCCAGCTCGACGACGAGCCGCCCCGCAGCCAGGAACAGCTCACGTCGGGCGGTGTGCGTGGCCAGCGTCGAACCGTTGCCGGGCAGGGACAGCCCCAGCGCCTCGGTCAGGCAGTTCATCGAGTTGGCGGTGAACATGCCCGAGCAGGACCCGCACGTCGGGCAGGCCGAGGCTTCGACCAGGCCCAGCCCCGCGTCAGACACAGCGTCGTCGGCCGAGTAGTTGATCGCGTCGATGAGGTTCAAGGGCTTGCTGGCCACACCGTCGGCCACCACAGCCTTCCCGGCCTCCATCGGGCCGCCGGAGACGAAGACCGTCGGGATGTTCAGCCGCAGCGACGCCATGAGCATGCCGGGTGTGATCTTGTCGCAGTTGGTGATGCACACCAGGGCGTCGGCGGTGTGCGCGTTGACCATGTACTCCACGGAGTCGGCGATGAGGTCACGGCTGGGCAGGGAGTACAGCATCCCGCCATGGCCCATGGCGATCCCGTCATCCACGGCGATGGTGTTGAACTCCTTGGCCACGCCCCCGGCCTCACGGATCGCCGAGGCCACCAGCTCACCGGAGTCCTTGAGGTGGACGTGGCCCGGGACGAACTGGGTGAACGAGTTGGCGACTGCGACGATCGGCTTGCCGAAGTCGTCGTCGGTCATGCCCGTGGCACGCCACAAGGAGCGGGCACCGGCCATGGTGCGGCCGTGGGTCGAGGTACGGGAACGCAACGGACGACTCATCGCAACAGTCTCTTCTCCTGGGGTCAGGCCCCACGCTACTGCGCCGCCCGCCACATCCGTGACCTGGTCGCCCACCTCGACCCGGCGCTGCTCTTCCACCACGTGGCTGTACGACGGGGTGAACAGGTCGAACACCGGCCCTAGCACGACCGAACCCGACCCGGACGGGCTGCGCCGACGCCAGTAGACCCAGCCCCGCCGCTCGGCCCACAACCCCAGCCGGTCCACCGCCCAGAGCGCCACCAGCACCCCGACGACGACCAGCACGGTGCGCACCATCCCTAGCGCTCGACGACGTTCTCCAGGGGCTCGCCGGCCAGCAGGTGGCCGAGCTGCCGCCGGACCAGGGCCGCCACCCGAGGGCCGGTCGCGTCGGTGTTGCCACCCTGGTGCGCGGTGATCAGCGTGTTCGGCGCCGACCACAACGGGTGGCCAGGGGGCAGCGGTTCCGGGTCGGTGACGTCCAGCGCGGCCCGCAGCCGACCCGTGCCCAGCTCGGCCAGGAGGGCGTCGGTGTCGACCACCCGGCCTCGGGCCACGTTGACGACCAGGGCACCGTCGGGCAGCGCGGCCAGCGCCGAGGCGTCGAGCAGGTGCTCGGTCGACGCGTCGAGCGGGACGGTGAGCACCACGACGTCCGCGTCGGGCAGCAGGGCGCCGAGCTCGTCGATGCCGTGGACCGGCCCGTCAGGGCCCTGCCGGGCCGTCCGGGCGACCTGGGTGATCATCACCTCGAACGGCCGCAACCGGGCGACCAGCGCCGACGCCACCGACCCGGCGCCGACGACGAGCACCCGCCGGTCGGCCAGGGCCGGGCCGAAAGGGTTGTGCCAGCGGCCTTCGTGCTGGGCGACCACCGCGTCGGACAGGCCGCGCTGGGCGGCCAGCATCAGGGTCATGGCCAGCTCGGCGGTACCGGTGGAGTGCACACCTCGACCGCTGCACAGGGTGACGTGGGGCGGGACGTACGGCAGGGCGTGCTCGAAACCGGCCGACGGCAGCAGCAGGCAGCGCAGGTTCGGCACCGTCGTCAGCCGTTCCCACCGCCGCGCACCGATCCAGTAGTGACCGATGACCACGACATCGACCCGGGCGAGCACGTCGTCGGGCAGCGGCCCGAGCAGGTCCCAGGGCACCAGCTCGATCCGGTCACGCAGGTCGTCCAGCCGGACCATGAGCTGGTCGTCGGGGATCGTCACGGTCAGCACGACCCCAGAGTCTGCCAGGTCGGCACGCCGGTGCTCGCACGGTCGGACGGTGCGACCTGGACAGCCGAACCCGCGCCGTCGGCACGGCACGGCCCCGACCCAGGAGCCCGTGCCCGCTCGGTGGCCGCGAACATGCACGCGAAACGGTACGGATCGCCCGACGCGGCCTACACTCGGCCTACGGATCCGAGCACGAGGAGGTCCTGTGAACGGCGCAGCCTACGTCTTCGTCGCGATCGTCGCATTGGTCGTGGTGGGCATCGCGACACGCGCCGTGTCGATCGTCCGAGCCCGACGTCGGCACGTCCCCGAACGGCACTACGCGACGCTCGAGCGCGACCCGCTGCTGGATCTCCTCGCCGGCCGGGTGCCCGGCGGGACGCTCGAGATCGTGACCGAGGACGACCGCACTCCGAGCAACGTCGATCCGGACGCTGGCGCCGTCCCGCTGTCGGCTCGCCCCGAACCGACAGGACAGCCCGAACCGACAGGGCAGCACCACGAGCCGACGCTCCCGGAACAGCCTGTCTGACCGGGAACCATCCGCCCCCGAACTCCGGCCCGATCTCGGCGGGGACTGGCCCGGCTCGGCGTCTGGTCAGCTCGGCGGCGTCTGGCCGGCTCCGGAGGATGGCCCTAGGGCGTGTCTCATAACCGTTTGAGCCAGATGGTGATGGCGCGCAGGACGGCGCCGCCGCGGTAGGTGAGTGCGAGCTTGTCGTAGCGGGTGGCCAGGCCTCGCCACTGCTTGTCTTCGTTGAAGTCGCGTTCGACGACGTTGCGGCCCTTGTAGTCCTCGACGTCGTAGGTGACGGGGCGTCCGCCCTTGGAGCCTCGCCGTCTGCGGTGTGCTTGCTGGTCGGACGGTTCGGGGATGACTGAGACGATGCCGCGGTCGCGCAGGT
>JAVBSR010000092.1:0-11323 GCA_031556715.1 Cellulomonas sp.
TACGCGCCGATGCAGACCGGGGCCCGGGGTGTCGGCGTGCTCGTCCTGCTGCGGGGGGTGGGCGCGCCGCCCGACGCGGCGGTCGACCGCCACCCCCCGGCGTCGGGGGCCCCCCCCGCGGCCCAGGCGGTGCGGCGGGGCGGGCCCGCGCCATCACGACCGCCCGGCGCGCCTGGGCGGCGAACGACCGCGCGGTGTTGAGGTCGACCTCCCCGACGGTCGGCGCGCCGACCCCCCGCAGCAGGACGAGCACGCCGACACCCCGGGCCCCGGTCTGCATCGGCGCGTACATGGCCGGGCCGAACGGGCGCATGGCCGCGACCGGGCTGTCCGACAACGTCCGCACGACGATGCCTCGACCCTCGGACAGGACCGCTGCGGTGCGTCCGTCGGCGGGCATCACCTGGCCCAGCAGGGTGTCCGCGTCCTGGCCGTCGGCCAGCTCGATGACCAGCTCGCCGTCGAGCCCGGGCATCACCAGGGCGACAGTGTCGGCCTGGGCGACCTCCCGGGCCTTACGGCCGATGTGGGCCAGGGCCTCTTCCTCGTCGAGGCCTTCCAGGAGCATGGTGGCGATCTCCTGGGCGGCCTTCTGCCAGCGCTCGCCCCTCTCGGCCTCGGCGTAGAGCCGGGCGTTGGTCACCGCGACGCCGGCCGTCGCGGCCAGGTGGAGCACCCGTTGCTCGTCGCAGACGGTGAACCCGCCGGGCTTGTCAGCCAGGTAGACCTGGCCGAACACCTGGTCGTCGACCCGGATCGACGTCCCGAGGAAGGCGTGCATCGTCGGATGGTGGTCCGGCCAGCCGCTGAACTCGGGGTGCTGCTCGATGTCGTCCAGCCGGATGGCCCCGACGGCGGGGATCTGGCTGAGGACCCGGCAGACGTCCGGGGCCTCGCCGATGCGGTGGGCGGTCTTGCCGTCGACGCCGCTCTGCACGAAGGCGACCGAGTGGTGGTCGTCGAGGATGTTGACCGCCGCGTAGCGGGCACCGGTGAGCCGTGTCGAGGCCTGCACGAGTCGGTCCATGACAGCCGGCAGCTCCAGCTCGCCGGCGACCGCCAGGACCGCGTCCAGGAGGTCCGCGTCGACGGTCGGCTGGTCGCTCATCGTCCGCCTTCCTCGGCCTGTTCTCGCTGTGCAGCCGCAGCGTAGCCTGGCACGTCGGCCAGCAGCTCGGTGTGCGTGCCGCGTGCCGCGACCTTCCCGTGCTCGATCCACAGCACCTCGTCGGCCGCGCCCAGCGGGCTGATGCGGTGGCTGACGACGAGGACGCCTCGGTCGGGCCGGGGGGTGAGCAGGTCGGTGATGATGCGGTCGGCCGAAGCGGGGTCGAGGTGCTCGCCGGGCTCGTCGACCAGCAGCAGCGGCGCCGGAGCCAGCAAGGCCCGGGCCAGCAGCAGCCGCCGCCGTTCGCCGCCGGACACGGTGCGGGCGTCGGGGCCGAGCAGCGTGCCCAGGCCGTCGGGCAGCGCCGCCAGCCAGCCGCCGAGGCCGACGTCGTCCAGTGCGCGACCTGCCTCGGCTTCCGTGACGTCGCCGCGCGCCACCCTGAGGTTCTCCAGCACGGTGGTGCCGAAGACGTGGGCGTCCTCGGTGGTGGCGACCACGGACCGGACCACGTCGGCACGGTCCAGGGTGCCGAGGTCGTCGTCGCCGAGCAGCAGGTGACCGGTGCGGACCGGCAGCAGCCCCGCCAGGGTGAGCAGCAGCGTCGTCTTGCCGGCACCTGAGGGTCCGGCGACCGCCACGGTGCGGCCCACGTCCAGGTGGAGGTCGACACCCGTGACGGCCAGGTCGCGGCCGGTCCAGCCGCACGCCAGGTCGGTGGCGCGCAGGGGCCGGACGATCGGTTCGGGGTGGGTCGGTGCCATCTCGGTGGTCGTGGCCTGGTTAGCCGACCCGCGGTCGACGGAGGGGTGCTGCTCGACCGGCGGGGTGGTCGGCTGGGCTGAGTCCAGCAGGGCGAGGATCCGGGTGGCGGCAGCCCGGGAGCGTTGCAGCTGGACCGCGGCGGCGGGCAGTGCCTGCGTGGCCTCGAACGCCGCCAGCGGGGTCAGCACGATGACCGCCAGCGCGGTGGGAGCGAGCAGGCCCTGCTCGACAGCGGGGACACCGGTCACCAGGGCGACGATCACGGCGGCGGCCTGGGCGAGCAGGCCCAGCCCGGTCGCCAGCGCAGCGGGAACCGCCGACGCGTCGACCGCACGGGCGATGTCGGCGTCGGCGTCCGCGAGGCGGGCCACCTCGGCGGGGGTGCGACCGGCGACCGTCATCGGACCGGCGTCGTCGAGCATGCCGAGCGCCACCGAGTTCATCCGGGCCCGTGCGGCGGCGGCCCGCTGCTCGGCGCGGCGCACCGACACGGCGGTCATGGTCGGGGCCAGCCACCCGGCGACGAGCAGGCACACGGCCAGCGCGATGCCTGCCGGGAGCCACAGGACGCCCATGGCGATGCTGGTACCCACGCCGAGCACCATCGCCACGCCCACGGGGATCAGGGCCCGCACGACGAGGTTGCCCACCTCGTCGACGTCGGCCCCGACCCGGGCCAGCAGGTCGCCGCGGCGAATGCGCAGCACCGCTTCGGGTGTGCCGTCGGCCAGCCGGGCGTAGATGGTGGTGCGCAGGTTCGTCATCCCGCGCAGGGCCGTGTCGTGGGACGCCAGGCGCTCGACGTAGCGCATGATCCCGCGCCCCAGGCCGAAGGCCCGCACGGCGGTCGCGGCGATGCTCAGGGCGATGACGTCCGGCATCTGCGATGCCCGGGCGATGAGCCACGCCGACGTCGCACCCAGCGCGACCGCGCAGCCCAGGGCGAGCGTGCCCAGCCCGATAGAGGTGATGACCTGGCTCGGCCGGACCCCGGTCAGCCGGACGGCCTGCATCAGCGTGCCGCGCGACGGCGGGGTGTCGGGGGTCGGTGTCGTCGGGAGAGCTGTCTGGGTGGCGCTCATGCCAGTCCCTCCGTCGTTGCAGCGTCGGCCACGTCAGTGCGTGCGCGGGCGGTGACCGTGACCACGTCGTCGGCGGTCGCGACCAGCGACGCCCGGTGCGCGACGAGCAGCACCGCCGAGCCGGCCTCGCGCAGCGCCGCCACGGTGTCGAGCACCACGGCCTCACCGTGGGCGTCGAGGTGAGCGGTGGGTTCGTCCAGCACGACGAGGGGAGCAGGGGCCAGCAGGGCGCGGGTCAGGGCCACCCGCTGCCGCTGGCCGACCGACAGCCCGGTGCCGCCGCGGCCCAGCTCGGTGTCCCAGCCTTCTGGCAGACCCGCCACCACCGCGTCCAGCCCGGTGAGGGCAGCGGCCCGGTCACGGTCGGCAGGCTCGGGGTCGCCGAGCACCGCCTGCACCGAGCCCGGCTCCAGGAACGGGCGCTGGGGGAGCCAGGCGACCTGGTCCCAGTAGGACCGCAGGTCGAGGTCCGCCAGGTCGTGCTCCTGGGCGGTGGTCGTGTCGTGGACCGACACCGTGCCGTGGTCGGGGTGCAGCAGGCCGAGCACCACCTCGACAGTGGTGGACTTGCCGATGCCGGACGGGCCGACCAGCGCCGTGACCCGGCCGGGGGTGAGGGTGAGGTCCAGCCCGTCGGGGGTCCAGCCGCCGGTGGACCGCACGCTGATGTCGGTGAGCTGGACGGTCGCGGTGCGCAGGTCGGGGCACGGGGCCGTGCCTGACGGCGGCAGGGGCGTCTCGAGGACCGTGAAGGCCGCCTCGGCGGCAGCGACACCGTCGGTCGAGGCGTGGAACTGAGCTCCGACCTGTCGCAGCGGACCGAACACCTCCGGGGCGAGGATCAGCACCGTCAGCGCGGTGACCAGGTCGGTGCCGCCGTCGCGCAGCGTGAAGCCGATGAACACCGCGACCAGGGCGACCCCGAAGGTCGCCAGAAGCTCCAGGACCATGCCCGACAGGAATGCGATCCGCAAGGTCGACATGGTGGCCTGCCGGTGCGCGTCGCCGAGCTGGCGTACCCGAGCGGCCGGGCCGACCTGGCGGCCGAACATCCGCAGCGTCGGCAGACCGGCGACGAGGTCGAGCATCTGGGTGCCGAGCCGCTTCATCACCGCGAGGCCCTGGGCGGACCGGCCCTCGGTCATCTTGCCGACGAGAATCATGAACACCGGGATCAGCGGCACGGCCACGGCCACCAGCACGGCCGAGAACCAGTCGTAGGACAGCACGACGATCCAGGTCAGCGGGGTGAGAGTGACGGCCAGCACGAGCTGCGGCAGGTAGCGCACGAAGTACGGTTCGAGGTTGTCCAGGCCACGGGTGGCCAGGGTGACCAGCGCCGGGCCCTCGCCCGAGGCGAGCCAGCGGGGCCCCAGCCGGGTGCCGTGGGCGACCAGGCGTTCGCGCAGCTCGTTGACCGCGTCGGTGGCGGCACGGTGCGCGAACCGTTCCTGGATGGTGGTGCTGACCGCACGGGCGGCCATGACGGCGACCAGCCAGACGATGGTCGTGGCGACCGCGGTCAGGGGGAGCGGATCGGGTGCGATGCCGGCGTCGACCGACCCGGCGGCGACGATGACCTGGCCCAGGACCTTGCCGAGGAGGACCGCCTGGGCGATGACCAGTCCGGCGGTGACCAGCCCTGTCGCGATGGTCAGAGCCAGGTACCCGCGAGCTGCCCGGGCATAGGTGAGCAGTCGGGGATCGAGTGGTTTCACGGTTTCTAGTATCCCAGGTAGACCGGCGTTCGGGACGACATGCCAGGGCCCCCCGCTCCGGTCGGGAACGAGGGGCCCTGGTGGTTGGTTGTCGCCTACTTCTTGGCGGGCTCCAGACCAGATTCGGCCGGGATCCGCTCGGCGCTGATGCGCCTGCGGAAGGTCCAGATGCTCCACGCCTGGTAGGCCAGGACGATCGGCGTCAGGATCACGGCGACCCAGGTCATCAGCTTGAGCGTCAGCGGGCTGGACGACGAGGTCATCATCGTCTGGCCGGTGATGATCGCCCCGTCCTCGAACGGCTCGAGCGGTGTGGCCGCGTCGAGGTAGCCGAGCACGTACAGCGCCTGGAAAGCACCGTTGGCGTTGAGGATCCGACCGTTGAGGTTGGCCAGGCCCATGTCGTTGTCCCAGGCTTCACCCGAGATGATGTCGGTCAGGTCCATGCCGTCCCCGAAGAGGGTCCGGCCATCGGGCTGGCCCGGGTTGTCGTCGGCGACGACCTGGTCGGCCACAGCCTGGAGGGTGCTCGGAATGGCATCCACCACGGCCTGGACGGTCAGGTACAGCGGCGCCAGGGCAGCCCGGACGGTGTTGCCGACCTCGGTGCGCACAGCCGCGGCGGGAAGACCAGCGATGGTCGAGCTCCCGTTCTGGATGTCCGCGATCGCGGAGGCGACCTGTGCGTCGGTGGGCGCAGACCCAGTCACCCGCGCCAGCGTGACCGTCACCACGGTGGCGGCGTTGTCCCAGGACAGCACGCCGGCCAGCGGCTTGCTGTCAGGGCCGAAGCTGCCGTCCTTGACACCGGCGAGCACCGCGTCGGTCAGCGCCAGCGCGCCGTCGTCCGTCGTGCCCTCCAGCGGGACAGTGATGTCAGCCGGCGTCGCAGCACCGGAGGCGAGCACGGCGCCGACACGCTGGAACGTGACGTCGACTGCTGCCTTGGTGCTGGCCTCCGTGCACGGGCCGTAGGCGTCGCGCTCGGCCTGGTTGGCCGGCTCGTGCCCGAGGACCGCAGCCGCGCCAGCCGGCCACTTGTTGTCCAGCGCGTCCGCCACCACGGCGTTGGTCAGCGCCACGGTGACGTCAGCAGCCGCTTCCGGAGTGCTGCCCGGCTTGGCCAGATCGGCGCCGTTGGCGGCCACGGTGGCGTCGACCACGGTCGAGACCGTCGGGGCCTTGCCGTCGACGTCGCCGAGGACGAAGAAGCCCACGATCGGGTCGGCGATGGCGTCGCCCTTGAGCGTGACGGCGGAACCGTTGATGACGTTCGGGAACAGCGCGCCGAAGATCATCACCACGGCCGCCAGGATGGCCACCGTCGTGCCGGTGAAGGCAAACCCGAACTTCTTGCGCATCGACATGAAGATCGAGGCGACCAGGGCCAGGGCTGCCACCACGATGGCGATCCAGACCAGGATGGTCAGGTGGTTGTGACCGGCGAACTTGAAGCCGAGCCACAGGGCCCACGCTGCCGCGACGACGGTCGCGACGATGGAGACCTTCGGAGCCAGCTTCTCGGCCCGCTCGCGGACCACACCGTCGGTCTTGAGCGCCAGGAAGTGCGCGCCGTGGGCCAGGAACAGCACCGCGGTGGTCGCGCCGCCGAGCAGCAGGAACCCGTTGTGGTCGAAGACCAGGTTCCAGAAGTTGCCGTCGTAGACGACCTTCGACGGGCCGATCTGGGTCGGGTCGACGGCCGCACGAGCACCGGCGACCAGGTTGGCGAACGCCACGCCCCACAGGACCGCGGGGATCCAGGAGCCGAGGATGATGCACCAGTCCCACATCCTGCGCCATCCTGCGCTGTTGACCTTGCCGCGGTACTCGAAGCCCATGATGCGGATGATCAGGCCGAACAGGATGAGGAACAGGGCCAGGTAGGCCGCGGGGAACAGGGTGGCGTACCACTCGGGGAAGGCCGCGAAGGTGGCGCCACCAGCGGTGAGCAGCCAGACCTCGTTACCGTCCCAGAGCGGGCCGATGGTGGACAGTGCTGCACGGCGCTCTTCGTTCTTCTTCCCGACGAACGGCATCAGCATGCCGACACCGAAGTCGAAGCCTTCGAGCACCAGGTAGCCAGCCCACAGGACGCCGATGAGGATGAACCAGAAGATCTGGAGTCCCGTCGGGCTGGCGGTCATGGAGTGGAGCAGGCCGACGAGGGCCTGGGCGGTTCCTTCTGTTACAGCGGGGTCAACGTCCCCGGCAGCCAGAGGAGCGATCATTGCGTCAATCAACATAGGAGTTTGTCCTCTGCTCCTGACTCAGTAGGAGAAGGTCAGCGGCTTGGAATCGTCCAAGTCGGCCTTCACCTCGGGGACGGACTCTTCAGTGTTCAGGCCCTTGGCCGTGTAGTTCTTCATCAGGTAGAACCACGCGACAGCCAGGACGGCGTAGATCAGCGTGAACCCGATGACCGTGATCCACACCGAGGTGGAGCTCACGACAGAACCAGGTGAGACCGCGATCGTCGTCGGCAGCGACAGGCCGTCTGTGCCGATGACCGCTGCGCCCGCGTCGCCTGTCTCGTACTTCGGGACGACGATCCAGGGCTGACGGCCGATCTCGGTGAATATCCAGCCGAAGGCAGCGCCGAGGAACGGCATCGGGAGCGTCAGCAGAGCGAACCTGCCCAACGCCTTCGACTTGGACACCCGTCCACCCCGCAGGGCCCACAGGCCCCACAGAGCCAGCACGGCAGAGAAGGCTGCCATGGCGACCATGAGACGGAACGACCAGAACACCGGCATGATCGGCGGCATGTAGTCGTCGATCACGGGGTTGCCGTCGGCGTCGACGTACTTGGTGTCGAAGGCACCGGCGAACTCGTCGCGCAGACCCGGCACCGAACCGTCTTCGCTGGCCTCGGCGCCCTTGATGGTGGCGTTCGGGTCGCCGCCCATGCCGATGGCGTTGGTCGTGGCCAGCCACGACAGCATGCCGTCGATGGTGACGATGTGGTTGATGTTGTTGTTGCCGTCGGAGCAGTCGCCGAAGGCCATCACGGTGAACCCGGCACCCTTGCCGTCGGGCGGGCTGACGCACAACGCCTCGGCCGCGGCCATCTTGGTGGGCTGGACCTTGACCATGATGACGGCCTGGTGGTGGCCCGAGAAGATGATCGAGATACCAGCGACGATCACGGCGACCAGACCCACGGCGGCACCCTTGCGCCACACGTTCTTGGCCTGCTCTTCGTTGCCACCGCGGGTGGCCTTGGTCACCCACCAGATGGAGATGCCGGCCATGAACGTGCCGGCCACCAGGAAGGCGGTGGAGATCGTGTGCCACAGCGTCGACAGCGAGAGCTCGCTGAACAGCACGTCGGGGAGGCTAGCCATCTCCGCACGGCCGGTCTTGGGGTTGATCTCGGCGCCCACCGGGTACTGCATGAAGCTGTTCGCGGCGAGGATGAAGAAGGCGGACAGGTTGGTGGCAAGACCCACCAGCCAGATGGACAGGAGGTGAACCCCCCTGCTCAGCCGGCCCCAGCCGAAGATCCAGATGCCGAGGAACGTCGACTCGATGAAGAAGGCAGCCAGGGCCTCCATCGCGAGCGGGGCACCGAAGATGTCACCGACGAAGCGGGAGTACTCAGACCAGTTCATGCCGAACTGGAACTCCTGCACGATGCCGGTGGCGACGCCGATGGCGAAGTTGATCAGGAGAAGCTTCCCGAAGAACTTGGTCAGGCGGAACCACTCGTCCTTGCCGGTCCTGTACCAGAAGGTCTGGAGCACAGCGACCAGTATCGAGAGGCCGATGGTGAGGGGCACGAAGATGAAGTGGTAGACGGTGGTGATCCCGAACTGCCACCGTGCCAAGGTGAGGTTGTCCACGCGGTTCTCCGTGGTCTACGAGGCGTTGACTTGGGCGACATGTGCTCCCGTCAGGTCTGACGTCTGCCGAGGCAGGAGGGTCAGAGCCCTGGTCGCACAGGGGAAATCTAGGGTCGAACGATGGGTCAGTAGGGGACCTTCGTCCCGAGTTCTGACACGGCGTGCGCATCATGGCAGGTCGCGGGCTCGGGGCGAACGCCAAGGTCGCAGCCGGTTTCGTGCGGCCATGTGCGGCTCGTGCCCTGGCCGGGCACCTGTGAGATACTGACGGACGGACCCGGTCGAACCACACCGACCGGTCTACCAAGGGCCAGCAGGTGCCGCGCAGCGAGATCGCCGGTCGCCGCCCGAACCAGATCGCACCCAGGTGCGGCCAGGTCAGCCGGGCTGGTGACTGTGCCGCCGACCGGCACCGCGGCTTGTGCCCGACGACTTCCGTCATTGCCCGTCGACGTGGCAGTGACGACCGGACGACCGACGGAACAACCGGCAGGTGTGGGCCGGTGGTTCTGGCGTGCAGGAGTGCGCAACGTGACATCTGACGACATGACACCTGAAGAAGTGGCCCTCGAGGAGACGGACCTGGACGAGACGCCGCAGGAGGGTGCGGTTGCCGACCAGACGGCAGAGCAGGACCCCGCCGGACAGGACGTCGCCGACGTCGCCGGTCCCGACCAGGACGCGGTACCGGCTGACGAGGTGCCGGCTGATGAGGTGCCGGCGGCGGACCCCGAGGCGGAGGCCTCCGAGTCGCCCCGTCACCCCAAGCGGCGTTCACGGCGCGTCACCCGTGCGGTGATGACGCCCGAGGCGGTCGCAGGCGACGCGGCGGCAGCGACGACGGCTCCGCCGCTCGACGTCCTGGCCGAGCTGGCCGAGCTGCGGGCCTCGCCTGTGCTGAGCGCGTCGGACGAACGTCTGCGGCACGCGTCGACCGCTGTGCTGTTCCAGGCCCCTGACCTGACCCAGCGGCCTCGGCGTCGCCGGGCCCAGTCTCAGGCCGGGTCGCCCGAGGAGATCTCTGAGGCGAGCCGGTCGGCCCGGGACGACGCCGACTCCGAGCCGGGTGCTGAAGAGATCATCGGTGAACGTGCCGAGGACGCTGCTGCGGTCACGGCTGACCAGCCGGAGCCGGCTCGGGCCCGAGGTCGACGGCGACGGGGTTCGGCCTCCGCCGAGGTGGTTGCTGAGGCGTCCGCCGAGGCTCAGGACGAGGCCGAGGTTCAGGAAGAGACGGACGAGCCGGAGACGCCGGACGAGTCGGCCGACGGTGACGACGAGTCGAAGTCCGGACGTCGCCGTCGTCGCCGCCGGGGTCGCCGCTCGCGGGGCGACCGGCCGGACGACGCCCAGGACTCCGACGATGCTGACGGGGCGGCCCCGTCCGTAGATACCGAAGATACCGAGCCGACCCAGCAGGACGACGGCGGCAGCGAAGAGAGCAGCGGCAGCGGCTCCAGCCGTCGCCGTCGGCGGCGTCGCGGTGCCCGCGGCGACGGTGGGGGCGACACGCGTGGCGACGAGGTCACCGCGCTGCGCGGTTCGACCCGGCTGGAGGCCAAGCGGCAGCGACGCCGCGACGGGCGTGAGTCGGGCCGCCGTCGCCAGATCATCACCGAGGCCGAGTTCCTGGCCCGGCGCGAGTCCGTGGAGCGCCAGATGGTGGTGCGCGAACGCGACGGCCGGACCCAGATCGCGGTGCTGGAGGACGAGGTGCTCGTCGAGCACTACGTCTCCGACCAGGCGCAGTCGTCGATGGTCGGCAACGTCTACCTGGGCCGGGTGCAGAACGTGCTGCCCAGCATGGAGGCAGCGTTCGTCGACGTCGGCAAGGGCCGCAACGCCGTGCTGTACGCCGGTGAGGTCAACTGGGACGCGGCAGGCCTCGATGGTCAGCCTCGCCGGATCGAGCAGGCCCTGAAGTCTGGCGACACGGTGCTGGTGCAGGTCACCAAAGACCCCATCGGGCACAAGGGTGCCCGCCTGACCTCGCAGATCACCCTGGCCGGACGGTACCTGGTCCTGGTGCCGCGCGGCGGGATGACGGGGATCAGCCACAAGCTGCCCGATGCGGAGCGCAACCGGTTGAAGAAGGTGCTGCGCACCATCGTCCCGGACGCGGCCGGCGTCATCGTGCGCACCGCCGCCGAGGGGGCGACCGAAGCGGAGCTGGCTGCCGACATCGCACGGTTGCAGGCGCAGTGGGACGCCATCGAGGCCAAGTCGCGTACCGCCTCCGCCCCGGCGCTGCTCCAGGGCGAGCCGGACCTGGCGATCCGGGTGGTCCGCGACGTGTTCAACGACGACTTCGCGGGTCTGGTCGTCTCCGGTGACCAGGCGTGGTCGACGATCTCGGGCTACGTCTCGGAGCTGGCTCCGGACCTGTCGGAGAAGGTCGCCAGGTGGACCGGACCGGGTGACGTGTTCGCCAAGTACCGGATCGACGAACAGCTGGCCAAGGGGATGGACCGCAAGGTCTGGCTGCCCTCGGGTGGTTCGCTGATCATCGACCGGACCGAGGCGATGACCGTCATCGACGTCAACACCGGCAAGTTCACCGGGTCCGGTGGCACGCTGGAAGAGACGGTGACGCGCAACAACCTGGAGGCGGCCGAGGAGATCGTGCGCCAGCTGCGGCTGCGCGACATCGGCGGCATCGTGGTCATCGACTTCATCGACATGGTGCTCGAGGGCAACCGCGACCTCGTGCTCCGACGTCTCGTCGAGTGCCTCTCGCGCGACCGCACGAAGCACCAGGTCGCCGAGGTCACCTCGCTCGGGCTCGTGCAGATGACCCGGAAGAAG
>JAVBSR010000167.1:0-29872 GCA_031556715.1 Cellulomonas sp.
CTTCCTGGTGGTCCAGGCATGGCCGGCGCTGCGGGCCGGGACGTCGATCTCCGACGACGTCGGGTGGATATCCGACGGCAGCTCGGTGCTGGAGGCCGTCGGGCCGCTGGTCTTCGGGACGGTGCTGGCGGCGCTGGTCGCCCTGGCCGTCGCGGTGCCCGTGGCGATCGGTATCGCGCTGTTCATCTCTCACTATGCGCCGCGGCGGCTGGCCAGCGCCCTGGGCTACCTGGTCGACCTGCTGGCCGCGATCCCGTCGGTGGTCTACGGCCTGTGGGGTGTCATGGTGCTGGCCCCGATGCTGCACCCCGTGTTCTCGTGGCTGGTGCGCTGGCTGGGCTGGATCCCCCTGTTCGCCGGAGACTCGGCCGGCAACGCCTCCAACCCGCCGAGGGTGCTCATGACGGCCTCGCTGGTGCTGGCGGTGATGATCCTGCCGATCATCACCGCGGTGTGCCGCGAGGTGTTCCTCACCACGCCGCGGCTGCACGAAGAGGCGGCGCTGGCCCTGGGGGCGACCCGCTGGGAGATGATCCGCATGGCCGTGCTGCCCTACGGGCGCTCGGGTGTCGTCTCGGCCTCCATGCTGGGGCTGGGACGGGCCCTGGGCGAGACCATGGCGGTGCTCATGGTCCTCTCGCCCGGCATGCTCTACTCGCTGAAGATGCTGGTCGGCAGCCAGCAGCAGACCATCGCGGCCAACATCGCCGCCCGGTTCAACGACGCGACCACCCTGGGCCACTCGGCGCTGATCGCCACGGGGCTGGCCCTGTTCGTCATCACCATGGTGGTCAACATGGCCGCCCGGGCGATCGTCGCCCGCCGCAAAGACTTCTCCGGGGCGGGCTGACATGGCTGTGACAGACGTGACGACGGACATCGCCCCCCAGGCCGACGCCGACCTGCGCACGCTGCTGAGCCGGGTGGACCCGGCGCGCCGGCGCAAGGACACCGTCATGCGCCTGGTCGTGTACCTGGCCTTCGCCCTGGCGATGGTCCCGCTGGTGTCGTTGATCTGGTCGGTGCTGTCGCGCGGGTCAGGCCGGTTCGATGCCTACTTCCTGCTGCACTCGATGCGCAACGTCTTCGGCGGCATGGACGCCGGCGGTGCCTATCACGCGATCCTGGGCACGGTGCTGGTCACCGGGTGGGCGGCGCTGATATCGGTGCCGATCGGCCTCATGGTCGCGGTCTACCTCGTCGAGTACGGCGGCGGGAGGCTGGCCCGTGCGGTGACCTTCCTCGTCGACGTCATGACGGGCATCCCGTCGATCGTCGCCGGGCTGTTCGCCTTCGCGTTGTTCTCGGCGACGGTCGGGCCCCAGAAGGCGGGGATCATCGGTTCGGTGGCCCTGGCGGTGCTCATGACCCCGGTCGTGGTCCGCTCCTCCGAGGAGATGCTGCGGCTGGTGCCCGACGAGCTGCGGGAGGCGTCGTACGCCCTGGGGGTGCCGAAGTGGCTGACCATCATCAAGGTGGTCCTGCGCACCGCGGTGGCGGGGCTGACCACCGGCGTGATGATCGCGGTGGCCCGGGTGATCGGCGAGACGGCACCGCTGATCATCACCGTGGGCATGACCAGCTCGATCAACCGGGACGTGTTCCACGAGAACATGATGACGTTGCCGGTGTTCGTCTACGACCAGTACGGCCGGGGCTTGACCTCCTGCGCCCCAGGGGCCGACTGCATCCCGACCATCAACCTCGACCGCGCCTGGGCGGCCGCCCTGACCCTCATCATCATCGTCATGCTGCTCAACCTGGTGGCCCGCGCGGTGAGCCGCTGGTTCGCCCCCAAGGCCCGGGGATAGGGAGACAAGACCGTGTCGCAACGCATCGAGGCCAAAGACCTCAACATCTACTACGGGACCTTCCTGGCGGTGGCCGGGGTCACCATGTCGATCGAGCCGCGCAGCGTCACGGCGCTGATCGGCCCGTCGGGCTGCGGCAAGTCGACGTTCCTGCGGACGTTGAACCGGATGCACGAGGTCATCCCCGAGGCCCGGGTCGAGGGCCGGGTCGACATCGACGGTGTCGACCTGTACGCCCCCGGCGTCGACCCGGTGGCGGTGCGCCGCCAGGTCGGGATGGTCTTCCAGCGGCCCAACCCGTTCCCGACCATGTCGATCGCGGAGAACGTGCTGGCCGGGGTGCGGCTGAACAACCGACGGATCAGCAAGTCCGACGCCGCCGACCTGGTCGAGCGTTCGTTGCGGGCGGCCAACCTGTGGAACGAGGTCAAGGACCGGCTGGACCGGCCCGGGTCGGGCCTGTCCGGCGGGCAGCAGCAACGGCTGTGCATCGCCCGGGCCGTCGCGGTGCGCCCGCAGGTGCTGCTCATGGACGAACCCTGCTCGGCCCTGGACCCGATATCGACCCTGGCTATCGAAGACCTGGTCGCCGAGCTCAAGTCCGACTACACCATCATTATCGTCACCCATAACATGCAGCAGGCCGCCCGCGTCTCGGACCGGACAGGCTTTTTCAACCTCGAAGAGGCTGGCCAGCCGGGTCGGCTGATCGAGATCGACGACACGGCGACAATCTTCTCCACCCCCGGCCAGCAGGCCACCGAGGATTACATCTCCGGCCGCTTCGGCTAGGTCGCGCCCGGTACCGCCGTTCGGGTGATGTCGGCGGGCAGTGTGGCTGCTGGCCAGCGCTTCCGCGTGCTCGGTGAGGTCGGGGACGTGCCTTCCGCGCCGGGTGGTCGGGGCCGAGCCAGAGCCTGGCCGCCGTATTTCTCACTATTGTCCGTTGTGCGGACGAGATGGGTGAAGTCGATACGGAAGACGGATGAACTGAATGGCGAATATCGTCCGTTTCGCTGCGGATGACCGTACGCTCTTTCGAGTGTGTACCGCCGTGGTGCGCGCGTGGGCTCGTTGCCCGAAGATGATCGACGTCAGACCGAGACGTCAGATAGATCGGACGATGCGGTGAAGCGGATGCCTTGGCGGCAGGCGATAGCCCTGTCGGTGGTCGGTGCAGTGGCGTCGGTGGGGCTGGCCGCCCCGGCGAGCGCGGACTCGGCACCGGCCGACCCCAACAACCCGGCTACACCGGTGACGGTCGCCCTCGACTCGTTGCCGACGGTGCAGGTCACCGGTGGCATGTTCGGCCGGGGTGCCGGTGGTGTGGTGTGGACCCAGGCGGTGGTCGGCAACACCGTGTACGCCGGAGGCGACTTCACCAAGGCCCGCCCGGCCGGTGCGGCCCGGGGCGTCGACGAGGTGACGCGGACCGACCTGCTGGCCTACGACATCCGCACCGGTGAGCTCATCGAGTCGTTCAACCACACCTTCGACGGCCAGGTGCTGGCCACGGCGGTCTCGCCGGACGGCAAGCGGCTGTACGTCGGCGGCTCGTTCTCGCACGTGGACGGCAAGTGGCGGGTCAACATCGCGGCGTTCAACACCGCCGACGGGTCGTTGGTCGACAGCTTCCAGCCGGTGACCGGCACCCGGGTGCTGTCGCTGGCGGCCAGCAACACCACGGTCTACGCCGGGGGGAACTTCGTCAAGGTCGCCCCCAAGACGAGCACGCCCCTGGTGGAGCGTCGGTACCTGGCCGGGTTCAGCGCGGCCGACGGGTCGGTGCTGCCCTTCCAGGCCGACGCCAACATGCCGGTGACCTCCCTGGTGCTGACCCCGGACGGCTCCCGCCTGGTCGTGGGTGGTCGGTACTCCACGCTGAGCAACGCTCAGGTGCCGGGGCTGGGTTCGGTCGACCCGACCTCCGGGGCGGTGCAGCCGTTCCCCGCCAACCAGTACGTCAGGATCAACAACGGTGGGTGGGCCACCGTCACCAGCCTGGCTGTGGACGGCGACTCGGTCTACGGCAGCGTGTACGCCCAGGGTGGCTCGACCTCCGAGGGTGTGTTCCGGGCCGACGCGGCCACCGGCGACCTGGTGTGGCACGGTGACTGCCACGGTGATTCCTACTCGGTGTTCCCCATGGGTCAGGCGGTCTACGCGGCCAGCCACGCCCACTGGTGCGCCAGCATCGGGGCGTTCGACGACACCCGCGCGCAGAGCCCGGACTACTACCGGGCAGTGGCCTACTCCAAGGCGGCGACCGGGAAGATCGTCGCGTGGCAGTCCGGCTACTGGGACAACACCGGCCAGCCGGCGCCGTCGCTGCTGAACTGGTTCCCGCAGGTTCCCGCCGGGACGTACTCCGGGCTCAAGCAGGGCACCTGGCACGTCACCGGTGACGGGACGTATCTGGTCTACGGCGGCGAGTTCACGCAGGTCAACGGCGTGGCGCAAGAAGGCCTGGCGCGGTTCGCCGTGCCGAGCGTGGCACCGAACGCCTCGGGCCCGAAGCTGTCGGGGGCGAAGTGGGCGACGCCGACCCTGCGGTCGGCGCAGTCCGGCCACGTGACGGCGAGCATCGTGGCGAACTACGACTACGACAACTCCGACCTGACCTACAAGCTGTACCGCAACACCGAGGTCGGCGGCCCGGTGGCCGAGACCACGGTCTCGTCGAGCTGGTACCAGCGCGGCACCGTGACGCTGACCGACAACCAGGCGCCGTCGGGCACGACCCAGAAGTACTGGGTGACGGCGGTCGACCCGTTCGGCAACACGGCCAAGAGCTCGGAGGCGTCGGTGACGGTGGCCGGTCAGGTGCAGAAGTACCAGACCGGTGATCCGTTGGCGACCGACGGTTTCGAGCGGGCGGTGACCGGTGGCTGGGGCCGGGCGGCTCTGGGTGGCGGCTGGGCCTACGACTCGAAGCCGGCCTGGTACTCGGTGCAGCAGGGTCGGGGCCAGATCTCCATCGGCGAGACCGGCAGGACGCAGCGGATCCAGCTGTTGGACGTCAAGCAGGCCGACGTGGACGTGGCGGTGTCGGCAGGCGTGGCGGTCCGTCCGTCGGTCGGCACGACGCGCGTGTGGGTCGGTGCCCGGACGTCGACGGACTTCAAGAACGGCTATCTGCTGCGGGCCAACGTCCTGCCCTCGGGCCAGGTCGACACCGTGCAGCTGCTCAAGCAGGTCAACGGCTCTCAGACCACGTTGGCCCAGGCATCACCCGGGGTGACGCTGGGTGACGGCGAGCAGCTGCGGATGCGGCTGCGGGTCGTGGGCCACCAGCTGCAGGGCAAGGTGTGGAAGGCGGGGACGGCTGAGCCGGCTGGTTGGCAGCTGTCCTTGTCGGACTCGGCGGTGACGGCGGCCGGCTCGGTCGAGCTGGCCGGGTACACGGGCGCGACGGTCGACCCGCTGCCGGTCGTCGTGACCTTCGACGACCTCGCCGCCACCGTCGGCTGAGGCGTGCGGACCTGCCCCTCGGGCCCTGCGGGGCTCGGGGGGCAGGCTCGTGTCGCTGTTTTCACCCCATATTCACCCCTGTCTGCCTGATGGGACATCTTTCACCCATTTGCCCAGGTAACTATTGAGCATCGTCGGCCGATACGACCATTTTCGGCCTGTATTGTCGACCGGTCGGCCGACGCGGATTGGGCCGGACGTGCGAGACGGGTGGATGGTAGCGGTGGAGTTCTGGTCATGGAAGCGCATGGCGGCGCTGGTGGCGGTCGGCGTGGTCGTGGGCGTGGGGTTCGCCGACCCGGTGAAGGCTGACCCCCGACCGACCGGTCCGGCGCGGTCGCCCGTGGTGTCGGTCGAGGCCACGCCGGGGCTGACGGTCTGAGGCCACCTGGTCGACCGGGCCCCTGAGGCCTGGACGTGCACCGTCGACGGCCGGCTGTGTACCGGCGGACGACGATCAGCGCCGGGGCCGACAGATCCGGACCCCCGTACCGGCCGGTGGAGGGCGAGCAGGTCCGTATCGCGGCGGTATCGGTGGCCTCCAGGCTGTCTGCGGGCCGGGCCTGGCCGTCGGGCAGCCGCCTCGTCCGGGCTGGTCACCTCGGGTCGGTGCCGGTCTGGTGGCCCGCGGGGCAAGATGACCTGCACGAACGGGGCCGTTGGCGGGGCATGACCGGTTCCGGCGTGATATCCTGAACGTCCGCGAGATTTAGGGGACGTCTGCACGATGGCTTTCACCGTAGGGGAGACCGTTGTCTACCCGCACCACGGAGCGGCTCTGATCGAGGACATCACGACCAGGACCATCCGGGGAGAAGAGAAGACCTTCCTCACGCTGAGGGTCACGCAGGGCGACCTGACCATCCAGATCCCGGCCGAGAACCTCGACCTGGTCGGCGTCAGGGACGTGGTCGACGCCGAGGGCTTGGGCAAGGTCTTCGACGTGCTGCGCGCGCCGTACACCGAGGAGCCGACCAACTGGTCGCGCCGTTTCAAGGCGAACCTGGAGAAGCTGGCCTCGGGTGACGTGATCAAGGTGGCCGAGGTGGTCCGTGACCTGTCCCGTCGCGACACCGACCGGGGTCTGTCCACCGGCGAGAAGAAGATGCTGGCCAAGGCCCGGCAGATCCTCGTCTCCGAGCTGGCGCTCGCCGAGCACACCGCTGAGGAGACCGCCGAGGCGATGCTCGACGAGGTCCTCGCGTCCTGAGACGCGGTCGACCGTGGGGTGCTCGCGTCCCGCAGGCTGTGCTGATCTGGGCGTGCTCCGGGTCGAGCCCTGCGCCCGCGGGGTCGGCCAGGGCCGCGAGTGCGGCTTCGGTGGCGGCTCCGTAGGTCCTTCCCGCTGCTCGGCGTGCCGTCGACCGTCCCTGATGCGGGCCGCTGGTCGCCGTCCGGTGAACGGAGCTGCCCGGTGAGTGTCGGTGCGGTCCTGGTCGCTGCGGGCAGCGGTCGGCGGCTGGGTGCGTCCGGGCCCAAGGCGTTCGTCCCGGTCGCGGGCGTCCCGCTGGTGGTGCACGCCGCCCGCGCCCTGCTCGCCGCCGACGTCGACATCGCCCAGCTCGTCGTGACGGTGCCCGACGGGTACGTCGGGCCGGCCACCGAGGCGCTGCTGGGTGAGGCGCCCGCCGACCTGTGGGTGGTCGAGGGCGGCCCGTCCCGCCAGGCGTCCGTGGCCCTGGGGCTGGCGGCGCTCGACCCGATGGTGGACCTCGTCGTCGTGCACGACGCCGCCCGGGCTTTCGCCCCGGCGTCGTTGGTGGCCCGGGTGGTGGCTGCGGTCCGGTCTGGGCACGGCGCGGTCGTGCCCGGGCTGCCCGTGGTGGACACCACCAAACGGGTCGGCCCGCCTGACCCCACCGGAGCCCGCCCCGTGCTGGAGACCCCCGCCCGGTCGGACCTGGTCGCGGTGCAGACCCCGCAGGGTTTCGACCGGGCCCTGCTGGACCGGGCCCACGCCGCCGCGGCCGACCGGGCGGGCGACGAGGCCACGGCCGCCTCCGACGACGCCGGCCTGGTCGAGGCGCTGGGCGAACCGGTCTGGGTGGTCCCGGGCGAGGAGTCGGCCTGGAAGATCACCGGCCGTGCCGACCTGGAGCGCGCCGAACGCGCCGTGACCGCACCCCGGCTGCGCCCGGTGGTGGACGAGGAGCTGACATGATCGTCCCGCGGACCGGTCTGGGTGTCGACGTCCACGCCTTCGACCCGGCACCGGCCCCGGGTGCGGTGATGCACCTGGCCTGCCTGGAGTGGCCCGGCGAGCGCCCCCTGGCGGGCCACTCCGACGCCGACGTGGCCGCGCACGCCGTGGCCGACGCCATGCTGTCGGCCGCAGGCCTGGGCGACCTCGGTGCGGTGTTCGGCACGTCCGACCCGCGCTGGGCCGGAGCGTCCGGGACCGCGATCCTCACCGAGACAGCCCGCCTGGTGCTCGAGGCCGGTCTGGTCCTGGGCAACGCCGTGGTCCAGGTGATCGGCAACCGCCCCCGCCTGGGCCCGCGCCGCGCCGAAGCCCAGGCGGCGCTGTCGGGTGCTGCGGGCGGACCGGTGTCCCTCTCGGCGACCACCACCGACGGCCTGGGTCTGACCGGCCGCGGCGAAGGGATGGCGGCCATCGCCACCGCCCTGCTGGTGCCCCGCTGATCCTGCTGGCCCCGGGCTCCGTCACGGGTCGGTACGAAGGCCACCCGGTGTCGTGGAAATCGTCTATCACCTCGTTCGGTGGGTGTGACGATCTCGCCTGTCGAGCTGCCGGCCGCCGGGCTGGGACCGGCTGCTGATCGCCGGACCGTGGCCGAGGCCGACCGTCCCCGGGGCCAGGGAAGCGGCCTCGTCGGTCAGCCTCTGGTGACCTCGGGATCGGTGGGCCGGTCGCGTTCGTCGGTGAGAGTCGTGCGCAGGCCTTCGGTGAGGTCGGCCAGCTGGCGCAACCGCGAACGCAGCGCGTCGCCGTCGTGGTCGGTCGGGCAGAAGATCTCCGGGTCGGCCCAGAAGGTGGTCGTCGTGCCGGTGGTCGTCGTGGGCTCGCCCTGGGCCAGCGGGGCGTCGGGAACCCCGTGCCGGTACGACTGCCGCCACACGTGACCGTGGCGGCGCACCTCGACCTCCAGGCGCGCCGACAAGGCGTTGACCACGGCCAGCCCGACGCCCGACCGGGCACCCGAGACCTGCGGGTGCCTGGTGGGCACGGTCCCGCAGGACAGCTGGGTCATCAGCTCCTCGACCGCGGGCGTACCAGCGTCTGGGCCCACGGGGAGGCCGCACCCGTCGTCGGCCACCCTGGCACCACCGTCCGCGAGCAGGGTGACGTGGATGCTGCGGGCGCAGCCGGCCCTCGCGTCCTGCACGGAGCTGTCGACCACCTCGTCGACCAGGCAGCGCAGGCCACGTTCGTCGGCGGCCCCGACGTACATCCAGGGTCGTCGACGCACCGCCTCGAGACCGTCGAGCACGACGATCTCGTCGGTGTCGTCGGTGCTGGCCTCGGCGCCGTCCGTCACAGCAACCTCCTCGCAGGTGCGAACCTCGTCGTCGACGCTACTCGGTGACGACGCGGCTCGGTGCTCGCCTGCCTAGGCATCCAGGGGAGCGGCCTGTCGCTCGCCGGTGCAGGTTCCTTGTCCTCGGTCGTTGAAGGGAGCAGGTGCACGGCCTCTGAGCCGAGGGGGAGAGGAGGGCCGTGCCGCGGCGCCGGCGAGGTGGGGAGTGCTGCGCCGGTAGGCTGGGCCGGTGAGCCTGCGCCTCTACGACTCTGCGACCCATGCCGTCCGGCCGTTCGAGCCGCTGGTGCCCGGGCAGGTCGGCATCTATCTGTGCGGGGCGACCGTGCAGGCGCCGCCCCACATCGGGCACGTGCGGTCGGCGCTGGCCTTCGACGTGCTGGTGCGGTGGCTGCGACGTACCGGGCACCGGGTGACCATGGTGCGCAACGTCACCGACATCGACGACAAGATCCTGGCCAAAGCCAACGAGGCCGGGCAGGAGTGGTGGGCCCTGGCCTACGCCAACGAGCGGGCCTTCACCGCCGCCTACGACGCGCTGGGTCTGCTGCCGCCCACCTACGAACCGCGGGCCACCGGTCACGTCCCCGCGATGGTCGAGCTCATGGAACGCCTGGTCGACCGCGGGCACGCCTACGTCGCCGGGCCCGGCGAGGTGTGGTTCGACGTGCGGTCCTGGTCGGCCTACGGGGAGCTGACCCACCAGTCCGTGGACGACATGAAACCGTCGTCCGACGCCACCGACGGTGTCGCCAAGCACCACCCGGCCGACTTCGCGCTGTGGAAGGCGGCCAAGCCGCACGAGCCGGAGTCGGCGTCGTGGGACACCCCGTTCGGCCGGGGCCGTCCCGGGTGGCACCTGGAGTGCTCGGCCATGGCGCAGCGCTACCTGGGTGACAGCTTCGACATCCACGCCGGCGGTCTGGACCTGCGCTTCCCGCACCACGAGAACGAGCAGGCGCAGTCGCGTGCGGCCGGGTTCGGCTTCGCCCAGTACTGGCTGCACAACGGCTGGGTGACCATCTCCGGGTCGAAGATGGGCAAGTCGCTGGGCAACAGCCTGCTGGTCTCGACCCTGCTGGCCGACGTCGCCCCCGCGGTGCTGCGCTACGCCCTGGTCGGGGTGCGCTACCGGTCGATGCTCGAGTGGACGCCCGAGACGCTGTCCGACGCCGCCGCGACCTGGGAGCGTCTGGCGTCGTTCGTCGAGCGGACCGCCGACGCGGGCGCGGACCTGGCCGCCGTGGCGCTGCCGGAGGCGTTCGTCGCCGCCATGGACGACGACCTGGACATCCCCGCGGCCCTGGCCGTGGTGCACGAGACGCTGCGGGCCGGGAACACCGCCCTGGCGGCCGGGCGGCGCGACGACGCGGCGGCGTCGGCCCTGGTGCTGCGCGCCATGCTGGACGTGCTGGGCCTGGACCCGACGGCCTGGAGCACCACGGGCGACGCCCGGGCGGCCGCGGCCCTGGACGTGCTGGTCGAGGCCCAGCTGGAGGCCCGGGCGGCGGCTCGGGGTGCGCGGGACTTCTCCGCCGCCGACGCGATCCGGGACCGTCTGGTCACCGCCGGCATCGCCGTCGAGGATTCTCCGACCGGTTCGCGCTGGTCGTTGGCCTAGTACTGATGAGTGCGGGGTTCGTGATCGACAACAGCACGGCCACAGGAGGAACAAGCGATGCCAGGGAACTCAGGGCGCCGCGGCGCGGTGCGCAAGCCGGGGTCGAAGAAGGGCGCCGTCGTCGGGTCGGGCGGGCAGCGACGCAAGGCGCTCGAAGGCCGCGGGCCCACCCCTAAGGCCGAGGACCGGGTGTACCACGCCGCGCACCAGCGCAAGGTGGCGGCCGAGGCCAAGGGACCCGCCGGCAAAGGAGCGCAGGAGCGGCGCCGTCGGGACCCCGACGCGCCCGAGACGGTCGTGGGCCGCAACTCGGTGCTGGAGGCGCTGCGGGCCGGCATCCCCGCGACGACGCTGTGCCTGGCGTCGTGGCTCGACTCCGACGACCGGGTGCGGGAGATCCTCGCGCTGGCCACAGACCAGAACGTGCGGCTGCGGGAGGTGGGTCGCACCGAGCTGGACCAGATGACCGACGGGGGGGCCCACCAGGGGGTGGCCCTGACCGTCCCGCCGTACGCCTACCGCGACCTGGACGACCTCCTGGACGCCGCCGCCGAGGCCGGGGTGCCGCCGCTGCTGGTGGCGCTGGACCAGGTCACCGACCCGCGGAACCTGGGGGCGGTCATCCGTTCGGCAGGGGCGTTCGGGGCGCACGGCGTCATCGTCACCACCCGACGCTCGGCCGGGGTGACCGCCGCGGCCTGGAAGGTCTCGGCCGGTGCGCTGGCCCGGGTCCCGGTGGCCCGGGTGCCGAACCTGTCCCGCGGGCTGGCGCAGCTGCGCCAGGCCGGGGTGTTCGTCGTCGGCCTGGACGGTGACGGGGAGGCCAGCGTGCGCGACCTGCCGTTCGCGCCCGACCCGTTGTGCCTAGTGGTCGGCTCGGAAGGCAAGGGCCTGTCACGTCTGGTCCGCGAGCAGTGCGACGCCGTCGCGGCCATCCCCATCGCCACCTCGGTCGAGTCGCTCAACGCTGGGGTGGCCGCCGGGATCGCCCTGTTCGCTGCCGCCGGGTCCCGCTAGGCGCCGGCACGGGGGTGCGTCGGCCGAACCGGTGCCTATCGGCGTTGAGGACGGGGTGTCCAGCCCCCTACAGTGGTCACGGCTGACCGGCCGATGACAAGGGGGACGATGATGACGCATCCGTACGGTCCGGGTGGCAACCAGTCCGGCCCACCGCGGTCACACCCAGGGCCCGGGCTCCCGGGCTACGGTTCCGCTCCGCCTCCCTACCCGGCAGGCCCCTGGAACGCCGGCCCGCAAGGGGCCACCGACCCGGCCGACATGACGCTGCCGCTCTACGGAGCTCCCTTCGGCGCGGGGGTCGCCCGGTACTTCAGAGGGTATGTGCGTTTCAGAGGGCGGGCGTCGCAGAGCGAGTACTGGTGGGCCCAGCTGTTCCAGGTCGTCGTCGGCGTCGTCCTCGTCGTCGTGCTCATGGTCGCGGTGATGCCACCGCTCATGGACCTGCCCGACTCGCAGATACAGCGGCTCTCCGGTGACCAGGCCGCCCTGGCCGAGTGGGTGTTCGACACCTCGTCGGTCGCCGGTGTCGCCATCGTGGTGCTCGTCATCAGTCTCGCCCTGATGCTGGGGAACCTCGCCCTCGGCTGGCGCCGGCTCCAGGACGCGAACGTGCACGGCGGCTGGACCTTCGTGTCCCTGCTCTGCCAGGCGTTGACCTATGTCCCGGTGGTGGGGGCCTTCGTCTCCGTCGGGTCGCTCGCCTGGTGGGTCGTGGTCGGGACGCTGTCGACCAAACCCGAGGGGGAGCGCTTCGACCGGCCGCGCCTGCGCGGTTGACGACGACCGACCTCGTCGACGCGGTGGT
This sequence comes from Cellulomonas sp., assembly GCA_031556715.1. Classification (GTDB taxonomy): domain Bacteria; phylum Actinomycetota; class Actinomycetes; order Actinomycetales; family Cellulomonadaceae; genus Cellulomonas. The sequence continues at coordinate 12,229 of JAVBSR010000167.1, forward strand.
GCGCCGACAGGTCGACCGGCCGACCAGAGGGCAGTAAACGGCTCGAACCGGACATAGCAGCATCTACGATGTTCCGGTGACATCTGGGGATGTGCTGTCGCGGTGGTTGCAGCGGCAGCACGGGTCGACGGTGCAGGGTCCGCTGGTCTCGCTGAGCCGGGGTGGGCTGCTGCGGGTCTCGGACGTCCAGTCCCGTCCGGTGCGGGTGGAGCTGCCGGTGGTCCACGGCGGGCAGGCCGCGGTGGCGCGGGCGGTCGACCAGACGGGGACGTCGTTGGCGCTGCGGGTCCAGGCCGTGGCCTCTGACGCGGAGAAGGCCCGGCAGATGGAACGCCTGGTCAACATGACCACGGTGGCCGCGGCCGCCCGGGACCAGCCGGACCGGTTCCCGGCAGTCCTGCCGGTGCTGGAGTCGTTCGTGCTGGTGGTGCCCGGGTCTGAGGTTCCTGTCACGGTGCCGGAGCCGGAGTACGAGCTGTGGTGCGACCTCATGGCGTGGTGCCCGCACGACCTCAACGGCTGGGCCCAGGCAGTCCCGGTGGGGACCCGTCAGCCGGCTGAGGTGCTGGGCGCGTTCGTGCCGGTGCTGGCGACGGTGCACGCGGTGCACCAGGACCTGGGGGTCGTGCACCGGGACATCACACCGAACAACGTGCTGGTCGACGACGCGGGCCGTCTGCTGCTGGCCGACTGGGGCATCGCGCACGGTCTGGCTTCGGGGCAGACCTCGACGTACACGCAGCTGGTCGGCAACCGCGGGTTCTCGCTGCCTCCGGAGATGCTGGCCGGTGACCCGTCGGTCGGTCGCTACACCGACGCCTGGTACCTCGGGTCGTTGCTGGCGTGGATGCTCACCGGGGCGCCGCCGGGGCCGCAGCACGGTCCGCAGTGGTTGCCACCGGGTATGCCGGGTGGTCCGGTCGGCGACCAGGTCGCGGCGGTCGTCCGAGGGTTGTGCTGGCCGGACCCGCGCGGGCGGATGGACCTGGGCCAGGTTCTCGCGGTGCTGAGCGACGCGGCCGCCGGACGGGTCAGCACCCACCTGACCGGCCCTGCCGGTCCAGGCCTCGGCGCTGCGGTCCCCGGCCTCGCACCTGGGGCTGCGGCGCCAGCGGCACCCGGCGTCACGGTGCCTGACCCGGCGCTGGGCCCGACCGCGCGCTTCACCGGCAGCCAGACCGACCCGTACGGTGCGCCGCCACCGTACGGCTACGCCGTGCAGACCAGCCCGTACACCAACCCCGGGACGCCGAGTGACGCCCCGGCCTCCGGCCTGGACGACCGTCGGTCGCCCTCGCGGACCTGGTTGCGGGTGGTCGTGGCCGCGGTGGCGGTCGTGATCGTCGCCGCTGCGGCGTGGGGCGCCTCGAGGGTGCTGGGCGGGGGCGGGACGCCGGAGGCATCGTCGGGCTCGGGGCGGACCGCGCCGTCGACCGGGCCCTCCCGGTCCGTCGCTGCCGACCCCGACACGTCGGCCGGGACGGGGCACGGCGGTCCGGCCGCCGACACGAGCGCGACCGGTCCGACCTACTCCCAGGCCCGCATCCAGCCGATACTCGACAGCCTCTACGAGGCGACCGGCGGCACCCAGTTCACCAGCATCAACTTCTATCCCGACTACGTCATCGCCACCGCCCCGACCAAGCCCGGCGCTGCCACGTTCGACTTCTTCATCTGGCGCGACGGCAAGATCACCACGAGTGCGGCCACGATCCAGCCGGAGGCCGAGGACCTGTTCGACGCCACGACGGTCGACTGGTCGCAGGCCGAGGTGCTCGCCGGCCGCATGCCGGAGCTCACCGGTGTCGACCACCCCGACGAGACCTACGTGTTCGTCTCCCGCGAGCTCATCAGCCGGGTGGTGCAGTTCCAGGTCAGCACCAGCGACGACTACTACAGTCCGTGGATCCGGGCTGATGCGGGCGGGAACGTCACCGAGATGGGCGGCGGGATGCCAGGCACGCCGGCCGAGGGCTGACGACGGAGATCGGCTGCGGTGCGACCTCAGCCGGCCGGGTCGAGCCGCGCTGGCAGACGTCGGGCCGGTCATGTCGACGCTGGGCATCGACCGACGCTGCCTCCTGCGCGAGCCAGGACCCGGTCCGGGCCCGCCACCGGCCTCGCTGACAGGTGGCAGGCCCGGCGGTCTGTCTCAGATGGCCGACCAGCCGCCGTCGTTGGCCAGGACGGCGCCGTTGACGTTGGAGGAGTCGTCGGACAGCAGCCAGGTGATGGAGGCGGCCAGCTGTTCGGCCTGGGCCACGCCCGGGACGACGACCTGCATGAACGGGCCGAGGACCTCACCGGCCAGGGCCGACTTGAACTCGGCCTGGATGTTGGTGGCCACGGCGCCGGGCGCGACCACGTTGACCCGGATGCCCTTCTTGCCGTACATCACGGCCGAGTTCTTGCTCAGGCCGATGACGGCGTGCTTCGACGCGGTGTAGGCGGCACCGGCGGCCGAGCCGCGCAGCCCGGCCTCGGAGGAGACGTTGACGATCGAGCCGGAGCCGGCCTCCAGCATGCTCGGCAGCACCGCGGCCATGAGCTTGGCCGTGGCGGTGAGGTTGACGGCCAGCACGAAGTCCCACTGCTTCCAGTCGATCTCGTGGGCCGGCTGGAAGGAGTCCATGACGCCGGCCACGTTGGCCAGGCCGTGCACGGTGCCCCCGCCGGCGGCGGCGATCTTCGCGACGTCGGCGTCGTCCCGGATGTCGCCGGCGACCGTGACGATGTCCAGCGACGGGTTCTCGGCCTTCAGCGCCTCCAACCGGTCGGCCACGACATCGGCGGCGACGACCCGGCCGCCTTCGGAGGCCACCCGCAGGGCGGTGGCCCGGCCGATGCCCGACCCGGCCCCGGTGACGATGACGGTCTTGCCGACGAATCGCAGTGCGCTCATGACAACCTCTCTGGTCCGTGTCCCCAGGCCCGAGCCCTGTCGTCTCGACCAGTGCACGAGGGTCGTCCGCGACCCCGCCCGGAGCGAGGGATCACCGTAACAAGCCATCGGTCGCGCCCTCGGGCGACTCGCCAGCGGGCGAGGGGTGGCGGCTAGGCTGCCGGTCGTGACGCTGCTGCTCGCCTCGGCCTCTCCCGCCCGGCTGGACACCCTGCGTGCCGCCGGGTTCGACCCGTCGGTGCGGGTCTCCGACGTCGACGAGGACCAGGCGCTGGCCGACGCCACCGCCCGGCTCGGACCGCTGGCCCCGGCCGACGCGGTGCTGGTGCTGGCGCAGGCCAAGGCCGAGGCGGTGGCCCGGGAGGTGGCCGACGTCCTGGTGCTGGGCTGCGACTCGATGCTGGAGCTCGACGGGACGGTCCACGGCAAGCCGCGCGACGCCGACCAGGCCGTCGCCCGGTGGCGCACCATGCGGGGGCGTTCCGGTGTCCTGCACACCGGGCACTGGCTGGTCGACACCCGCCAGGGACGTCAGGCCGCGCTGGGTGCGACGGCGTCGGCGGTGGTGCACTTCGCCGACCTGACCGACGCCGAGATCGACGCCTACGTCGCTACCGGCGAGCCCTTGCGGGTGGCTGGCGCGTTCACGGTCGACGGGCTGGGCGGGCCGTTCGTCGAACGCATCGACGGTGACCCGCACACGGTCGTGGGGGTGTCCCTGCCGCTGCTGCGTCACCTGCTGGCCAGCCTCGGGGTGACGGTGCCCGAGCTGTGGTCGGCGCCGACCACGGACCGCGGCTGAGGAAACCGACAAATCCCGTTCGGAGCGCCTTGGCGCCGGGCACAGACTTGGCGAGGTCGAGGACCTGGGCCGGCAGATCGGGCCTCGCGTCGCGCTACCGTGAGCCGTGCCCCTCACCACTGTCCTCATCGCCAACCGCGGGGAGATCGCTGTCCGGATCGCTCGTGCCTGCCGCGACGCCGGGCTGCGCTCGGTCGCGGTGTACGCCGAGAGCGACCGCGACGCCCTGCACGTCCGCCTCGCTGACGAGGCGTACTCGCTGGGAGGGACCCGGCCCGCCGACACCTACCTCGCTGTCGACAAGCTGCTGGAGGTAGCACGTCGGTCGGGCGCTGACGCCGTCCACCCCGGGTACGGCTTCCTGGCGGAGAACGCGGGCTTCGCCCAGGCGGTCATCGACGCCGGGCTGGTCTGGGTCGGCCCGCCGCCCGCCGCGATCGACGCGCTGGGCGACAAGGTCTCGGCCCGCCACATCGCCCAGCGGGCGGGGGCGCCGCTGGTCCCGGGGACACCCGACCCGGTCGCGGACGTCGCCGAGATCCACGCCTTCGCCGCTGAGCACGGCCTGCCCGTGGCGATCAAGGCGGCGTTCGGCGGTGGTGGTCGTGGGCTCAAGGTCGCACGCACCGACGAGGAGATCGACGAGGCGTACGCCTCCGCCGTCCGGGAGGCGACGGTCGCCTTCGGCCGGCCCGAGTGCTTCGTCGAGCGCTACCTCGACCGTCCCCGGCACGTCGAGACACAGTGCCTGGCCGATGCGCACGGCGGTGTCGTCGTGGTCTCGACCCGGGACTGCTCGTTGCAGCGCCGTCACCAGAAGCTGGTCGAGGAGGCGCCGGCGCCGTACCTCACCGCGGAGCAGGAGCAGCTGCTGGTCACGGCTTCGAAGGCCATCTTGCGCGAGGCGGGCTACGTCGGGGCGGGGACCTGCGAGTTCCTGCTCGGCACCGACGGGACCGTGTCCTTCCTCGAGGTCAACACCCGGCTCCAGGTCGAGCACCCGGCCTCGGAGGAGGTCACCGGCCTGGACCTGGTGCGCGAACAGCTGCGGATCGCGGCGGGTGAACCGCTGGGCTACGACCAGGTCACCACCCGGGGGCACGCGATCGAGCTGCGGATCAACGGCGAGGACCCGGCGGTGGGGTTCCTGCCCGCCCCGGGCCGGATCACCAGGCTGCGGCTGCCGTCCGGGCCGGGCGTGCGGGTGGACTCCGGGGTGGTCGAGGGCGACACCGTCGGCGGGGTGTTCGACTCGCTGCTGCTCAAGCTCATCGTCACCGGTGCGGACCGGCAGCAGGCTGTGGCCAGGGCCAGGCGGGCGCTGGACGAGCTCGAGATCGAGGGTGTCGCCACCGTGGCGGCCTTCCACCGGGCGGTGCTGCGCGACCCGGCGTTCGTCCCCGAGGGCGACGGCCCCTTCTCCGTGTACACCTGCTGGATCGAGGAGGAGTTCGCCGACCGGCTGGCCGAGCTGGCCCCGGCCACCACGGCCGAGCCGGAGCCTGACGACTCCGACCTGGAGCGCGTGGTGGTCGAGGTCTCCGGCAAGCGGCTGGAGGTCGTCCTGCCGGCCTCGCTGGCGGCGCTGCGCACCGGTCCCGGTCCGCGACCTCGCCCGCCGATCCGCCGGGCGGTGCCCCGGGCGGCTGGTGGGGGCAACGCCCTGACCTCACCGATGCAGGGCACCATCGTCGCCGTCGCTGTCGCCGAGGGCGACCAGGTGGCCGAGGGCGACCTCGTCGTGGTGCTCGAGGCGATGAAGATGGAGCAGCCGCTGGTCGCGCACCGCGCGGGCACCGTCACCGGCCTGTCCACCCAGCCCGGGTCGGCTGTCTCTGCCGGTTCGCTGATCTGCGAGATCGTCGACACCACCAGCTGAGGGCGGCACCGCCCCGGGGCAGACGGGCGGTCCGGTGGTCGAGGGCCGGGTCCGGTGCCACCCTGGTCATGTGACGATTCCCGGCGTGGTGCCGCGGTCGCGCGTCGGGCGGGTCCCGCGGTGGACCGTCGCAGCCGTCGCCGGCGTGGCGCTGGTGCTCGGCTGGTCTGTCAGCCCGTGGGCAGCGGCCGCTCCGCCGGGCGACGTCGTCGAGCTGGCCGACGAGGCCACCATGACCGCGGTCGGCCGGGACCTGTTCTACGGCCAGGAGCCGCGCCTGCTCGACGCTGCCGACTACGCCGGGCGCTGCCCTCAGGGCGCGGTGGGCTGCTACAGCGCCGCCGCGTCGTCGATCGTCGTCTACCGACCGGACGACGAACGGCTCCACGGCTGGGTGCTGACGGTCGCGGTCCACGAGATGCTGCACGCCGCTTACGACTCGCTGAGCCCGGCCGACCGTCACGAGGTCGACGCGCTCCTGGGCGCGACCGTCGCCGCCCTCGACCCTGACGACCCGCTGCTGGTCCAGGTCGAGCTGTCGGTCGCGGGCCGGGAGGAGGCCCGCACCAGCGAGCAGTTCGCCTACGTCGGCACACAGCTGGCGCAGGTCGACCCCCGGCTCGAAGCGGTCTACGCCCGGTTCCTGGACGACCGGCAGGCCGTCGTACGGGCCTACACCTCGACCAGCGCCCTGCTGGTGTCCATGACGACGCAGGTCGCCGCCCAGCAGCAGGTGCTCGACCGCCTGGAGGCGCAGGGTCGTACGGTCGAAGCCGCGGCCCAGCGCTCCGCCGTGGACGGCCTGGTCGACGACATCGTCACGCTCCAGGCGCAGATCACGCTCGCGGGATGACGGCCCTACTTCCGGGAGAACGTCTCGTCGTCGAGGGTCAGCGTGTCGCCGCTGCAGGTGAAGGAGGACGTGCCTTCGTCCAGGCTGCCGAAGCCGGGACCGTCGCTGCTGGGCTGCGTCTGGCCGTCGATGGTGATCGAACCCAGCAGGTCCTTCAGGGTGATGGAGCTGCCCGACACCGAGTAGCTGCCCTCGAAGGCGACCGTCATGTCCATGGCGTCGGTGTACTCGGTCACCGGTACCGTCGAGGCGACGTCGATGCTCACGGTGCCGTCGTCGAACGACATCGTGAAGTCGAACGTCCCGCCCAACGACTCGATCGCGTCGACCCCGAACTCTGACATGTCCGCCGGCTCCCACGAGCCGCGGAGGCAGGAGGGGTCGCCGCCCCGGCCCGGTCGGTCGGTGGTGTCGGCCGTGCGGCCGTCAGGGGCGTCGTGCACCGGCGAGGTGCCGGAGTCCGAGTCGGCCCGGAGGAGGTCGCCAGGGTCGCCGCCCTGGTCGCAGCCTGCCAGGAGGGCGAGGGCGAGGAGAGGTGCACAGAGCATCGTGCTGCGACGCATGTGGTTCCTTCTCTGCTAGGCGGGTGCCGTCGATGACAGCGGAACGCGTCCGGTCAGCGTACATAATCCCGACGGCGTTCGACGGCCTCGACGACGGTCGTGCCTCGCTTCGACCGTCCGCGCCTCTGGTGGCTGGCCGTCAGGGCTCGACCCGCACGGTCGCGCCGCCCCTCTCGCTGCCTGGCCGGACGAGCGGGTTCGTCCGTCTCGCCCCGGGAACATTCATGGAGATCCGGTCATCCAACAAGCGTCGTCCCGCTTCGGCGCCAGTGCCAGGGCCGGGTGGCGTTCGGCATCCGTGCTGACATCGAGACAAGGAATGGCCATGCGTCGCAGTGCACTGATCGTCGCCCCTCTTCTCACTCTTGTTCTGCTCGCCGGTTGCGACCAGGGTGACAACAACGACAACAATCCCGGCGACCGTACCGACGCCAGCTCTGACTCCGCGTCGGACCACAAGGGGTCGGACTCTCGCACCGACGGTCTGGAGTCGTGCATCGTCGGCGACTGGAAGGCGGACCCCGACGCGTTGGATGCCATGGGAATGGACACCAGCGCCTTCGATGCTTTCGGTTCTGACGTGGACGTCAACTTTGTGTTCACGTTCGCCAAGGGTGGCGACTTCGACTGGAACCTGGGATTCTCCAGCGCCGGCACGATGGAGGGTGTGCCGTTCTCGATGGACGGGAACGTCACCATGGTCGGCACCTGGAAGCTCTCCGGCGGTGACCAGATGAAGCTGACGCTGGACGATGCGAGCGGCAGCGTCACAGCGTCGGCCGCTGGTCAGGAGCAGACCCAGGACATGGACGCCGACGACCTCGGCATGGCCGATGCTGGCGTCACGTCCATGGCGGTGACCTGCTCGGGGTCGACGCTGACGATGGGCAACGACGCCTCGGACACGATCGCCCTGCAGCGCCAGTAGACCGCGGGTCCCGGTCGGTGACCGGGAACTGACACCCCGTCCCGTCGTCCCGCCAGGACGGCGGGACGACGTGCCGAGGCATTATTCGAGTCGCCAGAGAACCACCACGAAGCAGGGCAAGATGTGGCATCCTTGTGGCGCACACAGTCTCCTAGGAAGTGGATGTACCTGACATGCGTCGTACCGCACTCATCATCCCGACCGTCGCCGTGGCCGGTCTGGTTCTGCTCGCCGGCTGCTCCAGCGGCGGCGACTCCTGCCTCAGCGGCTCGTGGGAACCTGCCGGCATGGCGGACGACTCCGCGGGCCTCGAAGCCATGGGTGGCTCGTCTGACATCACCCTGAAGTTTGACGGTGACAAGATCAGCATGAGCTACATCATCGACATGCCGAAGACCGACTACTCTGACGCCGCCAAGACGGAGATGTCGGGCGAAGGAAAGTACTCGGTCTCGGGTGACAAGATCAAGGTGAGCGACTTCAAGACCACGACCAAGGTCAACGGCGAGGTGCAGGCCGACAGCACCGACACCGAGGGCATCGAAGACGGTGACTCCACCTACTCCTGCAAGGGCGACAAGCTGACCGTCGGCGATCAGGACTACGTCAAGAAGAAGTAGCTGCGTCGTCTGTGCCCCGCCGGGGAGCGGTTGCACGGCGGGGCCCCGACATGTCCGGCTAGGAGCGCGCGCCGACGGGCAGGACGGTCCGGCCGAAGGTGGAGTTGACCACCCCGGCGCACGACCCGTACCAGGCTGCCAGGGCGGTGGCCAGGCCGACGAAGCCGCCGAGCTTGACGATCGACTCGGTCTCGGAGAAGTCGCCGAGGCCCAGCAGGAAGAACGTGATGGTGAGCAGGACGAAGACAGTCAGGACTGCCGTCGTCGTGCGGAGCGCTGCCACGGTCATGTACGCGGTGAACAGACCCCAGGCGATGAGGAAGATCCCGATGGCGTGAGCGTTCTGCTGGGGGTTGACGACCTGGTGGGTGCCCCAGACGTACCAGGCTGCCCACGCCAGCCAGAACGAACCGTAGGACGTGAACGCCAGGGCGCCGAAGGTGTTCCCGGTGCGGAACTCCCACATCCCGGCGAGCATCTGGGCAAGCCCGCCGTAGAACAGCGCGAGCCCGACAACAACCGGCTTGCCCCCTTCGAGGATTCCGGCGTTGTAGAGGGACAGGACGAAGGTGCTGAGGGCGAACGCCGCCAGGCCGAGCGGGCCTGGGTCCGCGATGGCCGGGGGTTTGGCCGCGGGCTGGTTGGTGGACATGACACTCCCTGTGGGGTCCCGCCCGGCGCGAGTGCCGAGCTGTCGCACGGTATCCCATCACCAGCGTGCCGTATAGCAGTTCTCGCTTTCGTCTTCGCGGCGTGAGACGGCCTGTGTCGCGCTGACGCGGGGGCACCGAACCCCTGCCGTCGTCCGCCGGCAGTCCCGCGCGCGTCCCGTCGGTTCGACGACGAGACACGACGTACCAGAATACGAGCCGGCGACGAGGCTGGCCGGCGCGGGCGGCAACCCATTCGACATGCCCGACCCACGGACACGGCCGGCCGGAACGGTGCATCACCCCTGGTGGCGCCGCCGAACGGTGCGGGACGGGCTCGGGGGACGGTGCTCTGGCTAGGCGTTTCCTGCGAGGGCGTCACCGCCATCACTGCGGACGACGTGGCCTGCCGCGGTTCCCCACTCCTCTGCTCTCGGCTCGTCGGTGGGCGGAGCGCACCGGGCCAGGTCGTCAGGACACTGCCGAGCGTCGGCTCACCGCCGACGGCGTCGAAGGGGTTCAGGGTGTCGGCCAACCTGGGACACCGTGACCCTCTGACGTCACCCCTGCCGCGCGTGGAGGTAGAACGTGGCGGCGTTGTCCCACAGCACCGCTGGCACCTGCTCAGGCTCGAGGGCTCGCCTGATGATCTCGAGGTCGTCGTCCTCGAAGGGGCGACGGGCCCGGGTGGAGGGCAGATCGGTGCCGACCATGAGCGCGGTGGAATCGACCTTCATGATCGCGGCGATCGCCGCCGACGGGTCGAGGTCGATCCGCCCGAAGCCGGTGGCCTTGACCTTGACCCCGCGTTCGACGAGCCGCAGCAGGTGGCCGAGGCCGTCCTGGTGCAGTCCCAGGTGGTCCACGGAGACCGCCGGCAACGCCGCGACACGGTCGGCCAGGTCGCCCAGGTCACGGGCGTCGACGTAGAGCTCGGCGTGCCAGCCTGCCAGATCGTGGACGCGACGCGACAGGCTGTCGAGGTCGTCGAGGCTGGCCGAGCCTCCACGGCGAAGGTTGAACCGGACCGCGCGGACCCCGGCCTCGGCCAGGGCGAGGATCTCTTCGTCGGAGGTGTCGCCAGGAATCTGGGTCACCCCGACGTAAGAAGGACCCAGAGCGCGCAGCGCCGCGACGAGGTAGCTCTGGTCGAACGCCTGGAACGAACCCGACACGACGGCCCCGCCCCCGATCCCCAGGCCGTCGATGCGGCGCTGGTAGTCGGCGACGGTGAAGGGCTCGGGGATGTAGCCGTCGTTCGCGACCAACGGGTAGGCGGGGTCGATGATGTGCAGGTGCGAGTCGAACACGGGCTGGTCCATGAACGCTGCTCTCTCTGTGTGTGCCAGGTGCGTGCGCCGACGCGGTGGCGGCGACGGTGGAACCACTCGCGGTCGTCGTGCGCAAGGAGGTGCAGGGCTGACGCCGCCCTCGCGGCATCGTCGCCCGGGAATACAGGTTCGACGGCACGGTGCCTTCGACCGCGCTGTGCCTTCGACCGCGCTGCGCCCCCACCACGGAACGGTGATGGGGGCGCAGGAGCGGCCGACCAGGCCAGTCAGTGATCGCCGTCAGTGATCGGCGGCGACCTTCTCCGCACCGGCACCGGTGAGAGAGCGGACCTCCATCTCGGCCTGCTTGCGGGTGTCGGACTTCTGCCCGATGTAGGTACCGACGATACCGAGGATGAACGCCAGCGGGATCGACACGATGCCAGGGTTCTCGAGCGGGAAGATGGCAAAGTCGATGTCCGGGTTCGTGATCATCGACTTCCCGTTCGCCTTGCCGGAGATCACCGGGGAGAAGATGATCAGCAGGATCGTCGAGATCAGGCCGCCGTACATGCTCCACAGGGCTCCGGAGGTGTTGAACCGCTTCCAGAACAGCGAGTAGATGATGGTCGGGAGGTTGGCGCTGGCGGCGACGGCGAAGGCGAGCGCCACCAGGAACGCCACGTTCTGGCCCTGGGCGAAGATCCCGCCGACGATCGCGAGCCCGCCGATGGCGACGACCGTCCAGCGGGCGATGACCACCTCCTTGTCGGGATCGATGGTGCCCTTCTTGATGACGTTGGCGTAGATGTCGTGCGCGAAGCTGGCCGACGCGGTGATCGTCAGACCGGCCACCACCGCCAGGATCGTCGCGAAGGCCACCGCCGAGATCGCTGCCATGAGGAACTCGCCACCGAGCTCCAGCGCCAGCAGCGGTGCAGCTGCGTTCTCGCCCTTGGCGGCCAGCAGCTCAGGGTCGACCAGCGCGGCGGCACCGTAGCCGAGGATCAGCGTGAAGATGTAGAAGCCGCCGATGAGGCCGATGGCCCACACGACCGACTTCCGGGCCTCCTTGGCGGTGGGCACGGTGTAGAACCGCATGAGGACGTGCGGCAGACCAGCGGTCCCCAGCACGAGCGCCAACCCCAGGGACAGGAAGTCGAGCGGGTTGGTGTACTTCTGGCCGGGCTGGTCCAGCTTCGGGTTGCCGGTCGTCTCCATCGCGCCGTGGATGAGGTCGGAGAGGCTGAACCCGAACTTGGTCATCACGGCGACGCTCATGATGCCGGCACCGGCGATGAGCAGCACGGCCTTGATGATCTGGATCCAGGTCGTACCCTTCATCCCGCCGATGAGCACGTAGGCGATCATGAGGGCGCCGCTGACGGCCACGACGATGGCCTTGGCGGTGTCGCCCGAGACGCCGAGCAGCAGCTGGACCAGACCGCCCGCGCCGACCATCTGGGCCAGCAGGTAGAAGAACACGACGGCCAGGGTGGACAGCGCAGCGGCCATCCGGACCGGGCGCTGCTTGAGGCGGAACGACAGGACGTCGGCCATGGTGAACTTGCCGACGTTGCGCAGCAGCTCGGCCACCAGCAAGAGGGCGACGAGCCACGCGACCAGGAAGCCGATGGAGTACAGCAGGCCGTCGTACCCGTAGAAGGCGATGGCGCCGCAGATCCCGAGGAAGCTGGCGGCCGACAGGTAGTCGCCCGCGATCGCGGTGCCGTTCTGGGTCCCCGTGAAGGAGCGTCCACCGGTGTAGTAGTCGGCGGCTGACTTGTTCCCCGAGCGTGACACCCGCAGCACGATGAAGAGGGTGATCGCCACAAAGATGCCGAAGATGCTCAGGTTGATGGCCGGGTTGCCGGTGTCGGTGTCGACAGCGGCGGGCAAGATCGTCATCATGACGCGTTCCCTTCGAGCTTGGCCTCGATCTGCTCGCGCAGGGCGTCGGCGGCAGGGTCGAACTGCTTGTTGGTCCACCGCACGTAGGCCCAGGTGATGAGACCCGTGGTGATGAACTGGCCGAAGGCCAGGAGGAATCCGACGGTGATCGCCCCGAAGTCGATCCACAGGAACTTCACGTGCTGGTTCATGAAGTCGTGGGCATAGTTGGCGAGCAGGACGTACGTGAAGTACCAGACAAGGAAGGCCGCCGTCATCGGAAAGACGAAGACCCGAAAACGTCGGCGCAGGTCTCGGAACTCTTGTGAGTCTTGGGCTTTCTGGTACTCAGACAGCTGATCAAGGTCAGTCAGGTTGTCTGCCATGGTGGGTCTCCCTTCGATGGATCGTGGCGCCCGCTCAGGCTCGTGCTGTTGTCACGGCGTGAGGGTCACGTAGGGGGATCACCCGATGCTGTACATCGAGTTCGTGTACGCTACAGGAAGGACGGGTGCAGCACGTAGGCGTCTGCGCAGAAGTATCCGGGACTTTCGTCCCACGGGTACATCGCCCAGATCTTTCCCTACCCTCCGGCAGGTCCGGGCTGCGCTCGTCGTCGGCGAGGCCTCGCGCCTCGAGCCCTGACTCCAGGTGCACCAGCGCTCTCACCAGGCACGTCGCTCCTCTGCGCCGGATGGCATGGCACCCCAAATCGGGGCAAACCCGGCGTTGCGTCCCTCGGTCTAGCAGAAGGCGGCCTACCGTGGACGTGGGGCGACCTGGCAAGGACAGGCTCGAGCACCCGACCGAGGCGAGCAGAGCAAGCTCGTTTGTTCTGTCCGGCCGGTCGAGGGTGCGGGAGCGGAGCGAGGACACGACGGAACGATGACGAACCAACGGCTGCCGGCTCGTGTGTACTGGGTGCGACGGACGCTGGCGCTCGTCGTCGTCGGTGCGGTCGCCGCCGGGATCGTCCTGGGAGCCAAGGCCTTCCTCAGCTGGGCGGTCCCGGCGCTGCGCGGGTCGTCGGCCTCGGGGGCGCAGCCGACGGCCACCTCCTCCAGCGGGGTCGACAGCTGTGACCCGAGCCTGCTGCGGCTGGCCATCGTGCCCGCAGCCCAGACCTTCCCTTCCGGGGTCAGCCCCAGCTTCAACCTCACCATCGACAACATCGGCACCGACGCCTGCCTGGTCGAGGCCGACGACGCCCACCGGCAGATCGTCGTCACCTCGGGCGACGACCGTGTCTGGTCGAACCAGGACTGCCCGGCCGACGGCGACCGCACCCTGCTGCTGGCGGCCGGGGAGTCGGACACCCGCCAGTTCGCATGGAACCTGAACCGTTCAGCGCAGGGGTGTCCGGCCGATCTGCCGTCGCCGCACCCGGGCACCTACCAGGCGTCGTTCACGGTCGGCGGGGCGCAGACGGCCCAGGCGGCCTTCACCGTGGACGCACCCCCGTCCGACCCGGCGGTGGCGTCGGGGCAGGACGAGTCCGGCGGTGCCGACCAGGCTGGTGGCGCAGACCAGGCCGGTGGCGCAGACCAGGCTGGTGGCGCAGACCAGGCCGGCGGTGCCGACCAGGCGCCGCTCGACCAGGTGGGCTAGGCGTAACGCTCCAGGATGGAGGTCTCGGCCAGCCGTGACAGTCCTTCCCGCACCGACCGGGCCCGCTGCTCGCCGATCCCTTCGACGGCCATCAGCTCGTCGATCGACGCGGCGAGCAGGCGTTGTAGGCCGCCAAAGTGCTGCACCAGCCGTTCGGTGAGGTGCCGGGGCAGCCGCGGGATCTTCGCCAGCAACCGGTAGCCGCGGGCGGTGGCCGGTGCGTCGAGGGTGTCGCTGCCGCCGGGCACCCCCAGCACCCGGGCGATCCGGACCGGGTCCAGCAGCTGGGTGGAGTCCAGTTCGGCCAGCTCGGCGAGCACCGCAGGCACCTCCCGCCGGGACGTGTCGACGTAGTCGCGGATCACCAGCTCGCGGTCGGCCCCGATCCCGCCGACCAGCTCGTCGAGCTGCAGCGACATCAGCCGTCCGTCGGTGCCCAGCTCCACGACGTACCCGTCGATCTCGTCGGTGATGCGGCGCACCATCTCCAGGCGCTGCACCACGGCGGCCACGTCGCGCACCGTGACCAGGTCTTCGATCTCCAGGGCGGACAGGGTGCCGGACACCTCGTCCAGCCGGGCCTTGTACCGTTCCAGCGTCGCCAGGGCCTGGTTGGCCCGCGACAGGATGGTCGTGGAGTCTTCCAGCACGTGCCGCACCCCGGCGACATACAGGGCGATGATCCGCATCGACGCGGACACGGAGATGACCGGGAACCCGGTCTGCTTGGCGACGCGCTCGGCCGTGCGGTGCCGGGTGCCCGACTCCGACGTGGCGATCGACGGGTCGGGCAGCAGCTGGACGTTGGCCCGCACGATCCGCGACAGGTCGGCGCTGACCACGACCGCACCGTCCATCTTCGCCAGCTCGCGCAGGCGGGTGGCGGAGAACTCCACGTCCAGCACGAACCCGCCCGAGCAGATCGACTCGACCACCGGGTCGACACCGAGCACGACGATCGCACCGGTGCGGCCCCACAGGATCCGCTCCAGACCGTCGCGCAGGTCGCCGCCCGGCGCGACAGCAGCGAGCGTCGTCCGCAGCCGCTCGTCCGTCAGGTCGGTCACGACTCGAATGGTAACGGCGGGCGCCCACACTGGCCGTTTCGCGGGTCCGGCGTTGCGACAGACCACCCCCGGTGTCACCCGGGCTCGGTTCTGGTCGGTCGTGCCGCGGACGGCGGTTCTGGTCGTGGCCGCCGCCGGGTCGGCCTGGTCGACACTGACGTCGACGGGGTGCGGGGATGCCGAACGGGTCTCAGGCGAGAGACGGCCGGGTGATCTGGCTGTCCGCACAGCTTAGACTCGGGGCCCGTGGCACTCACCATCGGCATCGTCGGCCTGCCCAACGTCGGCAAGTCCACCCTGTTCAACGCGTTGACCAGGGCGAGCGTGCTCGCGGCGAACTATCCGTTCGCGACGATCGAGCCGAACGTCGGGGTGGTGCCGCTGCCCGACCCGCGCCTGGCCCGCCTGGCCGAGATCTTCGGCTCGGGGCGTATCGTCCCGGCGACGGTGTCGTTCGTCGACATCGCGGGGATCGTGCGTGGTGCCAGCCAGGGTGAGGGGCTGGGCAACAAGTTCCTGGCCAACATCCGGGAGGCTGACGCGATCTGTGTGGTGACCAGGGCGTTCGTCGACCCTGATGTCGTTCACGTGGACGGTACGGTCGACCCGCGTTCCGACATCGAGACGATCCACACCGAGCTGGTGCTGGCCGACCTGGAGACCGTCGAGAAAGCCCTGCCCCGCCTGGAGAAAGAGGTACGGGCCAAGAAGGCGGAGCCGGCACTGCTCGCAGCCGCCCAGGGGGCGTACGAGCTGCTGTCGGCGGGCACCCCGCTGCACGGGTCGTCCGCCGACCTGACAGCGTTGGCGCCGTTGCAGCTCATGACCGCCAAACCGTTCATCTACGTGTTCAACACCGACGACGCCGGGCTGGCCGACGACGCGGCGCAGGCCGGCCTGCGGGCCTCGGTCGCCCCGGCCGACACCGTGTTCCTGGACGCCAAGTTCGAGGCCGAGCTCGTCGAGCTGGAACCCGACGAAGCCGCCGAGATGCTGGCCGCCAACGGGCAGGACGAGTCCGGCCTGGACCAGCTGGCCCGGGTCGGCTTCCACACCCTCGGCCTGCAGACCTACCTGACCGCCGGCCCCATGGAGGCCCGGGCCTGGACCATCCACGTCGGCTGGACCGCACCCCAGGCGGCCGGGGTGATCCACACCGACTTCCAGAAAGGCTTCATCAAGGCCGAGGTCATCTCCTACGACGACCTCGTCGCCGCCGGGTCCGTCGCTGCCGCGCGCGCCGCCGGCAAGGCCCGCATCGAGGGCAAGGACTACGTCATGGCAGACGGCGACTTCGTGGAGTTCCGCCACAGCTAGGTACCCAGCCGGTGGAACTCTTGGCGCCCCACGCTCGCAGCGAATCGATCACCTCGCGCAGAGCAAGGCCGCGGTCGGTCAGGGGGTGGGAGCGGCCGCTCACTCGTTCGTGGTGTCGTCCGGCTTCATCCAGAACGGCGAGTAGTGGTAGCCGTCCGGGTCGTCGAACTGGCGCTGGTACATGAACGGGTAGTCGTCGGTGTCTCCGATGCGGCCGCCGGCGGCAGCGGCGCGCTCCGCCAGCTCGTCGACAGCCTCACGGCTGCCGAGGTCGAATGACACGGTCACCTTGGAGGGAGTGTCGGGTCCGCCGACCATCTCCTCGGTGGCGCCGACGCTCGCGTACATCTCGCGGCTGCCGAGCATGACGTACTGGTCGGACGCGATCGCGAAGCACGACACGCCCTGGTTGGACATCTCGGCATTGAGCTTCCAGCCGAGGGCTGTGTAGAAGGCAGTGGCCCGTTCGACGCTCTCGACCGGGCAGGTGATGAAAATGCTCATGCATGAACGCTTCCAACATGAAAGTGAACCGTCAAGACCCCTCGCCGACGATGGTGGCAAGCGACTCGGGTCGCCGCGCATCTGAGCGACCGCGACGTGGTCGAGGTCCGGTTCAACCCGTGAACTACCGGCCGCCAGGCGTCCAGTCTTCCGGTGCGGCGTCGTCGGGAGCTCTGGCGGCCGGTGCGACAGAGTCCGGGCAGTCGGCGACCAGAGGCTGGCCCTGCTCGGGTGTTCGTCGAGCGTGGCAGGATCGGGCCATGGCCGATCCGCCGGTGCCGCAGCGGGTCCCCGCGCACCCGGGGGCATCGTCGGAGGGGGTCTCGCGCCGGATGTCTGTCGCCGCGCGTCGGGACACGGCGCCCGAGCTGGCGCTGCGCCGGGCGCTGCACGCCGGAGGGTTACGCTACCGGGTCGGGTTTCCGGTGCCGGGGCAGCGTCGTCGGACGATCGACGTGGCGTTCACCAGGGTGCAGGTCGCGGTGTTCGTCGACGGGTGCTTCTGGCACGGCTGCCCTGAGCACGGCACGCAGCCGCGGTCGAACAGCGCCTGGTGGACGACGAAGCTGTCGGCCAACCAGGCCCGGGACCGTGACACCGACCGGGTGCTGGCCGAGGCTGGTTGGACCGTGGTGCGCGTCTGGGAGCACGAAGACCCTGCCGCAGCGGCCGACCGGGTTCGTGCGCTCGTGAGGGGTTCGAGTCTTCTGTCGTGACTTGGGGAGGCGGAAGAGGGAACTAAACACAGGAAGAGAGGAACCACCCCCCCGCCCCACACCCAGGCAGAACC